>JALUXV010000486.1 GCA_027013165.1 Alteromonadaceae bacterium
TGTCGTGTAAACGCACCCGCTGGCATAATGCAGAGAAGTTTATCAAAACAGCGACTTTACTCGCATCATCTTGTCGAACAAAACTGATCACTTGATTCATTTTAGAATTTGGAACGTGAATCATCCTTGCACCGAAATCACCATTCCATAAGGCTGAAGTGCGTTTTTTTAACGCAATCAATTCTTGATATAGCGTACCAATAGAATGACGTTTCCACTCAATGCAGTCTTTTTCAAAAAAAGCTAACCGCTTAGATTCGCCCGCTTCTTGAGAATTGTAAATCAGTGGCATTCCCTCACCCATGACAGACAAAACAATCGCCGCTTCCAGACCTTCACCAAATTGTTCATGCTGAGTACCATCCCATGCATTTTTGTCATGATTACTCACAAAGGTCATTCTATACGCATCAGCAGGCCATGAACGCTCGTTCCATGAGTAATATTTTCTCAACCTATCAAGTGAGCACTTCCCTTGCGTGACTTCATGTACCGTCTCATTCCAAGACCATGCATAGGTCATGTTAAAGCCAGCGCTGTGTAGGTCACGATTTTCCCATTCGGCTAACATGAATATTGGCTTTATCTCACGCAATGCATCACAGGCTTGCTGCCAAAAATCATTCGGTACATAGCCCGCCACATCGCAGCGAAAACCATCTACGTCGAAGTTTTCGACCCAGTATTTCATTGCGTTAATCATGTAAGTTCGCAGCTCAGGCACACTGTAATCAAACTCAATAATATCTGACCAATCCCACCAGGGTGATGGTCGAAAGTTACCGTGATGATCTTTGGCATACCATTCGGGGTGAAGATCTACGAGTTCGTTATCCCAAGCGCTGTGGTTTGGCACCCAGTCGAGGATAATCTTAAGATCCATACTGTGGGCAGCGGAAATGAGTGTTCTGAGATCGCTTTCTGTGCCGAACTCGCTATTGATACGGTAATAGTCTTTGACCGAATAAGGGCTGCCCAAGGTACCTTTACGATGTTTTTCACCAATGGGATGTACGGGCATAAGCCACACAATATCGGCACCTAAAGATTTGATGTGGTTCAACTTTTTGGTGACTTGCTCAAAGGTACCTTGAGGTGAAAACTGGCGGGTATTTACCTGATAAATAACGGCGTTTTTTGACCATTCAGGCTGTTTTTGCGCGCGCACATTATCCATTGAACACTCATTCATAACAGCCTCTCGTTACATTGTTAGAACACGGGCAACCCTGCAACACCTAACACCAAAACCCACGCGCCGAAGAATATTTTTAATTTTTGCGGTGAAAACGCCAGCACTACATATTTAGCTAACATTCCGCCCATAATAGCACCCGCTCCAGCAAATAGAACTACCGGCCAAATCACAGCTTCAGTCACCGTAATGTGGTACACAATGGCGCACCAAACTGACAATGCAGATAAGATAACGGCCGATGCAATTGCCATAGTAATATTAAAACCACGAATGATTAAATACACAGCCACTAACTCACCCACTCCCACTGAGAGCCATGCGGTAATGATGCCCCCCACAAAGCCAATAACGGGTAAGCACAGCGTGTCTAATCGAATAAAACTATAGCGATAGGTCTTGTTTCCCATTAAAGGAATAGAGGCGAAAATCGCAATGGCGAGAAATATAGAAAAGATACCAAACCCTATGTGCAGCTCCGCTACACCACCTTGCAGCCAAGCCAGCAGAGAAAAATACTGGGGTCCAAACTGGGCAACCAATAAACCCAATGCAGAAAATGGTAAAGTTAGCCTCAAGCTAGGAACCACAGGGTACCACTCTGGATCAGAGGGATGATTTTGCTGTTTGTATCGCCACCAAGTAATAGCCCCTGCTGTCATACCGCAACATTGAATAGCAAAACTGGTGGCAACAATGCTGGTTGCATCAAAAGCTAAGTAATTAAAGAAGGGAACAAAAACAACACCGCCACCGGCGCCTGTGGCGTTTGCGAAGACTGCGCCGACAATACCCAATACAGTAAAAAGCCCGTAATCTGTAATCAGCGAGACAGCGTTTTGTTGAACCGCAACTGTACATAGCCACATACTGAGCAACAACGCTCTTATCGGGTGGGCTAAGACCAGATTAACAACACGACGCAAACGAACCTCCACACAATTAATTTACATTTTGAGGCACTTTGCCAGACGACGGCAAAAATACAATCTTTTAAATAATAATTTTACGAAACCTTTGTTTTCCAACAATGTTCTAGTTAGAGTAATTGCCCCATACTCTTATTAAGTTATAAAAAATGAAAAGGATCTTCTTGCTAGTCGCCACCTTGATAGTTGTGGCTCCTACGTATTCTGCATCGGTGTGGAAAGTATCTAAAGGAGACAGCGCAATATTCGTCGGCGGTACACTTCACCTGCTCAGTGAAGGTGATTATCCACTGCCAGCCCCCTATGAAATCGCTTTTGATAAGGCATCAAGTATTGTTCTTGAGACCGACCTCGACGCCGTTAACTCGCCGGCATTTTCTCAGCAATTGCTCCAGCAATTAAGTTACTCTGACGGTTCAACGATACAGTCACATCTATCGGAAGACACATACAGTGCACTAGCGAGCCATTTTGCATCGAGAGGCTGGCCAATAGAAAGTGTAAAGTTATTTAAACCGCAGCTTGTTTCGCTTAGTTTGACGATTGGTGAGCTACAGCGCTTAGGACTAACTCTTGAGGGCGTTGATGCTCACTATGCACAAAAAGCAAAAGATGCAGACAAGACACTGGCATGGTTGGAGTCGCCAGAGCAACAACTGGCATTCATTGTCGCCATGGGTGAAGACGACCCTGATGGACTTATTCAGTACACCTTGGAAGACATTAAAACCCTGCCCGAAAACCTCTCTTTGATGAAAGAATATTGGTTCAATGGCGATTTAAAAGGCATGAGCACAGATATTTTGGATGTATTTGCCACGGACTATCCTGAAGTCTACAAGAGCATTCTAGTGGAAAGAAACCATAACTGGCTTCCCCACTTGATCAGCTTCTTTGAGTCTGATGAAGTGGAGTTTGTGCTAGTAGGTGCCCTTCATTTGCCAGGCAACGACGGTGTACTAGCCTTGCTTGAAGCACAAGGCTACACCGTTGAGAAAGTAAAAGGCTAAGCCAATACGTAGCGGTATCCCACACCATAAACAGCTTGTATGTACTCGTGCTGTGGTGATACCGACTTTAGCTTTTTACGTAGGTTTTTAATATGAGTATCTACGGTTCTATCACTAACATCTCGATAGTCGCTATATATCGAATTAAGGATCTGCTCTCTTGTAAACGCCTGATTGGGTCGCTTTTGCAAGAGTGCAATTAGCTCCAACTCGGCTTTTGTCAGCCCAATTTTTTCACCCTTGAATGACGCAGAGAATTCGTCTTTGTTAATGCTCAGTCCAAGCTCTGGCTCCGACCGGCCAAATCGCTTTAGAAAATTAGTCACTCTTAGCACCAACTCCGGCGCACTGAAAGGTTTGCTGATGTAATCGTCCGCCCTCAGCTCTAGCCCTTCTAACCTCTGCGATTCTTCTGCACAGGCCGTCAACATGAATATGGGTATATTTGAGAAACTGCGCAGGGCTTTACATACCTCTAATCCAGACATCCCGGGAAGCATAATATCCAATAAGATAAGGTCTACTGTTGTGCTAGACACAAAGTCTGTAACGGGTTCACCAGATTCTAGATGTGACGTTTCGAATCCCGCTTTGTGCAGAAAGTTTCTCACACTATCAGCTACGTCAACTTCGTCTTCAACAATCAAAATATGTTTTTTGTTCATTTATTACCGCCATTTATCGGTAGTGCTACTGACAACATAACGCCACCCAATTCGCTGCTGTCGATAGCAATAGTTCCTTTCTGAGCTTTTATAAGGTCGCTGCAAATCGATAAGCCTAAGCCACTTCCACCCAACTTACGGCTACGCGACTTGTCCACACGATACAAAGGGTCAAACACCCGACGTTGCTCATGAACACTAAGCCCTGGAGCGCTGTCCTCTACGCGAAAAAATAATCGATTTTCAGACTGCTTCACTTTAAGTCGAACCATACCAGGGGCACGGGTATAGCGACACGCATTGCTAAACAAATTCGCCAAAACTTGTCTCACGCGAGCGGCATCGATGGTACCTTCGTCAGCTTCATTGAGTCTAATATCAATCACTGGACTTAATCCATACTCAGCAGCAAGGCTAGACAACTCATCGCCTCGGCGTTCAAAAAACTCTTTCAATTTCACCTGCTCGAATTGAAGCTCTAGTTCACCTCTGTCATTTTGAGCTAGTAAAGATATGTCGTTTATCAAACTGTTAAAGCTATCTATTCGCTCGTTAAGTAACTTGTATATTCGTTTTGGATCATCCGCGATATTAAATTCAAGCTCTTGCATCTTTAATTTAAAAATCGTCAATGGTGTTCTGAGTTCATGTGAGATATCCGCGAAAAAGCGTTTTTTCTGCGTAATTAACTCGTTAGTTAACGCATTTTCTCGCCTCAATGCCTTTCCTCTTTGCCATATCAATAATAAACACGCCGAAAGCACGACACTTACCACGACGAAAATAAACACCATCTGACGTATGTGCTGCTGAGCACGCAACTTTTCATTTTCGTTTTCTATAGCTTGCTGAGTAAGAGCTTCCACTTCACGTTCCGCTTCATTAACTTTATACAGCTGTGCGTACTGTGCAATTAGGGTGTCTCGGTTATCTTTCTGATGATCGCGATATCGGCTGAACCACTCAGAAATAATGGCATTGGCCTGTGCATCTTTCCCCAACTGGCGCTTTATTAAAAAAGCTAACGACAACGCCTCTTGCAGATCAAAAAATCTAAAATCATAAACATGATGATGGAATAAAGCATCAATGTACTGTTCTGCGTCACTCCATTTCTCCTGCTCTACAGCAACAAGCGCTCTGAAATAAAATGCACCCAAGGCAAGCTCAGATTGAACGTCATCAAGCAAAAGCTTCTCCACCTTAAGCAGAACAGCATAAGCATTGTCGGTAGCTCCTTGCTTTATAAGTAGCTTAATCTCTTCGTAGTAGGCACTCAGTAATGGAGTTGCCAAGTTGAATCGTTTCGCCACTGAAATAGCCTGAGATAAATACTCCGCCGCTAGGTCCAACGCTTGTTGATCGCCATACAAAATAGCCAGCCGCAGATGTCCTTCAAGAAAACTGAGGGGTGCGCTCTCTTCGGTAATTAAACTTAAACCATGTTGATAGTTTTGCTCGGCTTGTTTTACATCACCAATCAAGTAAAGCACTTCACCAATATTCATAATAGTATTGGCTTCATGCACCTTACTTCCCGATTCAGCATAGTAGGGCAATGCCCGCTGAAAGTAGGATAGCGCATCTTCTAAATTGCCTAGCTTCTGATAAATAATACCCATGTTGTTGTAGGCTGCCGCCAAACCACTAATATCCTCGGCATCAATATAGGCTCGCTCCAGTTGATTGTAGCTATCAAGTGCTAGCACCAGCTTGTTATCTAGTTGATAAAGCAACGCTTGATTAAATAAGTTAAGTGCCAACCCTTGCGCAGAGTTTGCTCTACGTGCCGCTTCAAGTCCTTTGTTTATGAGATGCTCGGCATGATCCAGCTCTCCTCGCTCCAAATAGATTTTAGTCGCGTACCCAAGTAACTGTGACTCAAGAAATGGTTCTTCAATAGATTCAAGCAACTCAAATCCAAGGTCTGCATATTCTAGCGACGCATCAGGCTCGCTTCTTCTGTGGGTTTTAATAAATTGGATAATTGTGGCCAAACGCTGAACCCGTGATAGCGATGTGTCGAGAATTTGCGTTCGTAATACCTCGCTCTCAAGGGGGGTTACTTGCTGAGCGGTCAACTCACCGCTAAAAAGCGTAGTACACAGCAGAAGTAAAAACACACGATACATGAACAAACAACCTTATAGGCCTTACAAACCTGCATTAACGAGAGTTTGCGTAATACCTTTAAAAAATTATGACTCAATGATAATCACAAAAAAACCTTGGAAACTATGAAAATTTGGCTTTTTTAAACACCTCACAATTTACTCACAATTGCCTGCGATACTACGCCTGTAGATGCATTACTCACTGAAAACTCCCATGAGTAATGACAAAACCCAATAACCAATTTTCAAATTTATTTATGCTTTGTCATCGAGAGATATGATTGTGAGAAGCTATCGTTTAACAACAACCATACTAATAATCATGTGCCTGATAAGTCAGTCTGCTCAAGCGGGCTATATTCTATTTACAGATAGAGAGGCCTTCGAAAGCGCAGTAAGTGGAGAACTGGACTTTGACGGTTTTAACGACAGTGCTCTCACAGTCATATCAATCGATACTACCTCTGGCTTTAAGCGCTACAGAACTACAACTAGTCACGTAAGTGAAGGGACCAAAGCTTTGTCTTTAAGAGAGCGAGATACTCTTACTGTTACCTTTAACCACGAAGTATTTGCTATCGGATTTGATGTTAATGAACTCAATTCAACAAGCTTGGACTATATCGACAGTGCCGGTCACGAAATACTTCAGGCGTTTCAGGTCACTAGTGTTTGGAACGAAAGTACCTTCTTCGGTATCATCAGCGACACCGCCATTACATCATTTTCATTGGTGGGTAATGGTGATTTAAGTAACAACTCTACCTACGGGCTTGATGCGCTGTCTTACACCGCAATTAACGAAGTATCCTCTCCGAATATGCAAGCTCTAGTGGTCACCATTGTCTTTATTGTTTTGCTATTTGGTTCAATCACCAGCCATAGAGTCAGGCTCAAAAAAGGACCGACAGTGAAAGTAGGTAAAGTTTACAAGAATAAAATAGGTGAATGACCAAGAACTCGGTTTTTACTTTGGTGCTACGAGCTAGTACATATGAACCACTAATGGAAACCCCATATCATATGTAGATATCTAAGTGCTTTATTGACTTCGATTCAGCGGTATCCTCCTCTGAATCTGGGCTTTGCGGCTCATCTTTCGAAGGTTGTTTTTTCGCGTGCTGTGAGTTTTCTTCTTGTTTACTTCCCGTTCGCTCCTCCACACGCTTGTGTAATGCCCGCTGCGCGTCATCATCCACATGATGCACAGATTCATGTTGTTCTTTCTCGTCCTCGTTGAGCTGTTCCCCTCGTTTGCTTTTATCCACTTTTTTTAGGCGTTCATCTGGTTTAATTGTCGGCCTAGTGTTCCTCGGTAACACCGAGAACAACAAATCATTGCTCATGATTTCCTCCAAAAATCACTCCGATTATATTCAGGTCATCGGCGTTCATACCAAATTGTTTTAGCTTATATACTAAAATTTAGACGCTTTGGGCAAAAAGAGTTCAATTTCGCCTTGCAAAACCATAAGCAAAACGATACTGTTTTGCTCGTTCAAAAAACAGGTATTGTCTATCTAAATGTTAAATTGCGCTGCGCTACACCGCCATCATCATAAAGCATAACCTTTCAGGTTCGTGCTGGAAGGTTATTGTTTCCTTCCAATGGCGCAGATGAAAAAATTCTCGACCCTCGGAAGGCAACTTCCGGGGGTTTTTCGTTTTTAGGCGCACAATAAAGTGTTAAGGAATTATCAATGAGTAATAGCAACAGACTTAGAATTGCGATCCAAAAATCTGGACGCTTAAGTGATGACAGCATTGCCCTTCTTAAAGCAATCGGGATTAAACTGAATATCCGCGACCGTTTGCTGATTGCTCACTCTACCAACGAAGAAATTGATTTGCTTCGCGTGCGTGACGACGACATTCCAGGTCTAGTAATGGATGGTGTCGCCGACCTAGGTTTTATTGGTGAAAACGAACTAGAAGAAAAAATGCTGGAACGCAAAGCGGCGAACAAAGCATCTAGCTATGAAGTGTTGCGTCGCCTTGACTATGGCGGTTGCCGTTTGTCTATTGCCGTGCCCAACGAAATGGAATACACGGGTATTCAATCGCTTGAAGGCAAGCGTGTTGCTACCACTTACCCGTACCTTCTTGAACGTTATTTTGAAGAGAAAAAGATCAACGCAAAAGCGGTAATGCTTACTGGTTCAGTAGAAGTTGCACCACGGGCCGGTGTGGCAGAAGCCATCTGTGATCTTGTTTCTACTGGTGCAACCCTTGAAGCCAATGGCCTTGTGGAAGAAGATGTTATTTTCCGTTCAAAAGCAGTGTTAATTCAACGTGCCGACGGCGGTATGAGCGCTGAAAAGCAAGCCCTGATCAACCGCATGTTACCGCGTATTGATGGAGTGATGCTGGCGAAAGAAAGCAAGTACATTATGCTTCACGCGCCTAAGGCGTACCTAGAGCAAGTAAAAAGCCTGCTCCCCGGTGCAGAAAACCCAACAGTATTACCGCTAGCTGGCAATGAGGATAGCGTAGCGATACACGTAGTCAGTACTGAAGATCTGTTCTGGGAAACCATGGAAAAGCTAAAAGCCCTAGGTTGTAGCTCAATTCTTGTCATGCCAATTGAAAAAATGATGGGCTAAGGACCGATTATGATTACTTGGTCATCACTTTCCAACGACGAAAAAAAGCAAGCGCTTGCCCGCCCTGCTATGGCTGAAAGCGCCAAACTTGCTGCGACGGTGAAAGACATCATTTCAAACGTTGAACAGCAAGGTGACAATGCAGTATTACGCTACACACAGCAATTTGACTGTGAAGGGCTTACATCATTAGTGCTTTCTCAAGACGCTGCAAATACACTAGCTGACAGTGTTGCTGACGACGTAGCTCTGGCAATAGATACCGCCTTCAACAACATAAAAGCATTTCACGAAGCACAACAGCCAAGTGACCTTGCATTAACCACCACCCCAGGGGTGAATTGCGAACTGCGTTTTACTGCTCTTGATAAGGTGGGTTTATATATTCCCGGTGGTAGCGCGCCACTACCTTCAACGGTGTTAATGCTTGGCGTGCCTGCACTTGTAGCAGGTTGCGAACAAAAAGTATTGTGTACACCGCCCAACAGTAAAGGCTTAATCGCGCCTGAAATCGCCTATGCAGCGCGTAAATGTGGTATCGACTCCATATTCTTATGCGGCGGTGCACAAGCTATTGCGGCCATGGCGTTAGGTACAAACTCAATTCCTCAAGTAGACAAAATCTTTGGCCCTGGTAACAGCTTTGTCACTGAGGCAAAACAGCAAGTGAGTTTGCGGGCTGACGGTGCAGCTATCGATATGCCCGCTGGCCCTTCGGAAGTGCTTGTACTTGCCGATGCCAATGCTGACCCTGAGTTTGTTGCCGCAGACTTATTGTCTCAAGCTGAGCACGGTCCTGATTCACAAGCCATTTTAGTCAGCAATAGCGCTGAAGTTATTGAAGCCAGTAAAGCAGCTGTGGAACGCCAGTTGGCCACATTAAGCCGAGCTGACATTGCTAGGCCGGCTATGAAAAACGCGCGCTACATTCTTGCAGAATCCGTTAACGACGCCGTGCTCATTAGCAATGCCTATGCACCGGAACACTTGATTGTGCAATTTGATGACGCAGAGCAATATCTTGATCAAATCAAGTACGCAGGCTCTATATTTTTAGGCCCGTGGTCTCCAGAGTCTGCTGGTGATTACGCCTCGGGTACCAACCACGTGTTGCCCACCTATGGCTACGCGAAAAACTATTCAAGCTTAGGGTTACTCGATTTTATGCGTCGTTACACGATTCAGACCTTATCAGCTGACGGTATGCGCAATTTGGGGCCAGCTATTATGACGCTAGCTCGCGCAGAAGGTTTGGATGCCCACGAGCAAGCTGTGGCCGTAAGAATGGCCAAGCTAAATGCTTTGAGCAACGAGGAAGAAAAGTAATGTCCACGCTCATCGATACACTGATTAACGACAACCTAGTGCCGTTAAAACCATACGAATCAGCTCGTCGTTTATTTTCTGGCGGACAAGATTGGTTAAACGCCAACGAGTCGCCTTTTGCCAACGAGTACGACGTAGATAGCAGTAGCTTCAACCGCTACCCTTCTTGCCAACCAGAAAGCGTAGTCAACGGCTACGCCAGTTATGCGCAAGTAGCGAAAGAGCAGCTTATTGTTACTCGCGGTGCCGACGAAGGCATTGAGCTACTTATTCGTACCTTCTGCACCCCGGGAAAAGATAATATTCTTATCTGCCCGCCTACTTATGGCATGTATGCTATTAGCGCAGAAACGTGTGATATTGGCGTAAAAACCGTACCACTAAAGAGCGATTTTAACTTAGATGTGGAAGGTATTTGCGCAACGAATAATGTTAACTTGGTATTTATTTGTGCGCCGAACAATCCTACCGGAACACAAGTGGCTAGAGCCGATATCAAGACAATTTTGAAACAATTCAGTGACAGTGCGCTCGTTGTTGTCGACGAAGCATATATTGAGTTTGACGCCGACAACACCTGGGCCACTGAAATAAACAACTACCCCAACCTTGTGGTACTGCGCACTTTGTCTAAGGCATTTGCACTAGCGGGCCTGCGCTGTGGTTTTACTTTGGCACAAGCGCCCGTGATTCAGGCGCTTTTAAAGGTGATTGCGCCTTATCCCATTCCAGAACCGGTGGCGCAAATTGCAGCCCAAGCACTGAGTAGCAATGCACTTGAACGATTACAGCAACAAGTCAGTGAGCTTAACCAAGAAAAAGCGACGCTCGCTGCTGCGCTATCAGCCATAGACGGCATAACGCTGGTAGGCGATACCAAAGCCAACTTTATATTGTTCCACTTTGCTAAAGCTCCAGCGCTCATGGCCTACTTGGTTTCGCAAGGTATGCTGATTCGCGACCAGTCAAAACAGTTAAATTTGTCGAACTGTTTACGGGTCAGTATTGGTACCAAAGCGCAAAACCAACGTTTAATGAATTTGATTAACGCATTTTTACAAGAGGACGCGGCATGAGTCAGCAAGCTATTTTATTTATTGACCGTGACGGCACGCTCGTTGAAGAACCACCAATTGACAAGCAACTCGATAGTCTAGAAAAGCTCGCTTTTGAGCCAAATGTCATTCCTGTACTGCTCAAACTAAAAGCCGCTGGCTTTAAGTTGGTGATGGTAAGTAACCAAGATGGCTTAGGTACCGACAGTTTCCCGCAAGCGGACTTCGACGCACCTCATAATGCTATGATGGCGGTATTCGAAAGCCAAGGTGTTACCTTTGATGACGTACTGATTTGCCCGCACTTCGACGAAGACAATTGTACCTGCCGTAAGCCTAAACTTGGTTTGGTACAAGAATATCTTCAACAGGGTAAAGTCGACTTCACCCGTTCTTATGTTATTGGCGATCGCATTACTGACATGCAACTTGCCGAAAACATGGGAATTCGAGGGCTGCAGTATAACCCTGAAAGCCTGAACTGGAATGATATTGAGAAATCACTGCTGTCATCGTCTCGTATTGCCGAAGTGGTTCGTACCACCTCAGAAACCGACATTAAAGTGGTTGTAGACTTGGATTCAACGAAAAAGTCGACGATTCAAACGGGCTTAGGCTTTTTTGACCACATGCTTGACCAAATAGCCACTCACGGTGGTATTCAATTAGACGTTACTGTTGACGGTGACCTGCACATCGACGACCACCACAGTGTTGAAGATACCGCATTAGCCATTGGCGAAGCACTGAAGAAAGCCTTGGGCAACAAACGCGGTATTGGTCGATTTGGTTTTGCACTACCAATGGATGAGTGCCGCGCCGAGTGTATTATGGACATATCGAATCGCCCTTACCTCAAATTTGACGCTGAGTTCACCCGAGACCAAGTGGGTGAAATGGCAACTGAAATGGTGCCGCACTTCTTTTATTCGCTAGCGCAAAGCATGGGCTTGTCGTTGCACCTTTCAACCTCAGAAGGTAACGCTCACCACCAAGTAGAAAGCTTGTTTAAGGTGTTTGGTCGCGCGCTACGTCAAGCCGTGACACGTCAGGGCGACGCACTACCAAGCAGCAAAGGAGCGCTGTAATGCAAAAACAGAAGATTGTTATTGTAAATACCGGTTGCGCTAACATTTCCTCAGTGCGATTCGCACTAGAGCGTTTAGGTGTGGCGGTAGAAGTTTCTGACGATAAGTCAGTGATCACTTCGGCTGACAAAGTCTTTCTTCCCGGTGTAGGTACAGCCGCTGCGGCAATGTCTAGTATCCAACAAAAAGACTTAATAAGTACGTTGCAGTCACTTACCCAACCGGTTCTTGGCGTGTGCTTGGGCATGCAACTGATGGTGGAAACTTCGGCTGAACGCGCACAAACCCAAAGTGATATTGAGTGTTTGTCACTTATGCCAGGCCACGTAGCCAGAATGACCGCCGAAGGCCAGCGTCTACCGCACATGGGATGGAATACCATAACCCACAGCGACAAAACACTTTTTAAAGGTATTGACCAAGGCACCTACTTCTACTTCGTACACAGCTTTGCAGTCACCGAGTACGAACACACCTTGGCCCGCTGCGATTACGGCGGTGTTTTCTCGGCAGCGATAAATAAAGACAACTTCTTTGGCGTACAATTTCACCCTGAACGCTCGGGCGAAGCTGGTGCGCAGTTATTGACTAACTTTGTGAACCTCTAATGATTATTCCAGCTATTGACCTTATCGAAGGAAAAGTCGTCCGCTTGTATCAGGGCGACTACGAACAAAAGACCCAATATGAACTCGACCCTGTAGAGGTTGTTCATGACTATGCTGACCAAGGCGCAAACTGGTTACACATTGTTGACCTAACCGGCGCAAAAGACACCAGCAAACGCCAACTAGCACTTATCAAACGTATGGTAGAAACCAAACGCATGCAGTTTCAAGCCGGTGGCGGCATTCGCAGTGAAGACGAAGTAGCACAACTTTTAGACACGGGCGTTAGTCGTGTTGTGATTGGCTCACTTGCGGTAAAGCAGCCTGAATTGGTGAAGTCTTGGGTAGAAAAGTATGGCCCAGAACATATCGTTTTGGCACTAGATATCAACATTAGTGACAGTGGCGAAAAGCTTATTGCAACCCACGGTTGGCAAGAAAACTCAGGCGTAGCACTAGAAGGGCTGCTGGATGATTTTGCAAGCGTTGGAGCTAAACACGTACTGTGCACTGATATAAGCCGCGACGGCACGCTACAGGGTGCGAATGTAGAGCTATACCAAGAAATGGCGGCACGTTTCCCAAATGTGAGCTGGCAGGCGTCGGGTGGCATTGGTAGCCTTAATGATATCAGCGCGCTAAAGCCTACGAATGTGGGCGGTGTTATTCTTGGTCGCGCATTACTCGAAGGTAAATTTACCGTGAAGGAGGCAATATCATGCTGGCAAAACGCATAATACCTTGTCTTGATGTTCGCGATGGTAAAGTGGTTAAAGGTGTGCAATTTCGCAACCACGAAATCATTGGCGATATCGTTCCACTTGCCGAGCAGTACGCTAAAGCAGGTGCTGATGAATTGGTTTTTTATGATATTACCGCAAGCTCAGACCAACGAGTAGTTGATAAAAGCTGGGTAAGTCGTATTGCACAAGTGATTGATATTCCTTTTTGCGTGGCTGGCGGTATTAAATCTGTTGAAGATGCGGGTCGCATTTTGGAAATGGGAGCGGACAAGATATCCATTAACTCGCCCGCATTAACCAATCCTGATTTAATCAACCAACTGCACGATGTATACGGACAGCAATGTGTGGTTATTGGTATTGACAGTTTTTACAACAAAGACACCAATCAATACGAAGTTTACAAATTCACTGGCGACGAAAGTCGCACACAGCAAACTGCTTGGCAAACACTGGATTGGGTAAAAGAAGTTCAGTCACGCGGTGCGGGCGAAATAGTGCTGAATTGCATGAACCAAGACGGTGTGCGTAAAGGTTATGACGTAACACAGCTCAAAGCAGTGAGAGATGTGTGTAATATCCCACTTATCGCTTCCGGTGGCGCTGGCGAAATAGAACACTTTACCCAAGTGTTTCAACAAGCTGATGTAGATGGCGCGCTCGCGGCATCGGTATTCCACAAAGGGATCATCGATATCGACGAGTTAAAAGCCGTGCTTGTCAGTAATGACGTACCAATGCGTAAACGTCCCAATTTCAATGTAGTAGGAGCATAACCATGCTAGTCACGCTAGAAAACATTCAAGAATTAGCTTGGGAAAAAATGGACAATATGCTTCCTGCAATCGTTCAAGACGCTGTATCAGGGAAAGTACTAATGCAAGGCTATATGAACCAAGAAGCCTTGAACACCACTTTAGAACAAGAAAAAGTCACCTTTTTCAGCCGTTCTAAGTTGCGCTTGTGGCAAAAAGGTGAAACCTCAGGTAACACTCTTGATTTGGTTAGTGTAGCTGCCGACTGTGACAAAGATTCACTACTGGTGTTGGCGAATCCGAATGGCCCCACCTGCCACACAGGTGCAGAAAGCTGTTGGTTTTCAGGGAACACGCCGAGCTTCACATTCTTAGCCGATTTAGAACGTGTACTTGCGGCCCGTAAAGGTGCAGATCCAGAGAGTAGCTACACAGCGCGTTTGTACAATAAAGGGATTAAACGTATTGCGCAAAAGGTCGGAGAAGAAGGCGTGGAAACGGCGCTAGCTGCAACCGTACACGACAAAGAAGAGCTTAAAAATGAAGCGGCTGACTTGTTGTATCACCTTACGGTATTGCTACAAGCGAGCGATATGTCTCTTGACGATGCACTGAGTGTGCTTCGCGAGCGACAAAAGTAGTTAATTATCGACTTGTTCGAGTTGTGCGGCTGCTTCTTGTAGTCGCGCAACAACATCCGGCGGTGTCGAGCGATTAGCCGCTAAATAGCCCACGACTTCCAACTCTGGAATGACTACATTGGTGGTAAAGCGATTGCTCGGCAGATCAGTCTGTTCTGCGGTTGCACTGATCAATTCTGGATCTTCAATGATAAAATCCACTACCCCTTTATCCAGGTACTCCCACGAACACGCAATATCCGTACAAACCACAAGCTCGTTACCTTCAGTGAGCCCTTTTGACTCAAGCCACGTCATACCGACATCACCACGCTGCACTGCAAAGCGATAGTTAGATAACTGCGACCAATCTGTTACTTGGGGAAGGCGTCCGTTGTTTAACGACACTAGTGCAAGTTTAAACTTAGCGACGGGTGCAATCCAAAAAAATCTAGCTTCTCTTTCTTGCGTGCGAGCAATTGAAAAAATAAATGCAGATGGAGTATTTTGCACAAGGTGAAAACTTCTTGCCCACGGATACAGGCGTATGCGAGGGGTAAAGCCAGCCCTTTCAAAAATGGCTTCTACCCGTTTTGTAGCTACCCCAACGATCTCATTGTCTTTGTTAGGATACTGATAAGGCGGGGAAAACTCTGTAAATACAGGATAGGGTTGTGAGTAAGCCACATTGAACATTGCAAAATAGATATGTCCAAGTAGTAATGCCGCTATTCTCATCCAATAACCCTGTTCAAAAATAATATTCGACAATATTTAAACACCGAAACATATTGAAACAAAGTGATTTGAATCAATTTGTAATTCACTCGTCTAAACTTTCAACTTATGGCCACTCACAATGATTGAATAATCTTGCGAAGGAAATGGAAAAAATGAAAAAATCAGTGAAGACCTTCATCAAAGAAAATATATCTTTCCTAATTCTTATTATCGCCCTATTTTCTGTTAGAAGCAGTTTGGCCGATTGGTATGATGTACCTTCTGGCTCTATGGAGCCGGGGATCATGGTGGGTGACCGCATTATGGTAAATAAAGTGGCGTACACCCTAGAATTCCCGTTTACAGATACCGTCTTAGCCAACACTGGCAATATTGAAAAAGGTGATATCGTTATTATCGACAGTAGCGCCGCTGATATGCGCCTTGTAAAGCGTGTGGTTGCTACAGCGGGTGACACTATTGCTTTGCAAAACAACCGGCTCTACATTAACGGTGAACGCGCTGAGTGGACACCTTCCACAAACGGTGAAGATTTAATGGTTGAAGCAGTTGCTGGCCATCAGCGCATAATCAAAGTCATGCCGGTAGAGCCTCAGTTTCCTTCATTCAAGCGAATTACTGTTCCCGAAGGCCATATTTTGGTGATGGGCGACAACCGAAACAACAGTGTGGATTCACGTTACTACGGCTTTATCCCAATCTCTGAAGTGCAAGGGCGTGCATTTGCTGTCGCGTTTTCACTAGACAAAGAAGATAACTATTTACCTAGGAGCGACCGCTTCTTTAGCGCGCTGTTGTAACAGCGCGCCTTAGCCCTTTAATTACAGGCTGTAGTGAATGAGGACTAAGTTAGCTACCGCAGAAAATGCCATGGCTGCGAAGGTGAGTAACATCCCAGAAACACGCTGCCAGCTCGCTCCACCATGATTACGCAACCCGTAAGCGTGCAGTACTCGACCAAACAACAAAGCACATCCCAGTCCATGAATTGTCCAGTGTGGACCGGTATTAGCTTCCACACAGGCTATCATTAACAAAGTAATAGGAACGTACTCGCTGAAATTGCCATGGGCACGAGTGAGTCGTTTGAGGTCTTCGTTACCGCCGTCACCCAAACTTACCTGAAATCTTCTACGACCACCTATCACTAAAAATGAAAGGTACAAATAGCAAATGCCAAGTAGGCTTACGTAAAATGCGGTAATTGGCAGTATCATCCACCGGTTCCTTGTAAAATAAATGTAAAGCGATTAAACGCTATTTAAGACTAAGTTACAAGCAACAAAAAGGCCGCTAATGCGACCTTTACAATACTCAGTAGGTAACTGAAAATATTAACCTAGTAGTGAGCCAAGTTCTTCACTTACTTCAGCCACAGGGCGTGTACCGTCCAGTTTGTGATACTCACAGTTACCTGCTTCGGCTTCTGCCATGTAGTAGTCTACTAGCGGTTTTGTTTGCTCGTGGTAAATACCAAGGCGCTTGCGAACAGTATCTTCTTTATCGTCATCGCGAATAATCAGATCTTCGCCCGTTTCATTGTCTTTACCTTCAACCTTTGGTGGGTTGTAAACAACATGGTACACACGACCTGACGCTGGATGCACACGACGACCACCCATACGCTCTACAATCACATCGTCTGCAACGTCAAACTCGATGCAGTGGTCAACTGAAACGCCTGCTTCTTTCATGGCGTCAGCTTGTGGGATCGTGCGAGGGAAACCGTCTAATAAGAAACCTTTCGCACAATCTTCTTGTGCAATACGTTCTTTTACCAGACCAATAATAATATCATCTGAAACTAGCTTACCTTCGTCCATGACCTTCTTAGCCGCCAAACCAAGCTCTGTGCCTGCTTTGATAGCTGAACGCAGCATATCGCCGGTAGAAATTTGTGGAATACCAAATTTGCCCATTAAAAACTGAGCCTGAGTGCCCTTACCCGCGCCTGGTGCGCCGAGAAGAATGATTCGCATGTGTGCGTTCTCCGCTAGTATTATTTAAACTTTTAAAACTGTCGGCACTTTACACATTCATAAGTCGAGTGACAAGTGCAAGCCATGTACTCATACCCATCATAAGACTAATAGCGAATATGTATTCGAAAAATGCGAGAGCGATAAGACTCTCTATCTGTCCAACATAAACATAATTAATTATAAACCTAAGTAGATAAAAGTAGGTTTATTTTCTTAGGTAAAACCAAAAATAAACTGTCTTAAATCAAAAAGCGGACATTAAGTCCGCTTTTTCGTATCAAAACTATAGAAATTCAGCCTTATTTTGCCAACTTCATTAGTAAAGTGTTTAGATTTTGCACAAAGGTCGCTGGGTCTTTTAAGCTACCCTGTTCAGACAGTGCTGCCTGATCGAAAAGTACACTCACCCATTCATTGAACAGCTGTTCTTCTTGAGTGTCAGCAAGAAGCTTAACTAGCGCGTGCTCTGGGTTCAGTTCGAAGTGATACTTCACATCTGGTACGGTTTGACCTGCCGCTTGCATCAACTTCATCATTTGCGTAGTCATGCCATTGTCGTCAGCCACAATACATGCCGGAGAGTCAGTCAAGCGATGGGTAAATTTAACATCAATGACTTTGTCACCTAATGCCGCTTTAGCGCGTTCCAAAATACCTTCTACTTGTTTTTCAGCATCTTCTTGGGCTTTCTTAGACTCTTCGTCTTCTAAATCACCAAGATCTAAGTTTGCCTTCGCAATAGACTCAAACTGTTTTTCGCTAAATTCAGTTAAGTGAGACATCAACCACTCGTCAATGCGCTCACCCATCAGCAACACTTCAATGCCTTTCTTACGGAAGATCTCAAGGTGCGGGCTAGACTTAGCCGCTTGTAGGCTGTCAGCAGTCACATAGTAAATCTTTTCTTGGCCTTCTTTCATGCGCTCAATGTAGTCAGCGAGTGACACGGTTTGAGCGTCTGACTCATCATGTGTAGATGAGAAGCGAAGCAATCCAGCAATTTTCTCTTTGTTGCCAAAATCTTCCGCGGGGCCTTCTTTAAGTACGTTACCGAATTCATTCCAGAAAGACTGGTACTTTTCAGCATCGTTCTTAGCCATACGCTCAAGCATTTGTAGCACGCGCTTAGTACAACCTTGGCGTAACGCTTGAGTGATTTTGTTGTCTTGCAAAATTTCGCGAGATACGTTCAACGGTAGATCGTTGCTGTCTAGCAAGCCTTTAACGAATCTTAGGTATGTAGGCATAAACTGTTCTGCGTCATCCATAATGAATACGCGTTGAACATAAAGTTTCAGGCCGTGGCTTTGCTCACGATTCCACATATCAAAAGGCGCTTTCGCTGGAATGTACAACAAGCTAGTGTACTCAGTTTTACCTTCTACCTTGTTGTGTGACCATGAAAGTGGATCGGTAAAGTCATGTGAAATGTGCTTGTAGAACTCATTGTATTCATCTTCAGAAATATCTGACTTCTCGCGAGTCCAAAGTGCTGTCGCTTTGTTTACAACTTCCCACTCACCTGGTTGGGCTGGCACTTTCTCACCGTCAGGGCCTTCGCTCTCCGGCACTTCGTCCTTCCACATTTGCACTGGAATACTGATGTGGTCTGAGTATTTGCTCACGATAGAGCGCAAACGCCATGCGTCGGCAAACTCTTTTTCTTCTTCGCGAAGATGAAGAGTAATTTCTGTACCACGAGTAGGCTTGTTAATTTCAGCAAGAGTAAATTCACCTTCACCTTCTGAAATCCACTCAACACCCGCTGAAGCATCAGCACCCGCAGCACGCGTGCGCACCGTTACTTTACTGGCAACGATAAAGGCTGAGTAAAAACCAACACCGAACTGACCAATCAACTGAGAGTCTTTTGCACTGTCGCCCGACAGCTTACTGAAAAAGTCTTTGGTACCAGATTTGGCGATAGTACCCAAGTTAGCAATAACTTCGTCGCGATTCATGCCAATACCGTTGTCGGTAATGGTGATGGTGTTCGCGTCTGAATCAACACTTAACTTAACGTTAAGGTCGCCATCGTTTTCATAAAGGCTATCATTTTCAAGCGCATTAAAACGAAGTTTATCTGCTGCATCGGCAGCGTTAGATACTAACTCACGTAAAAAGATTTCTTTGTTTGAGTACAAAGAATGGATCATCAAATGCAGAAGTTGCTTTACTTCCGTCTGAAAGCCATGGGTTTCTCTTTGGGCTGCTTCAGCCATAATCCACGATCTCCTCGTTGAATGGATTTTGTTACATTCAGACAGGTGTGGTCAGAGAAGATATTTTTCAACAGTAGGAACAAAAAAATATTGGCCGCCGGTGGAAATTACAGTTTTCTTCGCCCAGAGAAAGCATGGGTAAGCGTATTGCCATCGATGAACTCCAGCTCTCCACCCACAGGAACACCATGTGCTATACGGCTTGCCTCTACGCTGTGTTTATCACACATTTGACCAATGTAGTGAGCGGTAGCTTCCCCTTCTACGGTGGGGTTTGTCGCAAGAATAACTTCATCGTAACGGCCATCGCTAATTTGCCCTTCGAGTATATCCAAACCAATTTCAGCAGGGCCGATGCCGTCAATGGGCGATAAATGCCCCATTAGTACAAAGTACGTTCCTTTGAAGGTCAATGTCTGTTCGATTGCCATCACATCTTGCGGGCTTTCTACCACGCAAAGCTGCCGACTTTCTGCACGTTGGGGATGTGAGCATATTTCACACAGTGGATTTTCTGAAAAATTGCGACACTGTTGGCAATGACCGATGTGTTCCATTGCGTTGTGCAGTGCAGCGCTTAACGCCTTACCACCTTCTCTATTGCGTTCAAGTAATTGAAATGCCATGCGTTGAGCCGTTTTTTTACCAACGCCAGAAAGGCAGGTTAAATTGTCTATTAGCTCGGTTAACAAAGGACTGTATTTCAAGGGCGTGGGTACTCATCAACTACAAAAATCGCACTCATTCTAATACGGTTATTTGACTTTGTAACTAGCCGATACAAATGCAACAGCAACTGGTATCGATTAATCTGCAATATTTTTTAGTTTTTCTTGCAATCATATTGATGAAGAAATAGACTGCGCCCGTTCACTGAATAAGTGAACACTTTTTCAGCAATTATCATCACATCACCAGCAGAGGAGAAAATATTATGTTGTGTTTATCAAATTCCTTTGCAGGTCTAGTCCGCTAAATAGCTAAAAGCTTTTCAAACCTTCGTCTAGCTTTTTTAAAAGCTATGGCTCGGTCACGCGATATTTGGATACGTGTGTAAATAGATCTGCCAATTCGTTTTTGATTTAAAAATTTACTCGCTCATTGTTATGGGCAAGGAATTGGTACTATGGGCAAATCCGTCCAAAAAATAACTGATAAGGTGAGTCTTATTGCATCCGCCGACACCTGGATTGAAGGGGACGCAATTCAACAACTCACCAAAACATCAGAGCTTATTGGCATGCAGCGTGTTGCTGGCATGCCTGACTTGCACCCCGGTAGAGGCTATCCCATTGGGGCTGCATTTTTTTCTAAAAATACTATTTACCCCGCATTGGTGGGGAATGACATTGGTTGCGGTATGTCTTTGTGGCAAACCACTGTGAAGTCGTCAAAAGTTAATCTAGACAAAATGGTAAAAAGGCTCGCTGATGTAGAGTCTCCTCTTGATGAAAGCTGGAGCGATTACGTTAATGAGCAAAAAGCACGCCGTCAGATAAATATTGATAGCTTTGATAAAGCACTTGGCACCATTGGAGGTGGAAATCATTTCGCCGAATTCCAAGCCATTGACGAAGTATACAACCAGAGCGCAGTTAACGAGCCTGGGTTGCTTAAAGATGCTTTACAGCTGCTAGTACACTCTGGATCCCGAGGTTATGGCCAGAGCATACTCGTTGATCATATCTCAACCTTTAATCACCATGGTTTGCAGGTTGAAAGTGACGAGTTCACTAATTACATGCAAAAGCATGATGAAGCATTGCGATGGGCAGAGCTTAACCGAGAGCTCATTGCACTGAGGTTTTTGAAAGCTATACGGGCCACAGGAAAATGTGCACTGGATGTTAACCACAATTTGATATGTCACAAACAGATTGATGGCATTGATGGTTGGTTACATAGAAAAGGCGCAACACCCAGTGACAAGGGCTGTGTGGTGATTCCTGGGTCGCGTGGTGATTACAGTTATCTGGTACAGCCAATAGATAGCGTTGAGAATTCAACCAGTTTGTATTCTTTAGCCCATGGCGCAGGAAGAAAATGGAAACGTGGAGATTGTCAAAGCCGTTTGAGTCATAAATTCAAGCGAGAGGATCTAACCCGTACATCACTTGGCAGCCGAGTGATTTGTGGAAACAAAGATCTTTTGTATGAATGAAGTACCTCAGGCATATAAGAAGTGCGCAACCATTATCTCAGATTTAGTGGATGCTGGGTTTGTTGAAGTTTTAGCGCGATTAAAACCCGTGTTGACTTTCAAAACTCATGGAGGGTGTTCGTCATGATTTTACTCCAGTTATCAGCGGGCCAAGGCCCGCTAGAATGTTGCCAGGCGCTAGGCCATGCGCTAAAGCTCATCGAAAAACAGTGTGCTGAAAACAAGGTTAACCTAGAGCAACTAGAAATAATCTCTACCTCCAAAAAGCACTGCTACAAATCGGTACTTTTACGGCTTGGTACTTCACCACATGGAAATGCTGCGTACGAAAGGGAAGCCAAGAAACTAGCGCAAAGTTGGAGTGGAACGATGCTTTGGGTGTGCGAGAGTAATTTAAGACCAAAACACAAACGCAAAAACTGGTTTTTCAGTGGGCGCGTTTTTGAGGTACACGAACCTGAATTTGGTCGTGAGGTTTCTTTCAAAACATGCAGAGCGTCTGGCGCTGGCGGTCAGCACGTGAACACTACTGACTCTGCGGTACAAGCTATACACAATGAAACGGGTATTAGTGTAAGAGTGGAAAGTGAACGAAGCCAACACGCTAATAAGCGCAAAGCATTGGCGTTACTTTATCAAAAGCTGGATGAACTAAGCACCGAGAACCAAAGTGCTAACGACAAAGCTCGATGGCAGCAACACACAGCCATAGAGCGAGGTAATCCAACTAGGGTATTTCGTGGTTTTAAATTCATAGAAGCACAAGGATAAGGCTACATGCAGTGTCACCGCTGTCCGCAGTTTCCTGTGCTAATGCAGAGTACTGCTATAGTGATGTCGCATCTTAATTTTCGCAAAGGTGCTATTAAATTAAGTAAATGAGAATTACTGGTGACTTTTTAAGCTGCTGTGATGTTTTTTCAGACGCCTGTTCGTCTGAAGGTATAACCTAGGATTACGATACTTATGACCACCAGCAGACGGACCCTCTTAAAGTCAATGGTCGCCGGTGCCACTGCCGCACCATTTTCACTGTTAGCCGCCGGCTCTACTCCATCAGCATGCCACACGCCTCGGCCAGCCTGGCCACCCGGCGTTGAAGGGCAGCGCAAAGCCGATTTAGGCAACGGTACGTTTTTAAACCCGATTGTAAGCGGCGATCATCCAGACCCCACTATTTTAAAAGACGGCGACGACTACTACATGACGTTTTCGTCGTTTTACTCCTATCCTGGGCTAATAATCTGGCATTCGAAAGATTTGGTTAACTGGGCCCCAATTGGCCCAACGCTAACCACATCGCTAGGGGTTATCTGGGCCGTTGATTTATGCAAGCACGATGATCGCTATTTCATTTATATTCCCGCTGACCCAAAAGGCGAAGGCTGGTCTATTTACGCAATTTGGGCAGATGACATCAAAGGCCCATGGAGTGAGCCGGTCAACCTGCACATCGACGGTTGTATCGATCCGGGTCATATCGTTGGTGAAGATGGTAAACGCTATCTGTTTGTAAACGGCATTCGCAAAATCAGGCTCACCGACGATGGACTGGCCACCGACGGTGAACTGGAAATGGCTTACGACCCCTGGCGCTACCCCAACGATTGGATAGTAGAGAACTTTGCGCCTGAAGGGCCAAAGTTATTCCGACACAAGGATTGGTTTTATCTGGTCACTGCGGTTGGTGGCACCGCCGGCCCGGTAACAGGCCATATGGTCATTGCGGCGCGTTCAAAGTCAATTCACGGTCCATGGGAGCACTGTCCGCACAACCCGCTGGTACGCACCCAATCTGAACAAGAACCCTGGTGGTCAAAAGGGCACGCTACGGTGGTGCAAGGCCCAGAGGGTGACTGGTGGATGGTTTATCATGGTTACGAGAATGGGTTCCGAACACTCGGCCGTCAAACCCTGCTTGAACCTATTGAATGGCGTGATGATGGCTGGTTCTATGCAACCGGAGGTGACTTGTCTAAGCCGTTACCCAAACCCACAAGAACGGCCCTTTCCTCGTCTGGGTTTGCGTTGTCTGACGACTTCAGCCAAAACAAATTTGGCATTCAGTGGAGTTTTCACAACCCACGCCCTGAAGAGATGGCTCGGGTACGCTATAGCAACAAGGCGCTGCTATTAGCTGCCCATGGCAGTTCTCCAGCAGACAGCGCTCCACTAACCTGTCCGATAAGCGATAGAGCTTATGAAGTAGAAATCGCCATGACATTATCGGATAACACAACTACGGAAGCTGGCATTTTATTGTTTTACAATCATAAAGCCTATGTGGGTCTGGGTTTTACACAGAATATTCTCAAACTGTATCAGTATTCTGAAGAACTCAAGTGGGCAGGACGTCCAATCGATAATCGGGAGGTGCGCTTTAAACTCACCAATAACCGTCATGTGGTGACCTATCATTATTCATTTGATAACGGAAAGACCTGGCACCTGCACGGCACCAGAATGGAAGTGTCGGGCATGCATCATAACGTATTCGGTGGATTCTTAAGCCTTAAAGTCGCACTTTATTGCACTGGCGAAGGAAGTGTTACTTTACGAGATTTCCAGTATCGAGCGATAGAGGAAACGCTGTAAATTAATACGGTGGCGTCACTCCGATCAATAAGAAAAATCCCGCAGCCTGCGTAGAGACAAAACTTTCAAATGCGTAATCACTCACATTAAACCCACAAATCAGGCTTTGTGAAACATTCCAACACAAGTGAAGCTCGGTGCGGCGAATAGGCCGGTGTCAACCACCTGGTTCGTATAGCGATTCGGTGGCTTGCTTCAACCCTGCATGTGGCAAAAACTGATCGGAAATAGTTAAAATAGCGTGTAAGTTATTAGTCAGTTTTTCCAGGTCAATATCGCCCGGTTTTACCGAGGTCTGAAGTAAATGCAGGGCCATGTCAGCTAACAGCAAGCGCTGTTTATCCAGCCATTCCGGACTGTTTTTCACAGCGCCATTTGCCAAATAACCAGACTCAACAATGTCGTGTAATTTCCAACTGGCTTCAATGATATTTGCGCGATCGGCATCCTTCATGTGTCGCCTCCGTGATCTGTTTGTAATAGAGTGAAGTGTATCAACCCCTTGCAATCAGCACTATTCAGATCGTCCCGATTGCCATACTGTTTCACTCTGTTTTATTACCAACAGCAACAAAAAGCTTGCGGTTATACTATTTTTAGCCAAAATCACTGACCATTAGTTATACAAAACATTAACATATTTTGCTTCAAAAACCGTTTAAAGCCTGTTCTCCGCTACCGAATCGCCCGTCACACTCACCTACCGAAAACCATAAAACACTGATTTACTTAAATATAAACTAATAAATCAAAGAATTGTTTATTTCTTTATCAACAATCGTTAATGAAATGTTGACTGTAATATTATCATACAATATTATCCTTACCCCAGAATAACAATAAAAACAATTGGCGACGCCTAATACGGGATTGTCGTGAACCTTACTACGCGCAACTCAACACGGTATTGATCGGCAGGGTCATTCGTGATGATTGGGCAACCACAAACATTCTTGGAGAAGATACATGTTTAAACGTGCACAGGTAGCCAGTGCTATTTTGGCCGCATTGGCCTCACAGACTCTTTACGCTCAAGACACTAGCAACAATCAACCTACCGAAGACACCATTGAAATAATTGACGTACGCGGTGTAAAAGCCAGCTTAAACTCCGCGCAAAATATTAAAATGAATGCGTCGAACATCTCAGACCTAATCGTTGCCGAAGACATTGGTAAACTACCCGACAACAGCGTGGCTGCAGCTCTGCAGCGGGTCACTGGTATTCAGGTTGCACGTACAAACGGTGAAGTCGCGCAAGTTTTGATTCGCGGTTTACCCGACATAGTAACAACAATGAATGGCCGCAATATCTTCACAACAACCGGCCGCTCGTTGTCACTGACCGACGTGCCGGCTGATCTGGTTTACTCGGTAGACGTGAAAAAATCGATCAGCGCGTCTGATATCGAAGGTGGTATTGCAGGTAGCATCGATATCCAACTGCGTAAGCCGTTTGATTTTGAAGATGGCTTTTCTGCTGCAGGTGGTTTACGTTATGTGTACAGCGATGAGGCTGAATCTTGGAACCCCATTGGCAGCGTAACACTGAACAACAACTGGGATAACAGCAACGGCCGCTTTGGCGCCATGTTAAGCGTGTCTCACCAGAGCCGTGATTTTCAGGACCAGGTAAACTTTGTTACGGCCCCGTTTACTTTACCTGATTCGGTGGTAAACAACCCGAATTCTGCACCGCTTAATGTGGCTGGCGAGCCTGCACTTGCACCGAATGTTATCGGTGGTTATTTCCGTTACGGTGACCGCACTCGCGACTCCTTTAACGCGACATTCCAGTTCGAACCAAACAGCAACAGCACTTATTACCTTGATGTATTTGGGGTGAAATACGAGCAAAACAGCCAGCTTAACTTCTGGGTACCCATCCCTAGCTGGGGTGGCTGGGGTAATGGTTACGTAGAGTCGTACAAAGAAGGCTCAAATGTGGCGCAATCTGTGGTTCGTCCAGATGCACCGGGTACTGTTACCAGTAACCAGTCGTTCTTCAATGAATCAGAAACCTACCAGTTTGCGCTTGGCGGTAAGTGGAATTTCGACAACATTACCGTTAAGTCTGAGCTGGCGTACACCGACACAGAAGCCAACAACAAAGGCTTTATTCTTGATTTAGCGTTTTTTGCCGACACCATTATTTATGACTTCGACAAAAACGGCGCTGGCATCTCTGACGTACAAATTCTTGATGCGAGCGGTCAGCCTTATGACATGACCGACCTTAGCCAGTACTCCCTGTGGACTAACTTTGACAGCCTGGGTCATCAGGAAGGTGATGCCATTGACTGGACACTGGATGCGAACATTGCCCTAGATTCATGGTTCCACTCTGTTGATGTAGGTCTGCGTATTAACGAGCGTTCTGCCTTTAACCAGGAAGCCGATACCGGCGGTCGTGGTAACATCTCCGGCCGCAATATACCGCTTACCGAATTCCCGGGTCTGGAAGATTACTCGCCAGCGGGCTACATGAGCGACGTTACATCATTGAACAATACTCAGTGGTTAACGCCTAACGCGGGGTACTTACTCGCCAATCGTGGTGATATCCGTGAGGCCATGGGCTACTCACGAGACGACCCGGACTTCCTACCAGCGCGCTATTACGACAACACTGAAAACAACTATGCGATTTACGCACAGGGTAACTTCTCTACAGAAATTGGCGACATGTTGTTAGACGGTGAAGCTGGTGTACGCGTTGTTAAACTGGAATCTGAACTGAACGGTAACAGCATCACCGATGGCGTAGTTACGCCGATTACGGTAGACACCAGTTCAACACAGGTGTTACCGGCGGTAAACATGCGCCTGCAAGTAGTTGATGAAGTGTTCCTTCGTGCAGCCTACGGTAAAACCATTAATCGTCCGAACTTTGCTGACCTGAACCCAAGTGCAACCTACTTCCTGCCTTCTGAAACGGGCACGCTGGGCTACGGCAACGGCGGTAACCCAGAGCTGAATGCAGTAGAGTCGCAAAACTACGACCTTGCAGCAGAATGGTACTTTGGTGAAGCCAGTTCATTAACAGCAACCGTGTTCTACCGCGATATTGACGGATATGTTAAGTACGTAGCGATCCCTGAAACCATCAATGGCAACGAGTTCTCGATTACCCGCCCGGTAAACAGTGGCGCCGGTTCCCTTGAAGGGATTGAGCTGGCCTATACCCAGTTCTTCGAAAACCTGCCTGACATGCTGGACGGCCTAGGTATCCAATTGAATACCACGTTAATGGATCACGAAGCCGAAAACGCTGATGGGGTTATGGAGCCGCTGCCTAACGTATCAGACAAGTCTTACAACGCCATCCTGATGTATGAGCGTGAAGGCCTAAACGTGCGTCTGGCTTACAACTGGCGTAGCGAATGGTACGGCAGCTTTAATGAAGCTGGCGACCAGCCTGGTAGCTCAGTCATTCACGAAGCAATCAGCTCACTGGATTTCTCGGTGAACTACGACGTAAATGAAAATCTGACTATCAGCTTCGACGGCACCAACCTTGCCGATGACGTCGCTAACGATTACTTCGGCGGTGACTCTGCGGCCGACGCCCGTTTGTATCCACGCGATACCTACATTCGCGACCGTACCTTCTCACTGGGTGTGCGTTACAGAATGTAATTTCTGCTTTATACAAAGCATTAAGAAACCCGCCTCTTGGCGGGTTTCTTGTTTTAGGGTTTTAAATCAAACGTCAGGCCAGCTCATTTTGGCAATTTAGCTTTGCGGCGCAAAGTGCAAAAATAACCACTCAACTAACGCTGCTATCACCTACTAATAACCAGCGCTTCAATTCCCGATACAGGGTGCCTATATCGATGGGCTTTCCTATATGACCGTCAAAGCCCGCAGCATAATAATCTTTAACATCGTCTTCCATTACATTGGCGGTTAGCGCAATAATCGGTATGTTCGAGTATTGCCTTTTTATCGCTTGGCATGCTGCTATGCCGCCCATCACAGGCATTTGGATATCCATTAATATCAAGGATGGTTGACGAAGAGCAACCTGTTCAATGGCCCGTTGGCCGTTGTCCACCACAACAATATCAAGTTCAGTAGGTTCCAGCATATTGCGAATAACTACCTGGTTAATTTCGTTGTCTTCAGCTATTACAATATAGTGGCCAGCCAAGGTTGGCGGGGTTAGGTCAAACTCTTCCTCATTGGCAACCGCACTGATATCAGCAGGCGACAAAGGTAGGCTCACTGTGAAGGTGCTGCCGTTGCCCTCTGCACTTTTCACTTCGATATGCCCTTTCATCAAAGATACCAACGAAGCGGTAATCGACATACCTAGCCCTGTGCCACCAAAGCGACGAGTGATGGTTTCGTCGGCCTGCTCAAAGCGCTGAAACAACTTTTCAATGGCGTTTTGGTTCATACCAATTCCAGTGTCGCTCACCTGAAAACTGAGATTGTCATCATCATCCAAAATTTCAATTGTGATATTACCAGCGTCGGTAAACTTCACCGCATTTGACACCAAATTCAACAGTATCTGCTTAATGCGTACAGGATCGCCTAGCCAGCCATCTTTCCATTCGTCTGGCTTAGAATGGCGCATTTTCACTCCCTTGGTGATTGCCAATGGCAACTGCTCTGACATCACTAATTCAATCACCTTTGTCATTTCGAAGGGGACAACCTCAAGCTTGATGTTGCCTGACTCTATTTTCGAAACATCTAAAATATCGTTGATAATGGTCATCAAGCTACTACTGGAAAGAGTCGCTTTTTCAATAAGCTGGGAATTTTTCGCGTCGGTATTGCGCTGTTTGAGTATTTGCAACACACCATGAATGGCATTTAATGGTGTGCGAATTTCATGGCTCATGTTAGATAAAAACGTCGACTTGGCCTGATTAGCTGCTTCAGCTTCAACCTTTGCTTCGCTCAGTGCCTGATTATTAGCTTGCAATAGGGCATTCTTCTCGGCCAATTCTAAAGTTTTATCGGCTACCGTTTTCTTCAAGCGCTGGTTAAAATTGTGTTGAGCAAGAAATATCAACAGGCTTGCACCAATAATGATGACTATGCCGTACCAATACCGCACATCCCACTGAAAAGGCTTGTCGTCGTAATCACTAAGCAGCAAGCCGTCAATGCTAGCGGATCCATCAACCATGCCCAATTGACGATAGATACTGGTGATTTGTTTTAGCCGAGAATTGGAAGCTGTACCAATAGGTACAAACTTGGCATTGATTAAACTACTAATCACTCGCGCTTCTTCCAGTGCTCGCGCTTCATTGAAGGGCTGTTGGTATTCTTGGGCAATCCACTGAGCCATCTCTAAAGGGTGCTCTAACGCATATAGCCAACCTTTATGCAATGCCTGCACAAATTGATCGACTCTCGCTCGGTTGGATTTGACCACTTTCTCACTGGTAAACAACAAGTCACCGTAAAAGTCGATGCCATAGCTGGCCGGGTCGATAACATTAATCCCAATACCATTCTCTTTATAAAGAAGAGGTTGGTCAGACCGATAGGCAGACATTACATCAACCTGGCCGTCTCTTAACGCCCAATCATTATAAGTATGAGAAACATATTGAAAGTCGCTTTCGGCCACACCTGCTTGCATTAACAAGGCTTGTAATACAGCATCATCTGCGTTGCGGATATACATAACCTTTTTGCCGACAAAATCATACGGTGTTCGTATTTCAGAGGATTGTAGAGCGATAAATACAAAGGGAGTACTTTGAAAAATGGTCGAGGCGATAACAACAGGTTTATTGTTCAATCGATGCAATACGATACTCGAATCGGCAACACCAAAATCAGCGCTATTATTCAAAACTTCATCAACTACCGATCGACCAGGCTGAATTTCTCTGAGAATGACATCCATACCCGCATCTTTGAAATAGCCTTGCTTCTGAGCGGCGTAGTAACCAGCAAATTGGAAGCTGTGGTACCATTTCAATTGCACCACTACTCGCTCGTCGGCAATAACCGAATGCGATAGCAACGCCAAGAGCAGTACCATGATGTAAGTACTCGGTTTTTGCAGTGTGATTGAGCTCTCCAAATTCATGTAGGGGTTATATCAATCAGTAGTTTATCGCGCACATCTAAAAACGCCTATAAATAAATCACCTTTTGCTACTTTTGGCCACTTTTCACACAACTCCACTTTCAAAAGCCTAGTCAGGCATTTAGGAATTAGCAAAAAAGTAAGATAAATATGACCAGAAATAATGGGGGCAGTGGTTTGTGGTTTGTGGTTTGTGGTTATTGGAATTAGGACTTGGGTTTAGATATACGAGCTATTGCACGGATAAGACGATGCGCTCAATAGCTCCTCGTTTTTGCATGGTAATGTAAAGCACGTTTTTGTGTTCCCCACCAAAAGCCACATTGGTGGGGAACTCCCCTTTGAGGTGATAGGTTTTTATCAGCGCTCCGGTAGGCGATAGCACGGCAATTTCTCCCGCGCCGTGACGGGCAATGAACAAATTGCCTTTGCTGTCTGTTCGCATGCCATCTAAACCATGATCGTCAAACTGATAGAACAGCGATTTGTTAACTGGCAATCCCTCAGCATTTATATCATAGCGCCATACTTTGCGCTGAACACTCTCATTCACATATAGCACCTTGCCGCTGGGGCTAACCTCTATACCATTGGTGGTACCCACATCAGATTCTACCAACACAGACTGGCCGCTCGGTTTAATCATCCACAACTGTCCGGTATTATCAGCCCAGTTAGGGTCACTCGCGTAAACCACGTCATTTGGACTAATAGCAATATCATTGGGTTGGTTCATATTCACATTGTGCACTAACACCGATATCGCTTTCGTTTGCATATCGATGACAAGCACATTGTGACTATTGTAGTCAGCAACCAACAGCTGCCCGTTAGAGTTAAATCTCAAACCATTGCCTATGGAGCCTTCGGGTAAGGTAACAAACAAGGCATGTTCACCGTTTGGCGCAACAACACCAATAGTGCCCTGTTGTTTGTAGTTCACCGCATAAAGGTTGCCGTTGCTATCGGCCACCGGCCCTTCAACACCTTGAGTGAATACATTGTCAGGCACCCAATCTGTTGAATCAATTTGTGATGCAGCTAACACTGGTGTGTTGCAGCTGACTGCCACCAATAGGATTGTCAGAAAACATTTAAAACGTGTATTGAACCCGTACATTTATAGCTTAATCCTTAACGTCTAATTCAGGGCTTAGGCGCGCAGCAATACTGTTCAAGAAATGCCTTGTGTAGCGGCTGAGTATTCGCAAGCGTTTGTAGTGATTTGGCCCCAGCCGATAAACTTTTACCTAACGCATTGGCATCTAGTGCATTTAGCGTAGGATTATACGTATCAGGTCGAACACCCATCCCCTCAAATACAGCGTACCAACTTGTTGGCTGGAATAGGGCTTCCACTTGAGGAATTAAGCCCCCTCCCCGTTTGAAGAAATCCAACTTTTCCTGAAGCGAAGCAGGTATGGGCATTTCATATTTACACCAGCGCCAAAAAGGTGTGTCTTCACGCTCAGTTTCACAATAATGAAGAATCAGAAAGTCGCGAATTTCCTCATAATCAGCGCGCAAGCGGCGATTAAACTCGTTACGCAACAGTTCGTTATTTTCTTTGTTGGGAAACATACGCACAAACAGTGCCAATGACTTAGATACCAAGTGAATAGCAGTTGATTCAAGAGGCTCAAGAAAACCTTGTGCTAATCCCAATGAGAGGCAGTTGGACTTCCAAGGTTGTTTTCTGATCCCAGTTTTAAAGGGAATAAACTGAGGCTCTCCTTGTAAAGGCTCGCCAACCTGATTAAGTAGCGTACTCAGCGCCGTGTCGTCATTAATGTAATCATCAGCAAACACATAGCCATTACCAGTGCGGTGTTGTAGTGGTATTTTCCATGTCCACCCAGCATCTTGTGCAGTGGCTATAGTGAAGGGGTTAAGTGGCTCACTGGCTTGGGTAGGTACGGTAACCGCCTTGTTACACGGTAAATAACAGCGCCAATCTTCGTAACCCGAAGCTAATACTTCTTCAATGAGTAGGCCTTTAAAGCCAGTACAATCGATAAAAAAGTCGCCATTCACGAGTTGACCGTCATCCAGCGTTAACGAAGCAATATCACCACTGGGGTGAGTAGTCACCTTTTCTATCTTCCCATCGATATGTTTAACGCCCTTGCCTTCGCAAAAACGTTTCAAGTATTTAACCACAAGATTAGCGTCTACATGGAGTGCAAACTGGGCGCTTGCCAATGGAGTATTAGCTGCTTCAAATGGCTTAAAAAAGCGACCTTGCTCAGCGAGTATCGCTTCCTTTGAATGCGCCATGAGCGGCATAGCTTCTTTACCTTCAAGTGTTTTTAACCAACACTGGAAAAAGTCATGACCGTCTATGGTTTTACCTAAGGTGCCAAACGGGTGAAAGTAGCTGTGGTCTTTTTTACGCCAGTTGGGAAATTGTATACCCCATTTAAAACTGGCTTGGGTTTGCTGAATAAAGTCGACTAGGTCGATGCCTAAACTTTCTATGACTGCAATAAAGGGAGGAATTGTCGCTTCACCCACACCAATGGTGCCAATTTGCGATGATTCTATCAGAGTAATTTGCGTCGACGTGTTCGCAAAAATATTGCCTAACGTTGCTGCTGCCAGCCAACCTGCGGTGCCACCACCGGCAATAACAATGTTTTCTATCGGTTGATAAGCTGACACGGTCGGCTCCTTAATATTCTTTTTATCGGATGATCACTTAGCTGCTTGCGCTTGTTTGGCGTAGCGAAGAAAGGCTTCGTGGGGTGGTACTTGTTCGGTAACGTTGGCTATCCAATGTCGTATTGCTTGTAACTGCTCGACAAACATGGCTTCATCAACCCATGCTAAGCGTTTATCGTAGCCTTTGGGGTAAAATTCCAATCCGTGATACACCGCTATCCAGCTGTCTTCACCAAAGATTTCCCACGGGTAACGGGTAAGTTTCCCCTCGCTTTTATACTCATCCATTTTGGCTTGCAAGGTATCGGGCACCTTCATATCCCTACAATAGCGCCACAGCTCACTGTCGTCTCTGCCATTAAGCTTGTAATGCAAAATAATAAAGTCGCGTACCCGCTCGTATTCGTCTCGGGTCACCTCATTAAAACGCTGTTCATCGGCAAGGCCAAAAGCAGGCTGCCTAAAGGTTTGCACTAGGTGGTCAATGGCTGTTTCAATAAGCGCGATACTGGTACTTTCTAGGGGTTCAATAAAGCCCGCTGACAAACCAACTGCAACGCAGTTTTTATTCCATGCAACTTCCCGTCGACCCGGTGTAAACGAAAAGTGCCTTGGGTCGTGCAGCGGACTGCCTTTTACATCGATGAGCAGGCTTTCGGTAGCGTCAGCTTTGTCAATAAACTGGCTGCTGTATACGTAGCCGTTACCTTGTCTTGTTTGCAAAGGAATACGCCATTGCCAACCGGCTTGCTTCGCTTTTGCAATAGTTCGAGTTATGGGCGATTCATCCACACAGGTTTGCACTGATACCGCACGGTCGCATAGCAGCCACTGACTCCAATTGATGTATGGCGTGTTAAGGGCTTTGTCTATCAATAAACCATGAAAGCCCGAGCAATCAATAAAGAGGTCGGCATCAACAGGCGCTGTACTGTCTTCAAATTTAAGCGAGCTTATGCTTCCGTCGGCACACAATGTCACTTCATTTATTTTGCCATCTATGTGTGTCACACCGTTTTGTGTGGCCACTGTCTTCATTAATGCCGCGAACTTTACTGCATCAAAATGAAGCGCCCAATCGAATATTTCTAATCGTGATTTTGGCTTTGGGTTAGGCGGGGTAAACTTGTTGTTTTTAGCTAGACTCACGCCCAGCGAATATTGGCTGATGTCGGCCTTTTCACCCAGTTCCCGGCCTTTCGACCAAAAATGCTGAAAACCAATATCCTGCTGTTTGTCGCCAAACAAGCCAAAAGGGTGGATAAAGCTACTACCCTCGCCTCGCCAGTCTTGGAATTCAATACCGAGTTTACAGGTAGCATCGGCAGCGCCGACTACATCAAGATCGGTAAGCCCGAGCTTAGCGTAAAATCGGCGTAGCGTAGGTATGGTGGCTTCGCCCACGCCAACTGTACCTACCTGACTAGACTCAACCAAGGAAATTGACACATTCGACTGTTTGAAGTGGTGGCTAAGTGCAGCGGCTGTCATCCAGCCTGCCGTACCGCCGCCCACAATGGCAATATGTTGTATTGCTCTTTTTTCTGTCGTCATAACACATTTACATCTGACTATTGAAAAACGGCTTTGAAAACATAAAACGTTTTTTCAATAACCACAATGAAAAAAGCCGAAACTACCCGAAGGCAGCTCGGCCAAAGCGACACATTAGAAGCTAATGCGAGTACCTAGGATCCAGCGTGCTTCATACACGTTTTGGAACGCCTTTTGGTCTGGGAATTCCAAATAGGTTTGTTGGAACTCTTCAGTGATGTTTGCACCATGTACATACACACTGATGTTTTCATTAACGTTATAATTAAAGCTAACGTCTAGCTGCGAGTAGTCGTCTTGATAAAGTGACTGACCACCAACTGCTGCACTACCTTGCGTAATCAAACGAGGACTACGGCTGTTCCATGCAATACGGGTAGAGAAGTTGTCATCTTCGTACCACAATACAAAGTTGTACGTGTCTTTAGACATGCCTACGAAAGGTAAGTCGTTGCCAAATACGTCTTTGTTATCTTGCTCACTGTCAGTGTATGTGTAGTTAACGTCGACACCCATGTTATCTAGGAAGGTCGAAGTTTCAGCCACATCACTAAACGCGACTTTTGCACCAAGTTCGATACCACTTACGTTACCACCATTACCTTGAATGCTGGTTGAGAATGGCCATGGACCACGACGAATACCATCGTCATCTGGCTCATCAATAAGTACTTCACCGGCTGCCGTAAAGCTTTCAATTTCGATGTCGAAGTAGGTTGCGAACAACATTGTCGCTGTACCTGCATACCATTCAGCCGAGAATGACATGTTCTCAGAGCGCCATGGGTTAAGGTCTGGGTTACCAGTAAGGGTACCGTTTCTTACACGCAAGCAGTCACAGCTTCCATCGATAGTCTTACCAACTGTTTTACCACCACCCCACTGAGATAGGTCAAGTGCCATCATGTTCTTAGAGTATGAACCACGAAGGATAACGTCTTCTGTTACTGAATACGCCAAGTTAACTGACGGCAAATAGTCGGTATAGCTGCGCTCAGTAACTACATCACCTGTATCTGGGCCTAATCCACTGTGCGGTAGGTTAGAGCCAACAAGGTTTTGTTTTACGTATAAGTCAGTTTCGATAACACGTAGGCCAACATTACCGCGTAGTTTTTCAGTTTCGAAGTTCACCTGAGCAAAGTAACTAAGCTCTTCTAGCGAAACATCGTAACTCGCCCCTGCGTTTTCAATACGCTGAACGTTACCGAAAGTATCTAGGTGGAATTGACGAGGATCTCTAAAGTTATTCGGATCAATCGCCCACATACCAGGAATACCAGATACAGGACCAAAGTTGTCTTGCCACATTACTGTAGTGTGTTCATCCAATCGAGTTGGAGGAAGCAATGTATAAGGTACCCAAGTGCCCGCAGCAATAGTATTGCCATCGTGAACAACGTCTTGCGTTAGGTATTCACCAGCAGCAGGGTTGCCTTCACAAGTATCAACTGTGTGATATTGGTCAACTGCTTTCCACTGTGCGATATCACAGCCATCACCGAACTCTGATGTGTAAGTGAACTGGTCATGGTCAACGATACGTTCCATATGACGTACACCAAAATCAACGCTGGTGATGTACTCGTGGTCTAGCGCATAGTTCCACTTAGTGCTAAAGGTATTGATTTCACCTTCGTCATCTGTATTACCTTCAGACGAGAAAGCACCAATGTGATAAGAGTTGATGTCGGCCATGTAGTCTGCAACAGAGCGCATTCCCATGCCGCCATTTACCAGTTGGTCGAAGCCACCAAAAACTGGGTGCTCACCTGAAGCATCGTAGGTTAAGATGAAGTCAGGGTCAGCAATACCACCCGGCGAGAACTGTGCGAAACAACCGCCACCGTCACCAACAATATCTTCACCGTTAACACAGTTTTCACCTTGAGAGAATTGACCTGGGCCAGTAACCAGTGAACCGCTGTCAATACTTAGCAAATCGCCTTCACCGTAGCCATGGCGCATTGACGCTGTTGCTCTAGCACGAGTCATACGCACCTGACCGGTTAATGGGCCACCATTGTCGTAGTTAAGCTCTAGGTTATAGTTTTCAGACTCTTCGTAGTTGTTATTCGCCTGAGTGAAGGTTTGTAAACGCCAAGGTCTTAAATTGAACGCATTTACGCCACCCCACTGGTCGCCATTGGCATCAGTAAAGGTGTCACCAGTGTAACCGTCTGCTGTTGGGTACGCATAGTCGTTGAACGTGTACCAACGGTTGTTTTGCGACAAACCACTGCGGTGGTTAAATCGGCTTTGATCTGTGTAGAAAGCGTCAAACGTTAGCTCAAAGCCTTCACCTAAATCTGCCTGTGCTGAAAGCTGGAAAGCTTTACGGTTACGCTCTTCTTGCTTGTTAAAAGCTGCAAAACCTTGAGGAACAACATGACGTGTTTCGTCTCCACGAGGGTTTGCACCCCAAGTGAAGTTGTTGTTTGCTGCACCAATACCACCGTTTTCAGAGGTATCGAAGTAACCATTGTAGTCTGTCGCTAGGTCTACATCGGTACTAACAGCGGTAAATAGAATACCTACTTTACCATTATTGTAAGCTACTAATCCGTTAACGCTTGGGTTGTTTTCTTCACTGATGCTGCCGCGAGACAACTCTGCACCACCAGAGAAAGTTAACCCTTCTTCCATATCAAAAGGACGACGAGTACGAAGGTCAATGGCACCAGAGATACCTGCGGTAGCACTGTTGGCTTCTGAAGACTTGTAAACATCTACACCAGAAAACAGTTGTGATGGTAGGTCTGTAAAATCAACCGTTGAACTGTCGATTGTAGTAGCACTAAGGAAAACCTCACCGTTAAGCATAGTGTCAACTTGAGGTAGACCACGAATTTGAACGGGACCACCCTCACCTGCAACACGCTGGATTTGTACACCAGTAATACGTTGAAGTGATTCTGCAATAGTAATGTCAGGAAGCTTACCGATGTCTTCAGCAGCAATACCGTCAACCATTGAACCAGCAAAACGCTTGGTATTTATCGACGCTACTGTAGAGCCACGAATACCGCTTATCTGAATGACTTCAATGTCATCAGCCGTGGCTTCTTGCTGAGATTCTTGTGCATACGCGTGTGTTCCAACTGCCATTGCGCTTGCGGCGCAGGCCATTTGAACAGCAAATGTGATCTTGTTGAGTTTTCTCATGATCGCCTCATTGTTGTTTTTAAATTTTATGACAACGTTGTCATACCACGATAATTGACAGCGCTGTCATTTGCTTTTGGATAAAACTACATCAATCGAATCAAGCCTGCAACTACCAAGTTACAATTAATTTACAAGTAGGGGTTTTGCGCCCATCCCCTCGAAATCGGCATTAGGAATTAAAACATTGAGTCTGTTATGATTATGAAAAAATAATCAGGACTATATGCC
>JALUXV010000487.1 GCA_027013165.1 Alteromonadaceae bacterium
AAAAACGTCATTTTTGATCGGATAACGCCGAAATAGGCGATCGGATTAGACCGAAATCAGTGATCGGATTGAACCGAAATGGGTGATCGGAATGGGCCGGAACATGCAGCAGGAATACCTTGCTGCTCGAATGAATCAAGATACTCAGACAAAGTAGGGTACACCGATTTAAATTCTTGAGTGTCAAGAATATCTCGCAGTGACGCTTGTAGGTCGATGGTGTCAGTAATGGGATGATATTTCATTCGAACAGGATAACACTATATCCTGACAATTTAAAATCGTAATAACAGTTATTATTACGATTTCAATGAATGACAAGCTGAGATGTCATATCATGGTTTTATAGGTTTATAAGAAACGCTTTCTATCTTTGATAAAAAACTTAATTGTCAGTATCCAGCAGGCAATCAGAGTGGCGAGAGCTAGTTTATCGTACCGTCTAAGAAATTTATCTCTAATAACATCTTCAATCCCTTTAAAAACTCCTTGTAGTTGAAAATTTTCCATAGCATGGTGACCATATGCGCTTATCAAGAAGAACAGGATAATCCCTAATAAGAACGCAAAAACACATCGCTTAGACATTAGAACAACATACAAAAATTCGACCATCCAATTTGGCATTTAACACATTCCTATAAGCAAACATTGCTTCTTACTTAAGGTAATTCACATTAAACGTAGCGTTGCGAATGTTCAAATTAAATTCTTTGCGAAGGTCTTGAACAAGCGCAGAAATTAAAAGAAGTGACTACTCATTATCTCAGACATACCGCCGCGAGCATGGAATTTGAGCGCGATAGACCACTTAAAGATCTATCAGAAGATTTGGGGCATTTTAGCAGCGCCACAACAGATACAGTGTATGTTCAAGTTGAACGGAAACTTAGAGCTTCGTCAGGAAAGATAGAAATGCCTAATGGTGATAATGATTCTTATTTGCTATGCGGAAAAAGCGGGTTATTTTTAAGAAAACCCCATGGTCGGAGGCATGATTAGCGCATTGATACTCACACTTATTGTACTGCCAGCAGTTTACTATTTATGGCGTAAGCTCAAGTAGTATTGATTGGTGGGGCGATGGCGTGATGGGTTCAGCTATGCATCGAGATCCATCACGCCATCATCCCACCAATCAACGCTTAAGATATGCTCTATGTCGTAATCCCAATCGAAACTTATTTTTATTCCAAGCTTTTCACAGTAGGTGTTTAAAAAATCGATAAAAATCTCTATCAATGGAGAATCTGGTTTTTGTTCAGGATATAGATTGAAAGGTACTAAAGCGATGTTTTTATTAAGTGCTATCAGTTGTCTAGCTATCACTTTTGCCGACTCGTTCCTAGCGTAAACGACATGTTTGTTTATATCTAATACCACTGCCGTTGCAGAGTCGGGGAATATCCCGCCTAAATTTAAACAGCTATTGACGTACCTTCCCATTTTAAGCTGTTCAAAAGGGTTAAGCTCAATTGAAAGGATAAGAGCTTCATTATTGTATTTATAGCTTTTTGAGAAATTAGCTGACCAATTGTCTCTCGCTCGATCATCAAGAGTGTTGAGCCAACTTATACTTTTAGGATGGGTCCATAAATAATCAGTCTGTCCTTTACAGGCCGCAGCTAAGAATTTTTTAAATGGCGTTTTATTTAGGTTTGCGTTTTTCAACATTTTTTGTGCAAATAGCCAATCGTCGATACTCGTATGTTGAGGTGCCAAGTCTTTTTTGAGTTCAGATTCAACATAGTCTTTTAGGGACAATAAGATAATTTCTGACTGGCGCTGAGATAGAACCCTTAAGTGTCTTTCCTTTTGAAACTTAGTCATCTCTTGCTTACCAGCAATAAAAGCTTTAACCGATTTGGGTATAAGTGCCTCCGAACTTTTAGGGGCGAGCACCTTTACCTTTTTTACTGCATCTTCCAAATCCTGAAAATGTAGACTTAACTGATTATCAGGAAATAGGTTCTGTTTCCATTGCTTCACCAATTGACGTCTATGTCCGTGAGCAAACACACCTAAGGTTTCACTCGCTGTTATTAGTGCTTTTGGATACAGTTCCAAACTATTAACAACTAATCTCGGCTCCATTTCAACTAACGCGGTAAGTCCCCAACCAATGAGCTTTCCCTTGTTATGGTTTGTACAAGCTTTTTCAAAAACGTTGAAAGTTTTCTCGCTTATATTGGGGAGATTGTCGAGTCTTCCTAGAGCGTAGAGTATCATTTCAATATGTGCGTCTGAATTGAATGGAGGTTTTGAATACGTGCTAATCCACCCAATTATTTTGGGGAACTTGCTTTTAAGCTCGTTGGGTTCTTTTATATCGTCGATAACAAAGCACAGATCGTTATAGAACTGCTCGACATATCTATCGTCTAAAGCCATAGCTTGATGAAGAATACTTTCGAGATAGGTGGCAAAGCAATGCCACATAACTTTTGTGTTTCTATGGCTAATATCAGCCGCAATAAAGTCTGATATAAAATAGCAATAATTAACGATATGGCTAGATGTAGCAGAAGCAAATAACTCACTGTTACAGAAGTCGGTCAAATAAAATGAGAACTCTGGCAAAGAATGAGAACGATACCAAAGATCTTTTGCCAAACTATGACTTTTATCGCTTGATACTTTTTTTAGAATTGGTTGAATCCAACCATTACTAAACTCTCCTAACATACTAGGAGGAACAAACCTAAATGGCTCTGGCTCTTCAACCTTTAGCTTTAGACCTGCCATTAAGTAATGCTCGTTCACGCCTTCAGATAACGCTATGACTACATGAACCAAGGATGAGCTTTGAATTTCGCAGGGGAGTTCGGCGACTAAACTCAAAGATTCAAGGCTAAAAGGCGCTCGACAATCGCCTAATGCTATTAATACCTTAAACAAATCATTGAGTATTTCTTCACTAAAAAAATTAACAGCGATTAACCATCGCCAATTGGTAATTGATGTTGAGAATAACTCAATCAGTGTTGACTTGAGCGAATCAGACAATAACTTGTAGTTCTCTTGAATTTGAAAAATGTCACGAGACCTAAGAGGCTTGAGAAAAGGGAAAATATCTAAATAAAAATCCAGTTGGAGCCCTTTGGTATCCTCAATATCAGGGTGAAAGATAGCAAGGTAAGGTTCAAGGGGAGGGCGCTGCAATGATAATAATTTCGTCGCTGAACCTAACAAATTAGCTTTTATTTTAACTTCGGGCAATAACTTCCAGCATTCACATAGAATTTCAAAAGTTTGTTTCTTACTGTTAAGTGCTGGACGAAGATCGCCTAGAATACTTTGGCGCTGTTTGGGTGGTTGATATTTGGTTCCTTTATATCCTCTGGGGTGAGCGGCTGTTCTTTTGTGCGGGAGAACCGGTTTAGCAAGGACTAGCGCTGGTGCGTTATCGTTAAGATGATTTTTTGGCACTGTGTTTTCAATCACAACCAGTAATGCAATCAATACCTCTGACGTGAGTTTTTTTGTCGACGCTAACAACTTCCAACTACTGATTAATGATTGAAAATGCAAAGCATCTTTAGCGTTGAGGCTTTCTATATTTATCCGAAGCCCGTTGTCTTGTAACAGCAGTAACTCGCTATCTGTCCTAAGGATGTTTTTGCTTTTAACTGACATAATTTCACCTTCCATTGAAAACAGCATCAGCGCATTTAAAAGGCCTAAGTGGCGATCGAATCATAATAGGTAGCGGCGTAATAATTCAATGAAAAACATAGTATTTTATTGATAGCTTCAGATGTAAAACAGAGCACAATTAGATGTGGTTTAGTAAATACCATATTTAACATAATATACATTATGGGAAATTGAGTATTAGAGAGATGAGGGCGGTTCTATGTCTTATCAACGAATTACAAAATGAGGTTTTTGTAAACTGCTAGGCTCGATAAATTGCGCCTCCCAGCAATATATCCCAGACTTTTAATGCCCTAGCCTGTGCGTTTTCTTTATCGATAACGATAATGCATGCAGGAATACCTGTACCGTAAAACAGGTTTGCCGGTAAACCGATAATGCCTTTAATATAACCTTGTTTAATCAGGTTTTCGCGGATGCGAGCTTCGGCGTTGCCCCGGAATAACACGTCGTGTGGCAGGATAACCGCCCCTTTACCGGTACTTTTCAGGCTTTTAATAATATGCAGCAGAAAGGCATAATCACCGTTCTTCTCCGATGGAATCCCTCAAACTCATCGTTATTGGGGTTTAAACCGCTGGTCCAGCTGACATAAGAAAATGGCGGGGATGTGTCATCGGTAATACCTACAACTTGAGCTAGAATACGAGAGACTTCTGAAGGTGTATAGAACTGCCCTTTTGACTTTCCGGATTCGGTGGCAAAGTGTCGCATTAGGTATTCGTAGGCATCACCTAACAAGTCGTCGCCATCGGCGCGGTTAATAGTTAAGTTCAGACCTTCAAAAATGCCCACCAGCTTGGTAAGGCGGTCAACCATTTCTTTGCCTTTGCCTTTGCCTTTGCCTAAACGGTCTTCGTCGTTGAAATCCGCAACGTCGATTATACCTTTCAGGTCATTAGCTTCTGCCAGTACGCCGATAATTTTATTGATCTTCTCGCCGATTTCTTTATCGTTTTTAACAGCGAGCATGTCATCAAAGCTGGCTCCTTCTGGCTCCTTCTGGCACTTCTATCATGCCATAGGGATCGCCTTTGTACTTATCGGTCACGTACTTCATAAATAACATGGTGAGTACGTAGTCTTTATACTGGCTGGCATCCATTCCTCCGCGCAGCTCGTCACAGCTGGCCCACTGTGAGGATTAAAGTTCGTTCTTTTTAATTGCCATGGTTTGTCCTGATGTATTGCTTAGCGATTTTGTCGCTTTAATTTGTCACTAGATCACGTAGCGTTCTTTAGATAGGCGGGTAACCACCTGTCCGAACGTGATCGGATGGCGCTCGCAGAGCGCGCTTAATTCATTGCCGTCAATAATGGTAACGTTAAGTTTACCGGCGATTTCACGTGTCGTTTTCGCCAATTGCGTAGCATTAGTAATAAATACCTGCTTGGTAATTTCCCGCCCCAAGTGCTGACCATAGATTGCATTAGCGTTGGATATTTCCTGTACTGCATTATGGCCTTTGTAGGCGCCTTGTTTATGTTTAGCCTGAATGAGTATGGCCTCGCTGGCGAAGGTTAACACACCGTCGGCACCAAAGTCTGAACCGTCTTTGGTTAGCCATGCACTGTCAGCCCGATATTCGCGGGCTAGTAATTCTAACGTTAGCGCTTCAAACTGTTTCCAGCTTAAGCGCGGCATGTCTTCAAACGTAATGATGCTATCGGCACCAAGGCTGTGCTTGTCGGAGCCGGTTGGATTAGGCATTACCTCGCCCGGCGTCACCACAGCGTCTTTAAGCATCGACTTTTGTGATAACAAACGATGCAGGTTAACGTCGAAAGATTCAAAACTGGGGTGATGCAGTATGGGCACGTAGATATTCACGTCTTTTTTCTGGCCAATACGAAATACCCTGTCGGTGGCCTGTGCTTCTTTGGCCGGATTCCAGTGCCGCTCAAAGTGAATAACGTTATTAGCCCCCACTACGGTTAAGCCCACCCCGGCCGCTACTGGCGACATAATGATAACGTTAAAGCCTTCTTTGGCCTCAAAGTCGGTGATCATGGATTTACGGCTTAAGGCACCGGTTTTTTTCACTACCGCTTTGGCATCACCGTTGATAACGTGCAGTGGCCCAAGCCCAAAGTAGCTGCCCAGCGCAATACTCAAGAAACGTTGCAGGCGTTTATTTACTGCAAAGATAATGCACTTTTCGTTTCTGGACTGAATATCCGTGAGTACTTCGATGGTTTTGGCCATTTTGGCGGATTCATCGAATAAGACTTTGATTTCTCGTTTTGATGTCGGCGCGTCTAGCCGGCCTCCGTCTGCCAAGCGTGGATGCAATGAGCTATCGCGCAAGCGCATTAAGGTGGTTAGCACGTGACTGTTTTCATCTTCTAACTGCGCTTCTACCGAGCCTTCGTACACCTTTTGCTGATAGGCAGTCATAATGGCATGTAGTTTTCGTTCGTATTGCCAGTCGCTTGACTCTATCCCCACCAGCATATGCTTTTGCGGTAAACCTTCGAGGTTATCTTCTTTTACGCGACGAAGCATGAGTGCCCCAACCTTTTCCCGCAGTTGGCGCCCAAGGGTTGCCCTGACTCTATCAATTTCATCCCCCGCAGCTTGCAGGATAGGCGTTATGTAGGTTTGCCTGAACGTTTGATAAGAATCTAAATAGCCGGGACAGGCGGTATCCATTAAACACCAGAAATCTGCGAGGCTGTTCTCTACTGGAGTACCCGTAGCCAGCAATTTGAACTTGGCTTTTAAGCCCTTGGCAGCTCGGGTTTGCAATGCATTAGGATTTTTAATGTTTTGTGCTTCATCAAATACCGCTAAGCCCCAGTCGATTTGCGACAGAGAAAACTGATAATCACGCAAGGTTTGATAGGTGGTGATCACCAATCGGCGCGGTAAATCCAAGCGATCCGGCCCGTATTTTTTGCCGAATTTAAGTGAATAGCGAGGCTCGAATGATTCCTCATCGATATTAGAAGCTTTGGTTTCAGTACTGCCATCACGAAAACGGTTTAGATCGCCGTCTGACTGTAATATAACAATGTCTCTGAAGGGCGATTCATTAAAGGTTTCGGCGACCTCGTCCTTCCAGTTTTCCAATAAGCTTAGCGGGGCAACAATGAGTGTGGGACGACAAGTTTCACCCGCTTCTTCGCATAACCGATAGTAATGCTCTGTGGCAGAAAGCGACATAAAGGTTTTACCTAGCCCCATGTCGTCTGCCAGCAATGCACCATTAACCAGCTCTTTCTGGCGCGCCATTTCTTCCAGCCCGAGGATCCATTTAACGCCCACTAGCTGATGCGGGAACGGTGTGCGCTTATGATTCGACCAGTCAAGTTCTTCGCTGTACAGCACATCATTCAGCGCTTCTTCAACCAGCTTAGAAGGGCTGTCCAGTTCGTCATCATTAAGAGCAATATCGATAACGATTGGGCCATCGTCGATATCGACTCCATCATCATCATTCGGAGCGTCGGGAGAATCCGGCTCTTTTTCACCGTCATCCTCCGGCTGGTTGTTAAGTTTGTCTTGCAGCTTGGTGAGGGTTTGTGTTACGTCGGCTTCACTACCGATATCGTAATTTTTACCCTCAAAGACAACTTCGGTCGCACCTGTTGCTTTAGCATCGTTAATGACTTGCTGTAGTTGCGCAAGATCTTCCTGTGTTTTAACTTCTTTATTTACCGCACTGATAGGCAGGATTTTTCCGGCAACATGGCTCTGGCCAAACCAATCGATTCCCGACTCGTCGGTTTCACCAAAGTAAGCGTGTTTAAATCGAGTGGCCCCTTTTACCCGAAGGGCTAAACCGACATCCAGATCAACAAGCGATGCATCCAAAAACGCTCCGGGGGCTTTTAAAAACTGTTGTACCTGAGAACGCGGAATGGCCCGGTGGCTAATAATTTCTTTGGCGGCTTTGGCGGTTTTCTCGTTAAAGAGAATAATTTCGTTACCTACTTTTAAGGTACGGCCATTTTCGGCTTGTAACTGCCCTAATACACGCTGAAGTTTATCGTGATCGGTCTTTTGACCCATACTTGGGGTAAGGATAAGATTACCGTAAGCATCGAGCTCAACTTCTACTGCAACTTTGTCGGGTACATGTATATCCAGCTTATCGAAGTGACTAAGCGAAAGTTTTGCACCCGCCTGTTGAGCTTGCTGCAAACTATACAATAGCAAAAGATTATCCGATTCACTTTTAGCTGACCACGAATGTTCAGTAAGTGCGGTGAAAGCCTCGAACATTGCTTTAGTTAGCGTAAATTGCGTGTCACCAAAGGCGAGAATACTCCCATTTTGTTTGTAAGCTGCCGTCATGCGGCCAGACGGTGACTCTACATTTACAGTAACTTTGAAAGACTCACCTGAGGTAGTACCCTTTATATCTACGGCGGCTTTACCGTTCCATCTTGTTGGTAAATTCAATAGCTGGAAAACATCCTCATCTAACGCAGCCAC
>JALUXV010000488.1 GCA_027013165.1 Alteromonadaceae bacterium
ACAGTAAATTGGTGTGGGCATACTCTACTTATATTTTTGTCACTATCATGTTTACCGTGGTAACCATACCTTATATCTCCATCATTGGAGTGATGACTGACAACCCTAAAGGGGTTTTGCGCCCATCCCCTCGAAATCGGCATTAGGAATTAAAACATTGAGTCTGTTATGATTATGAAAAAATAATCAGGACTATATGCCATCGCTGCTGAACAAACAAAACGCATTCAAATACTCACGTCGTTTGAAGTCAAAGAACTTTATGCTCTCCCCAACTTTAGTCACTCCGACAGAGAAGACTACTTTTCACTCGACAAGGAAACTCAGAAACTGGTCAATACGTTGAGGCAAACAGAGACCAGAATCTATTTTATCCTCTTATTGGGTTATTTCAGATCCAGACCAATAATTTTCAATTTTACATTCTCAGATGTTGAACCTGACTTTAACTACGTTAAAGCAAAATATTTCAGCGATAAAAGCGTTCAAGATGAAGATATTCCACCGCGAACCAAAACAGCGTTAGTTAGAAAACTTCTGACTTATACAGGCTTCTCCGTTTACCAGAGCAAGAATGACAAGGCACCTTTACTCAAAAGGCTCAATGTCGTTGTTAAAATCAATCAAGAGCCAAGATATGTGTTTGATGAATGCATTGCTTACTTTGGACAAAACAGGATTGCGTTAGCTGGTTATACGACACTTCAAGATATCATATCGAGTGTACTTTCTAGTGAGCGTAGTCGCATTGAGTCTGTCCTGAACCAAAACCTAGGCAGTGATACAAAAGCTACGCTTCTTAGATTGCTTGATTCCAAAAGCACGTTCACAGATCTCGCTATGTTAAAGCGCATGGCGAAGGATTTTTCAGCCAGCCAAATATCACAAGAACTAAAGACGCATAAAATCATACGTGCGCTTTATCCAGAAATTAAGACACTGATTGCTGAATTAGAGCTGTCACCGAAAAACCTTGAATACTACGCGTCTTTAGTAAAACACAAGTCGGTTTATAAGTTAAAAAGACATGCTGATAGTCAAACCTTGTTATATCTTGTTTGTTATCTATTCTTCAGGTACCGCGAAACTAACGACAACCTCGTTTCTGCATTTATCTATCTCGTCCGAAAGCTTGCTGAAGGAGCAAAGAGTCACGCCAAACAGGGAGTTATCGAAGATATAAACATTGTCAGAACAAAATTGAAATCGGCTGGCAGTCTGCTGAATTACTTCATTGACAGCGATATTGACGATGCATTGACCTTTGGCGATGTACGCAAAAAAGCCTTTAAGTTGCTACCTGCTGAGAACATTAAATTGCTTAGCGAACATCTTGATAGCAATGATTTTGATGGGCGTAAATATGAGTGGCAATTTATTGATAAACAGTCAAGCAAGGTGAGTAAACTTCTACGCTCCTTGTTCATGGCCATAGACATTGAGTTTATCCATTTAAAAGATGATTTACATAATCAGTATGTAACGTTGCGCTCTGAACTCAGTGAATGCAAGGCTGTTAGAACCATCAACCTAGACTTGGTACCCAAAGGTGACCGAGGGTATTTGCAAGGAGAAGTTTCTAAGCAAATAGCTATTCGTTTTGAGTACTTCCTGTATCGTAAAGCAGAGCAACTATTTCAAAACAATAGCCTTACCGTAAAAGAGAGTGTCAATAATCGTAGTCTGAGTTCAGATTTAATCCAGCCAAAAGAATGGCAAAACAAAGACGATATTATTGAAAATACAGGGCTTGATAAACTATCAGCACCAATTAACCAAACCTTGGATGAGAAGCAGTATCAGCTTGAAGTGAAATTGAAAGAGGCTGGCACACATATATTCAGTGGTGACAACAAATACGTCGAAGTTATACCTGGTAAGTCAGAACTAAAATGGTCTATCCCAAATAGCCGCTGGCAACAAACGGTTGATAACCCTCTCTATAATCAAATTCAGCATATGGGTATTGTCGAGCTTATGCTGTTTGTTGACGAAAAAACTAATTACCTCAATGCTTTTACACATATCGCTACCACAAAACAAAAATCATCAGTAGACAAAGAAGATCTGGTTGCCTGCATACTCGCCAACGGTACGAATTACGGCCTATATAAAATGGCCAATATCTCCGACCGTTCGATGGGAAAGTTGCGCAGTGTTAATGATAGTTACATCAGATACGAGACGCTGAAAGAGTCTAATGATCAGATCTCTAATGCCATTGCTATCCTGCCAATATTTGCTTACTACCATATTGATGACAATCAGTTATTTTCAAGCATCGATGGTCAAAAATTCGAGTGTAGGATCAACACCTTTAAAGCCCGTTATTCATCCAAGTATTTTGCCAAAGGCAAAGGTGTCTCAGCGCTGACGTTAGTGTCAAATCATGTGCCAGTGAATACTCAAGTTATTGGCGCGAATGAATATGAAGGTCATTTTGCATTTGATTTGCTTTACAACAATACCTCTGAGATACAGCCAAATACGTTATCCACCGATAACCACGGCACGAATAACGTCAATTTCGCTATTTTAGATTTCTTTGGCTACACCTTTGCGCCTCGATACGCAAAAATGAAACGAGTGTTTTTTGACTTATTTGAAGTTACTGAAGAAGAAGGTGGCCGAATTCAGTTAAAGAAAGACGTTAACTATAAATTAGTGGCTGAAGAATGGGAAAACATTCAACATATCCTTTGTTCTCTTAGCCAAAAGACAACTACTCAAAGCACCATCATTAGAAAGCTCAGTAACGGCAAGAGTCGCACGTTGTCAGCTTTGCATGAGTATGATCGTCTAATTAAAGCGATTTACGTTTTGGAGTACGTTGATAGCTCAACACTACGCCATTATGTTCAGCAAGCGTTAAATAGAGGGGAAGCCTATCACCAGTTAAAACGAGCCATTACCTCAGTCAATGGTAATAGATTTCGTGGTGGTAACGATTATCAGGTGTCTCAATGGAATGATTGTGCGCGGCTCATTTCAAACTGTATTATCTATTATAATTCTGCCTTGTTATCAGCCTTTTTGAAGATCCAAGAAAGAAACGGTAGACAAGATGTGGTAGATATTATTTCTAAACTATCACCGGTTGCTTGGCAGCACATCAACTTGAACGGAGAGTATGCCTTTAACAAAAATCGTAAAGCGATTGATTTGGCAGGTTTGCTTAGTGGTGTGGAGCCTCTGCAAAGTGAATAATAGTTCAATGAGTTGCTTTCTTATAATCACATTGCTAAATAACGATAGAAAGTTGCTTTAGATATAGAAAGTGAATTACAAATAGACTCTATAGAAAGTGAATTATTTTGGTGCATCTGCTTTGCCATCTGGACTTTAGGGTTGTTGATACCGATTTTAGGTCTACCGCCATTCCGTCCTCGTGCTCTTGCAGCAGATAAACCAGCATTGGTCCGCTCTTGGATTAATCGTCTCTCAAATTGCGACAATGCACTAAATATATTGAACATCAACTCACCTGAAGCTGTTGTTGTATCAATAGCACCGTCCTGGATCGATTTGAATCCAATGTCTTTTTCAACTAATGACTCAATCAAATTGATCAAGTGAGACATTGAGCGGCCAAGACGATCTAATCGCCATACTATTAAAATGTCTCCAGATGACAATGTATCAAGACATTTATCTAATCCTGGTCGAGTTGATTTTGCTCCCGACGTTTTATCGGTAAAAATATGTTCAGGAGCACACCCGTTGTTCATTAACGCATCGATCTGTAGATTTAAGTCTTGATCAGATGTACTTACTCGAGCATACCCTATTTTGAGCCCCATAATCTTATTTACATGTTGAAAAATGACTTTATGAGACTATATTAAATGAGATGGGTTTATAAAACAAATAGAACCAATAAAATCAGACCGAGCGGAGAAAATACTTTTCACTCTCATAAAACGGTCGTTTTTTAATACTTTCTTGTTTGATGAATTTATTGATTTAGTATTAATTTAATTAGTTTCTTCATTGAGATACTGACGCTATCATTAACACAGCAGTAGGTGTAAATAGAGGAAGTTCAAACGTCGGCGTTGAACTAAAAGGTATTACCATTGCATAGACTTGAGAAAGAGTTGCTCGACTTAGTTCAATCCGATACGCGCATATTCAGGTTTATTGAACACTCGTCATTGGACGGTATGTGGCATTGGGACTTGGAGAACGCTGAACACTTTTTGGTCCATATTTTTCTTGGTCGAAAGATCGGATCTTGGAACAGGCAATTAGTTCAATTTCTTAAACCGAGTTCAGGTTAGTTAGACCGTCAAGTTCCTTTAGTAATCACGCGACTATACTTTAGGTATGGTCGTAGCTCGTGATATCAATTCCCAGCGTTAAGAACTTAGTTAATAACTTTATTACTTTCTGGCAAATTTTTTAAACAACGTCTTTACAAATTTGCAGATCATTTCTATGGTTATTTTGTGGTATGGACTTTCCAATTGGAAAGCCGTATGACGTTGTGTGGAACTCGCCTTGATTTTTTTGAGTTATTTTGTAGGTTCAAGTAAAACATGTGTTTGCTTTAAAGGTCCAGTTATCTGTTAGGCATTGATGTAACTCATTTTCTGCTGTCATGAACATTAGTAGCAATTTGAATTTCTGAAAAAGGTGGGCATCCTATAGACAGGACCTTACCAAGATTAACTTCGCATTTGTTCTTGGTAACTACTTTTCCAAAAAGGACTGTGAAATGCTACAAGAATCTATTGCTGTAAAAGATGTAAGCCCATTCCATATATCAACTCCATCAGAACTACTTGAAACACCTAAAGAATATCAAGATCTCGTTAAGAGGCAATTGACTGCCCATGCTGAAGGGGAACTTTCTGGAGCTGATGACTATGTAAAATTGTTTTACTTTTTGACAAATGACCCCTACGAGAAAGCAGTGTGCTGCGAATTAGCCAAGGATGAACTTGACCACTATCAAAGAGCTGCGGACATTTTATTAGATATTGGTATAGATACGTCATTTATGCTATCGCAAAACTTGAACGATAGAGCGTTCTACGCGACCGAAGCCGTAAAAAGTTGTCGAAATTGGGCTGAAAGAGCATTGATTTCGACTCTTGTAGAAGACGCTGTAATTGATGTCCTAGAGGAAATGGCTCAAAGTTCCTACAGGCCTATTGCTGACATGTGCCCTCATGTTTTAAAGGATGAAAAACTGCACGTTGGGCATGGATTCAGGATTACGAGGAGCATGTGTAAGACGAAAAATGGATTCAAGCAAATTCAAGAAGCTCTTATAAGAATGTGGCCAGTAACACTTGATACCTTTGGCAGAAGTGATTCCCCAAGGTCAGAATTGTACGTGAAATACGGGTTGAGGCAAAAGTCATATTCCGTTGCACGCAACGAATTTGCGGAAAAGGCCAGAAGAAAATTAGAAGCTCTTGGACTTCATGTACCAGACGATACTGCAAACAGAAAGTTTCTCTAATCTTATGCTAGAAGGATTTGCTTATGAAAGATGTTACCAAAAATGCAATATTTAAAAGGCTTAACGGTGACTTTGAATATTATGCTCGTTATCAACGGATTAAACAAATTAGTTCAAGAGTTAGAGTGTCAGAGTATTTAATCACTACAGCGTGCAATATAAGGTGTAAAGGTTGTTGGTTTTTTGAATATGACTTTGACAAAAGAACAAAAGATTTGTCCAAAAAGGATGAAATTAAAAAGTTTCTTATCTCTGAGAGGAATAGAGGTATCAATACTAGTCTGATTATAGGAGGCGAGCCTACGCTCCATCCCAAAAGACTCGAATTATTTGCTGAGATTATGGAGTTTAATAGCATATCAACCAATGGTCTTAAAGCTTTGCCCAAAGAAGGCTTTAAGGATTTTTCGGTTTTAATCTCTTTGTTTGGTGGTGGCTCTCTAGACGATGACCTGCGAGCGATCAAACCTAACGGAAACTCCTTTTCGGGTCTATTTGAGACTGCTCTTAAGAACTATAAATATGATCCGAGAGCCCATTTCATTTTTGCAGTGACTGAAGATGGAATTGCTCATATCGAAGAGACAGTGAGAAAAATATCGGAAAATGGAAATACAGTCTCAGTTAATTTTTATAGTAAGTATGGTACGAGCGATCCACTCCGGACCAAGTACGAAAAAAGATTACTTGATGAAATTTTGCGAGTCAGGGAGTTGTTTCCAGAGACACTCGCTAGCCACCCTTACTACATTGAAGCTATGGTAACAGGGAAAAGTCACTGGGGAGATTTTGGATATGATGTTTGCCCCAGTGTGAGTGTAGACCATCCACAAAATGCTGAAAGAATTAAGAACGGTAATGCTGTACTTCCAGGATTTAATGCCTACGCCTCAGACTGCAAAACGGTAAACTTTTGCTGCACTTCAGGACATTGCGAGGATTGTAGAGACAGCCAAGCTGTAATGAGTTGGATAATGATAAATCAAAAGAGATTCGTCAAAGATGAAAATCTACTCAAAATATGGATTGAGATTGCAGAGAGCTATTGGCATCAATTTGTATGGGCTCATGATTTCCGCTATTCCGCGCCATCATTGCAAACTAGCGAAAATCTTAATCTGAGAAATCAGCACCATCTTCTAAAGGAGGTTGGCTAATGCAATCTATGCAAAGCGTTCAGGAGCAGAAAGAATATTTGCCAGACGTAGGCTACATCATTGAGTCCCAATTACTCTTAAGTGAGAAGGAAGTAGTAGATGGAGCCAAGTTCATTGGCGATTTAAATCCTGTACATAATGACCCAGATAACGAACAAACAATTCGTCTTGGAGGGATTATTGCAAGTGGCAGCCATATCACTGCAGTATTTTCCGCTCTTCTTCCTACTCACTTCATGAAATTTGGTCCTATGCTTGGAGCTCACATGGATGTAAAGTTCACAGCACCGATAAAACCCAATACAATCTACACTATGAATTGGGTTGTACAGTCAAAGGAGTATAAAAAGAGTCTCGGCGGTACAATTTACGCCAATGCGGGTACTATTATCGATCCAGCTGGCAATGTGACAGTTAGAGCAAACGCAAGCATCATCCTCTACTAGAACTATTTAGAGGGGTGTTGATTGCTAACCCGAAAACGCCCCTCAAGTTTACTTGTTATTATTCGTTCTGAAAATTCAGATGCCGTTGAAGCAGCGATGACAAAGCATATCTGCGGCTCAACTACTGTCCATGCTGATGAAAATGCCGCTTATGATGTATTGAGTGCATACTAAAATAGTACCGACTAAACACACCAGTCAATTGATCTACATGTATCAACTCTCGATATGTTTCTAATTGTTTTGAAGTATTCAAGTGTTTAACAAGTCATTGTTGAAGAGTTGAGAGAGATAGTGGCTTCTTTAGGAAGTCGGTAGCGCTCAATACCATTGATGTCTGGTAAGTAAACATCTAGCACAATGATATCTGGTTTATACAATTGGCAAAACTTAACTGCACTTTTACCGTTTGCAACAATACGGATTTTCTTTAATGCTGTGAGGTTGTTTGATATAAGTTCAGAAGTAATGGCGTCATCTTCAACAATCAGAAGTTGACCTGCGAGTAGCTTATTTACATCTTTAGACATGTGGACACCTCACAACTTTGTCTACTAGTAGTAATAGTCTTGGCGATGTCTACCATTAGTCAAAAGACTATTTCACTGTACGCGCAGTTATTGCTTGAACAAGCATGAGGGTCATTCTCACAGCAGAAGCTTTTATCATTTTAGTTATCTATGCCTATTTTTAATTATTTGGCAGTTTTTCGAAGAATTCACAAAAAGCGCGTTCATTTGGCCGTCATCATTCTGATGCCGATTTCGAGGGGATGGGCGCAAAACCCCTACTTGTGGGCACAAAAAGAAAATGGCATAGAGGGCAACAGCAATCTGTATATTGCCACTATGGATACGCCAGACAAGATTAGTTCAAAACCTGTAATGCTAACTAAGCCAG
>JALUXV010000489.1 GCA_027013165.1 Alteromonadaceae bacterium
CGACAATAAAGTAGTCTCGTTGATAAGTATTGTTGTCCCACCATCCTGTATTAATACGAAGCGGGCCAAAACAAATACGACTAGGCGTGGTAAGGGGGGTTGGTTTATCAAATAAAAAAGCTGGGCTATATGCAGCGCTTTGTTCAGACACCGAAGTGACTGATTGGTGTGATGTCATCTTTTCAATACGATGATCATTACCCATCAATACCCTAGTATTTCCTTCGTCACCAAGCTTGGCATATAAGCGTCCTAAAAGTTGTTTTTGGGCAAGTAAAGAAAAGCGTTGAGAGAAAAAGTCATCATCTTCAGGCGACACATCGTCGAAGCTATCACAAGTAAGATCTATCGATATTGCAGGCTCGGGTAGTTGCTTTGATGATAAAGCGAGCTCTACTAAGAGTTGCCAATCCATAACCTTTACCATGGTGTGAGCAGCACTTACACCAAGATCTAAGTTGTCAGATTCTCGAAACCCTATGGTGAAATGAATCGATGAAGTGAGTAGATTTCTCGCCCTTAAATAATGTTCCAAACGGGTTAACAGAGATTTGATGTAAGGAAGTAAATGCTGGGTGTTTTCTGCTTCGAAAGGCAATGTAATATGTGAAGCAAAGGTTTCTTTAGGTCGAAACAAGGTAACTGTGGGGAAAGTCTCTCCTCTTAAGGCGGTTAAGTACCTTATCACGTCATTGTGAAAACGCTGCCCAATGGCTTGTACAGGCATCGCCAATAATGGCCCTACTGCACTAATACCTACCCGATTAAGCGCTGAGCGTGTTTTATCACTTAATTCACACAGGTTTAAATCACAATTTTGTAGCGCTGATTTTACTTGTTGGTGTGTGGTGTAGAACCGGTTGTTTTTGTGTTTGGCGAGTATTTTTGCAGCTTCTATACCCCATGCCACACCAAAATCTCGACTGATATTCGCTTGCGTGAATTCATGAGTTAATGCATGCCACAGTACCGGATAACCACCATAGTATTGCAATACATTGTCGAGGCGAACGGCAATACCAGTGGGAGGCAGAATGACAACATCCGAGGCCACTTGATAAATGTGATGAGCCAGCGCATTGAGTGCTGAAAGCTCTGTATCAGCACAGTAATCGATAATTGTGATATCAGGGCAAAGTGAGGCTGCTTGGGCGAGCCCCATATTAATATCAAGCCCGCTTTTTAACGCAGCGTTATCGCACTGAACAATACAGTTCTGCTGAGGGTTGTAAACCACAGTAGGTAAATTCGTACTTACTTGCTGAGTACTCTGCGAGTGCACATCTAAGGTAAGTTGATAACAATGAAAGTAAGCCCACCACATATTTAGCTCACTATATGGTGTTGTTCCTCTGGTACATATCGATACGTGCGCATTGCATATTGAATGCTGGTGTTATCAGGTGTCCAGTGACGAGGAAATTTCACATTATTCACGGGCCAACCATGGCGTTGTTTACGAATAGATATATTAAGAAGGCTATCTTTCATAGAGAGTGATAGATCTACGTTAATGGGGAGCGGCGTTGATTGCTGTTCTGGCGTAAATAAAATACACAGTGTATCACTTTGTGTTGCCGCGACCTGAAGTCGGCGGGCTTGTTTATAAGACAGTGTGTTTTGCCACAAATACACACAATGACATGCCGTACTTTTTAAACATTGTTCTGCCGCCCATAAAGCATCATTGTCACAACTGGGTGTTACCACGTGTATCTTATCGAGCTCATAGCCTTGTGCTAATAACCAATCAGCCTGTAGTTGTGCGGGCGGCTTAATGAACACACAGAGTTTCTGTGATTTTTGACGGGTAAGTAGTTCGCTAAACAGTGAAAGCTCACCGATACCTGTAGCTGAAGCAATACGAATCACTCCAGCGGCAGGTATACCGCCATTCAGTGCATTATCAAGGGCTGGAATACCAAATGACAGGCGCGCATTATCAGCGGGCTGTTGCTTACCTCGCCAAATATGAGGGTTGTTGTCAAAGAGAGATAATGGCTTTTTCATAACACTATAATACTGTACATATGTACAGCATTATAGTGTAGTTGTAGTGCTTTTCAAGTCAGCTGCGTGAGAGCTAGCATATTAACTTTCTTGGGGAGCCTTCTCTTCACTGCCTTCTTTTTTGGTTTTACCACCGAGTGAAGCGGTAACTAACTGACATGCCGCAATAAAGCCTTCTGCGCTATTCTTTGACCAAGCAAGGCGGATACTGCTGGGCATTTCCTTCATGATGTTTTTGATATCTTCAAGGCCAATGTCTTCAGAGCGTAATTCATGATTTAGGGCTTCTTCTAATGTTGCCCCCTTTTCACAGCAGAACATGATAATGGCAGAGAAATGCTGTAATAAAGTACTTAGTACCGCGTACTGCTGCTGACTAATAAGGCGGCGTTGCTGTGCGTTTTCAATACGCACAGCTAGTACTTTCTCTAGCGACTCGCTTACCATAATAAGGTTGCGATATGCATGGTTGGCTTGACTAGATGACTGCTTAGCCGTACTTCGACTTAATGCAAGCTCCCGTTGTAATGTTTGCGCTCGCAGTACAAAGTATATTAATAGCAGTACAAGGAGCCCTATAACACCCGCGGCAATGATCATTGTAGTTTCCCTTTCTGTTCCTCAATAAACGCATCAATATGTTGTTCTAAAATGAATAAAGGTACCGAGCCATTTTCCAATACAGCACGATGGAATTTACGTACATCAAAATGTTGTCCAAGAGCAGCTTCAGCCTTTGCTCTTAACGCTTTGATTTTAATTTCCCCAATTTTGTACGATAGGGCTTGTGCTGGCCATGAAATATAACGGTCGATTTCGGTGTTAACATTGTGCTCAGAAAGCGCAGTGTTAGTCATCATATATTCGACGGCACGTTCTCTGCTCCAGCCCATCATATGCATACCTGTGTCTACTACTAAGCGACAAGCACGCCACATCTCATAACTTAAACGGCCAAAATCGTCGTATGGGTCTTCATAAATTCCGGCTTCTATACCTAAGAATTCTGAATACAGTCCCCAGCCTTCACCGAAAGCAGAGATATACGTGTTTTGACGTACTTTAGGTAGGTCCTCTAGTTCAGCGGCTAGTGATATTTGCAAATGATGTCCAGGTACAGCTTCGTGTAAGGTAAGTGCAGGAATTGAATACAAGGGGCGCTTATCTAATGCGTAGGTATTTACCCAGTAGTAGCCGGGTTGATCGTCACGTTGAGGAGAAACATAACGACCAGTGGTGTATTTAGGCGCAATACTATCGGGAACGGGTGCTACACCGTAGGGGGTACGGGGCAGATATTCGAACAGCGAGGGTAGTTTGGCGTCCATTTGTTTAGCAACGAAAGAGGCTTCCATTAGCAGTTCTTCTGCTGTAGTGGCATAAAACTGTGGATCTGTACGAAGAAAATCGATGAAATCGTTGATATCACCCTCGAATTCTAACTTATCGACAATACCTTGCATTTCGGCACGAATACGCGCAACTTCACTGAGACCAAGGGAGTGAATTTCTTCAGGCGTCATATCCGTGGTGGTGTAATGCTTAGCTCTATTTGCATAATACGCTTTACCTTCAGGCCATAAGCTTGCAGCAATAGGCTCTCGGGCACTAGGAATGTACTCATTAACCATAAAATCATAAAAGCCTTGATAAGCTGGCAATACACTATTGTTCATAGCAGCTATAGCTGATTGTGTTAGCGCTGCTTTTTCTTGTTCAGAAAAATACTCTGGATAGCGCTTGAATGGGGCATAAAAGCCACTGTCTTCGATATTGTCTACAATATAAGCGGCAATTGAGTCTTCAAACCCTGCAAGCACTACCTGAGGCTGCGTATAGCCTTCGGTCATACCTTGCTTCATATAGGTGATTTGCTGAGCAAAATAATCAGGAAGTCCATTCAGTCTGTGCAAGTAGTTTTCGTAATCAGTAACAGTTTTAAATGCTGATAAATTGGGCAGCGATGCCATGGCACCGTGAAAACCATACTCTGAGTTAATGGGAACTAAGTGCGAACGAAACTGATAATTAGAAAGGTAATTCTCAATACGGTATTTTTGCATCAGCAATGCAATATGGGCCTGTTTTGACAAGTCATCTGCGGAAACAGTATCTAACGTATCATAGTATTTTTGCCATGTAGCGTGCTGTGCTTCTAATGCGGCTGGGCTTATATCCGGTAGGTCACCAGCAGAAGTGTCTTGACCTTCGCTAGAGGCCAAAAATGGGGAAATACTAAGCTCGTATTGCCAAATGTCGTCAAGTAATACGTACAGTTCATCGTCGTTATTAGGTTGAGCTGACAACGCCGTACTAACAACAACTAGGGCTGTAAAAAGAATAGAACGATACATAATGGTCTCCGGTAACTTCATACCGGAAGACCAGTATGGTTACTCTTTATTCGGTGTATAAATTGGATTAGGGAACGCAGTTACTTTATCAGATAACTTAGTGATTTTGGCAGTTCCTTGCTTTTTCACTGCATCTATCCTAAGGATATTATGCATTGGTATATAAGTGTTTGTCACATCAGAAAATTCTGATTTGAGTTTTTCATGACTAGGGTCAAGTACTACACTAGTGTGGGTATCCCAAACAAAGTCACCAATTTCCACAAACCCAAATAAGCTGCCTTGCGTAAGTGACTTTACGTATAACTCATAACGCTCGCCGTTACTGATAAATTGAACGCGATATAAAAGCTCATCTTTACTCATGGTGTACTCGTACTACAGTGGATTATCATCGTCGAATGGGGCTCGAATTCTACAATGGTCTTGTAAAGCGGGCAATTATCGAAAATAGCTTGAGTTAATTTGCCATAATTATCCACTGGGTTACCATGTGAGCTCTTAAAAGTAGGGCAAAACACAATGATAAGAAAACTTCTATTAGGTAGTTTGGTGTCAGCGTTAGCATTTACGGTGAGCGCGCATCAACATGAAACGACAGAACACACCTTTGTTCCAGATACTCAGCGTATTAAATCACACTTGTTTTTTCTAGCAGACGATTTGTTAGAAGGCCGTGATACGGGCTCGAAAGGCCATGAAATTGCTTCGCTTTATATCGCTACTGAATTTGCTAAGTACGGTTTAACACCTGCGGGCACCGAAGGCTATATTCAGCGCGTTAACTTTAGAAAGGCAAACCTGATTCAAGAATCGCCTGAGTTTACGTTAACCCGTGGTGATGATACTCACGAATTCTCTTACCCTAGCGAATACTTGGCTGGGCCAAGCCTGATGAGCACCGAGTCAAACGTGTCGGGCGAGTTAGTTTTTGTGGGTTACGGAATTGTAGCTGACGAGCTTTCTCACGATGATTACGCCGATTTGGATGTTGAAGGCAAAATTGTAGTGACTTTGGCGGGTAAGCCAAGTGACTTCCCCTCTGAGGAAGGTGCACACTTTGCGTCTGGTTACCAAAAACAGCGCTACGCGGCAGAGCGTGGTGCCATTGGTATGATTACCATTACCACCCCTAAGAATGAAAAAGTACGTCCGTATCAAAGCCGATTAAACTATATTCATACACCTCGTATGGCGTGGTTGGATGAAAACGATGCGCCTGCAAATAGTTTCCCTCAATTGAAGGGCGGTGCGTATTTAAGCGAAGGGGCAGCTCGCACGTTATTTGAAGGTGCACAGCAAAGCCTAGATGATGTGTACGCGCAATTAGAAGCCGATGAAGTACCTGCGGGATTCCCTCTTGTTGGTACTGTAAACTTGAGCAAACAAAGCACACATGACACTATTTCCAGCCCCAATGTTGTGGGTATTTTGGAAGGCTCTGATCCAGAGCTAAAAGATGAATACGTAGTATTTTCGGCTCATTCAGATCACATTGGTATTGCTAAGTCGGTCAAGCAAGACAAAATTAATAATGGCGCAATGGACAATGCTTCGGGCACGTCAGTAATGCTAGAAACAGCGCGCTTGTTCAGCGAAATGGACGTAAGACCTAAGCGCTCTATTTTGTTTGTTGCCGCAACAGGCGAAGAGAAAGGGCTACTCGGCGCTGACTACTTTGCTCGCAATCCAACTGTGCCAGTAACGTCAATGGTAGCGAACGTAAATTTAGACATGCCAATTCTTACCTATGAATTTGCTGATGTTATCGCTTTTGGTGCTAATCATAGTTCACTTCAAGCATCAGTAGAAAAGGCGGCTGCCAATGCAGATATTTCACTGAGCCCAGATCCATGGCCAGACCAAGCCTTGTTCACACGCTCTGATCACTATGCGTTTGTGAAGCAGGGTGTACCAGCGGTTTTCCTTGTACCAGGGTTACAGTCAAAAGATCCTAACGTAGACGGCAGTAAAGTATTTGGTACTTTCTTGTCTACCCATTATCACAAGCCAAGTGATGACATTCATCAGCCTTTTAATTGGAATGCGGCTTCAACATTTACCAAGGTGAATGCACAAATTGGTTGGACGTTGGCAAACCAAGAAGAAGCGCCGAGCTGGAATGACGGTGATTTCTTTGGTGAGACATTTGGTCAGTAAAAAATTCACTTGATATCACGCTGATATGGATAGTTAGCGCTAAAAACTAAGCGTAATTAAAGTGCTATATTTTCATAGGTATAGCACTTTTTTTATGGGTGAAGCCCTGGCAAGAAAACACAAGTAAACCTGTATTATAACTAGACCTATTAGGACGCGAATGTTGAGGATTGTTATACATTTAGCTGCTTTTCTATTTTTCTTAAACTCACTGTATGTAACTGCAGATGAAAAGGTTTGCTCATCTATAGACGAGTGTAAAAATGCAATAATCGAACAAGGGTTAAGAAGAGAAGCGGATCGGTATGGCATGACCCGTGTTGACTCAAGTGTTGCTCGATCAACACTAAGTGTAAACGCTGATGTTGTTGAAATGCTTGTTGAATTGCTGGGGCATCGTTCGTTGGGGGTCAGACGACTAGCGGCCTATACGCTCAAAGACATCAATGACATAGATGCAAAATATTTCGCTGACATAAAAACTGCGCTTGATAATACGCCTTGGTTAGTTAGAGCTCTTGGACGTATACACACTCCAGAAGCTGCCTATGAAGCTGTTCGTAGATACTCAATATCAAGAAGTGCCCCCCATAACCAAGAGGCTTATGCAGTAAAGCTCGCGCGTGAGAGAGCTGTCCCTTTTATTATGGATTTTATTCGGTGTAAGACAGAGTGCCCTGAGAACTACGTCTATACCTTTGGGGTGTTGATTTCTGAATTAGATGTCGAGAAAAACTCATTGGTAGAATCTGTCGTAGAAATAATTACCGATAACTCTCTATCAGAAGAAGCTCGTGTTGGAGCAATCAATATTCTCGCCTTTATGGAACGCGATGCATTAATTGCAGAGTCCACATTGATCGCTCTATTAAAAAGCGAACCAGAGTTTGAGCCAACAATAAACAGTGCTTTGATTCGCATAGGAACAGACAGAGGTATTGAGCTACTCATTGAAGCGATAGCAAAAGCGCCTGATCCCCACTTGATATTTGAACTTGCAAAAAATGGACATAGAGCACAGTCTGCGGCACCTGTGCTGTTAGCATTGTTGCGATACGATAATTTTGAGCTAAAACAGGTTGTTGTAAGGGCGCTAGGATTAATTGGTAACCCCACTGCAGAAGAGCACTTGATATCAGCACTTAACAATGACAATGACAATGATGTGGTGCTGAGTATTTTAGCGTCTCAATCGTTAGCGGAACTAAAGTCGAAAAAAGCGTTAATAGCGCTCGAGCTAATTCGTGATAGTCATTGGTATCCACCAGTTAGAATGGCCGCCAAAGACGCGATTGAGAGTATAACTGCGTCAGTCGACTTTTCTGAAAATCAGTCAGATTTTCGCTCATATTACTCAATGATGCACACTGAATATCTCACGCAAAAAATGTGCGAAACCGTCGCTTTGTCTCAATTAGAAGAGGATCAAGGTACAAAGCTCTA
>JALUXV010000490.1 GCA_027013165.1 Alteromonadaceae bacterium
CCCGCATTGTTCGAATTTGTTTTAATGGAAGACCTTGCTCGTTTTTACCATCAATACCCTCAGATTACTCTTAATGTGCAAACCGGCTATCATTTTGCAAATATTGAGAAGGGAGAGGCCGACGTTGTTGTACGAGTGGCCGATAAACCTGGGGATGAGCTAGTAGGCCATCGATTGTTTCCCTTGTCTCTGGGTTTTTATGCCAATCCAGATTACCTTGCCGCAACGCCTGAATCTGAGTATCAGTGGATCACTAGTACTGATATGAACAAAGTTCGTGGTTACCTGGCCCAATCACCCTACCCCAAGGCCAAGATTGGTTTTACCCTTGATGATTTAGTGCTTCGTCACAAAGCTGCGGCACAAGGTCATGGTCTTATTCTAGGTGCTTGCTACATTGCAGATACAATGAGTGAACTCACACCACTCAATGATACAAGATTAGTGCATCAAGAAATTTGGGTGCTGACTCATCAACGTTTAAGCCAAACCCCACGTATTAAGTGTTTGATGCAGTATTTACTGCATGCAATTCGAGCGAAACAAGGCCATGTGATACCCTAGCCCAAACATTAGAACAACTTTACTTAGTAACTTGTCATTTCAAGAAAGCCTTTGCCTGTATGGCTTCCAGTGATAATTGTCGGCCCTTCGTAATATTCAACAGACCCTTTGTTTATGGCATCGGGTTTTAATGCTGTTACCACAATGTCGACATCATAGCCTGCAAGTGTGATACGCCATTGTGTGGGTATTTTTTTGTTTTCTACGTCGGTACTTTCTTGCAAACGTAAAACGATGTCTTGTGGAGTTAACGTGCTGACTTGGCCACTACTGCTGATGAACGAACCTGTCTCATAAAACTCTCCATCTACCCGCATTCTAAACAACATTAACTTGTTGCCGTTGTCTAGATGAATAGAAAACCAATCCCAGCCAACAGTGTCTGGGCTAGACAGCGTACTTGACCATTCATGGTCATACCACCCCTTGCCCGCCACCGTGTGAGCATTGCTATCTACAGTAATTTGACCTTGCACATCAATAAAGGGCTGACTGTAATAGTGACTTGCGTGGCTTTGATTTGCGGTTTTGCGGCTGTATCCATTTTCTCCATGAAAAACAAAAGGGCCTGAAGTGGTTAGCTTAAGATCAACTGCCACTTGCTGACCGTCAACGGTAACCCAAGATGACGTTAATACGGCGGGAAACAAGGCTTGTTCCTGCTCACCAAGCCATTGCCAATTATCAATGAACAAGCGTCGGGGAAATTCTGTTACACCCGCGGTGCCCAATCTGCTATCAGCATATTTCTCTACGAACCAATGCGCGTCTTGTGTATGTAGGGACATATGCCCTACATAGATATGATTATCAGCACTCGAATTTCGTAATCGAAACAAGGTCCACTGTACCGCGTATTCTTGCCCTAACTCGTCTTGCAAATTGCTAGTTACGTACCACCACTCGATATCAAAGTCATAGTGAGCACCATGGTCGAGAGGCAACTGTATGATATAGTTTGGTGACGCTTTCTGGCCTTGGCTTTGCAAAAAGTCGTCCCCAAGTAACAGCCAATCATAACGGTTTGGCACAGGCTGCGAGGGAGGTTGACTGCAACTGGCCATACACACCATACACATTATGATGGCTAACACTTTCATAGGCCTGCCCCAGTGCGGTGTGTTTTTAACTCCGTTTTACCAGTATCAATGATGTCTCGCTTCGATAACCTAAACAACGCAAAAGAAATCAATCCACCCACAATCACAAGACTGTATAAATACACTTGCAACAGAGGATAGCTATTGATGCTCATAGCGTAAGACCAACCAAAAGCCTGACGATTAATAATATGAATTAAAATCCAAGCTAGGAACAACCCAAAAGGTACCGCAGCTAAAAAAGCAAAGGTGCAAAGAAAGTAATACTCGAGCGCCTGCCGTGCTGCCACAAACCTACTTGAAAACCCAAGACTTCTTAGAATGGCGTCCTGCGCCTTCGACTCATTCAATAAAATAACAATAGAGCAAGCAAGTGACATAGCGGCAACGGCCAAGGTAACTAGCTTCATGACATCTGTGATGATAAAGGTCGCATCAAAGGCCTTCATCGAGCTTTCGATGATGTATTGGGTTTCATACACTATTGCTGTGTCTTCTAAATATTGGTTAAGCGCTTCAATGCGATTTTCAATATTGTCTGAACTAGGAAACGAGAGCGCGTAAAGATAGGTGGTTTTGGCAAACTCTGACATCCAGTCAAAATCTAACAGGATTTGCCCACTTGGATTCCCGTAGTCTACATAAATCCCCGCAATGGGCAGGGTAACTAACTCGTCGTCGGTAGCATCATCTTTGGGCATTGGAACATTAATTGTGTCTCCTACATTCACCTGTAAATGTTGCGCAAGCTGCTGGTTAATCAATACCGCTTGTCGCTGTGAAAATGCATCCCACACCCCATCTGTCACCTTTTCAAAAACCATGGCTTGAGTGTACTCAGGTGTTGATGGATGGGAATAAATTATCGTTTGTTTTCCCTCGATTTGCTGTTCATACCCTAAGCGTGGGACGACTTTTATTTGCTCGTCAATATTCCGTATTAGCGGCCTTATGTCCTCTTCACTTTGGGTATAAAGATAGGCATCGGCAATTAAGCGCACTTTAAGCCAGCTTTCTGTGGCAGACCGAAAGCTATCGACCATGACATTCATTCCAATATTGCATATTACCGCAATAAAAAATGCGCAAACAGCTACCTTTGTGTGTTTGGACAACTGCCATGCGCTAGACACTGAAAGCTTAATAAGTAGGCTTTTTGAGGTAAGTAAGCACTTAACACCAAAAAGTACTAGAGGAAAAACAGCGATAACCAACAAACAACTGGCGAACACGAATAGCCCTGTACTAGGAATAGACCAATGAAGTGAATCCACACTAAGTAACATAAACACACTGGCTAAACAGCCAATAGCTGCAACACCAAAGAGTAAAAGTTGAACATTTGGCGGCCTGTGTTGTAGGTTTACTGACATGTGTTTTTGCCATTTCAAACTGACAAATAGCGCCCCTATTACCCCTACTATGCTTGCACTTTGTGTTTGTGCCATAAGCGCCCAAAACGTAGTAATACTGGGAGCAGAAGACACTCCGGTCAACGCCTCAATCGCGGGGAGCACCGCTAATAAAATAGAAAATCCAGCAAAAGTACCTACAGTGGCAGTAAAAACGGCAAGGAGCAGTGCTTCAAGCCCGAGCACAAAAACCACACTGGCATAGGAAAAGCCAAGCTGCTTTAGAATACCTATGGTGTCTTTGCGTTTCATCAACATAAGTTGGTACGCATTAAAGACAATAAAGAGACAGACCACGAACATAAGCGCGCCCATGGCCAAAAGGTTGAGTCTAAAACTACTCTGTAGTTGGTTGTCAGAGTCCAGGGCTACAGGAGCAACTAATTTAAAGTTGTCTGAAATAACTTTACGAATGTGCCACTGAGTGAAATCAGGCAACTCCTGAGTGAGCAAAATACCACTGAATACGAGGGGCTGATGAGCCTGAGTAGCCATGCTTGCAATATCAGTGACTACCAAATTATCTGGTAGCGAAGAAATGATAGTTACTGGGAACACTTCACTGATGCGCTGCGCAGTCACCCCACTAGCAAAATACATAGGTGCGCTTTGCGCCTCACCTTGATTACTATTATTAATTGGCCTTGTATCGTTGGCCATTGGTGATTTCACTTCGATGTAGTTGTGAAAACGACGCCATTCAATCAGTGCGAAAGTATCCAACACCAATAAATTAATATCAGGAAAATCCGCTAATTTGCTCGACTGATATCCCACCATTGGCGTTGTAACATTAGCTTTCAAGTATTGATATTCACGCAGTGTGATTTCTGAGCCTGTGGGTAAAATTTGGTAAAATTTCGAAATATCTGCCAACAAGTGATCGTCTTTTGCTTCAAGATCAAGTTGTGCAAGCCCCATTACGGCAGAGAGTCCGGTTGTACCCGCGAAAAGCGACAAGAACAACATCAGAAAGATGAGTTTTTGCGTACGAAAGCTCTTGGCAAAAACACGGGTTAATAGCCGAACACTCACTTTTGATTGGCTACGACTTGTCATTGTGGTCTTGGACGTCGAACAAGGCACCGTTGCGAATTTCCAGTAATCTGTCGGCTCTTTTCGCTAGCGTTAAACTATGAGTGACAAGTATCAATGCAGCGCCAGTACTAGACACAACATCAAACAGTAAGTCACCAACGGCGTTGGCTGTTTTGGGATCTAAGTTACCAGTAGGTTCATCAGCTAATACCAACTGAGGTTGGTGGGAAAGCGAACGGGCAATTGCCACCCGCTGCTGCTGGCCGCCTGACAATTGTGAAGGATATTTGTGTTGGTGAAGTTGAATATCTAACTTTTCTAACAGCCCATTTATATAATCAGGCTCATAATTACCCTTGTGTTCAGCGGGTAACGCAATGTTCTCCCAGACGGTTAAATGTTCAATGAGATTGAAGCGTTGAAACACCACGCCAAGACTCTCTTTTCGCAACGTATTTAAGGTTTTTTCCGTCTTCTTTTTATGCTCAAGTGGATATGTGAAAACCTCCGCCTTGTCATCACTTGAAGTACTTATTCGATAGTCGACGGTACCACCATCGGCTGACTGCAAACCCGCAATAATATTTAGCAAAGTAGATTTACCACAACCAGAAGGGCCAACGATGGCTACACTCTCACCTTGCTTTATCGAAAAACTCAGCGATTTCAAAACGTCTGGTCCGTTCTGAAATCGCTTTGACAGATGTTGAATATCTAACATATGGATAAGACTGAGCACTCTGACGGTAATAGCCCTTATACGCTCAAATAAAAGGGAAGTTTAGTTTGTTCTATATTCCCTTAAGTTGACAATAAAACAACTAAAAAGTGTCTTAGATAATAAATACCAGAGATATCTCAATCACTGTGCAGGAGGTTCTAACTCCAACTGCGAAGCAATAAGTACAGCTTGAGTGCGGTTGTTTATTCCAAGCTTTTTGAATATGGCGGTAACGTGGGCTTTTACCGTGGCTTCGGCTATATCCAAGTTGTAGCCAATTTGCTTGTTGAGCAAGCCGTCACGCATATAGCACAATACTTTGTATTGTGAGGGGGTTAAGCTGGCTACTTTGTCAGCCAAAACAGAAAACTCCTCATCAACATCGTCTATGTCAGCAAGATTTTCAGGTAACCACACATCGCCATCTAGAATGGCCTGGACAGCCTCGGCGATATCAGTGGCGCTTGTGGTTTTTGGAATAAACCCTAGGGCGCCAACACTGACAATCTTCGAAATAATCGTTGAATCTTCGGTTCCAGATACCACAGCAACGGGTAAGTCAGGAAACAACTTTCTAATATGAAGCAAGCCAAACAGGTCATTACTACCTGGCATATGTAAATCGAGCAAAAGTAAGTCGACATCTTCTTGATTGAGGATGTCGACAGTCGAAGATAAATCTCCAGCCTCTCGTAGCGTAAGTTCAGGTAAAGACAGTGATAACGCCCCTTTCAACGCATCGCGATACAGGGGATGATCATCAGCAATCAATAACGTTATCATGTGTTTATCCTTGTTACCTATTCAAGCGCTCCTCAATGAGTGTATCAACAACCGATGGATCCGCCAATGTCGACGTGTCACCAAGTTGTTCATGCTCATTGGCTGCGATTTTACGCAAAATACGACGCATAATTTTACCTGAACGAGTTTTAGGTAGACCGCCAGACCACTGAATCATATCTGGAGTAGCGATAGGACTTAACTCTTGACGCACCCAGGCTTTTAACGACTTGGTAAGTTCATCATCAACGATAACACCCTCGTTAGGTGTGACGTAAACATAGATGCCTTGGCCTTTAATATCATGAGGGAAACCAACTACAGCCGCCTCAGCAACCTGTGGATGGGCAACCAACGCACTTTCGATTTCTGCGGTACCCAAGCGGTGACCCGACACATTAAGTACGTCATCAACTCGCCCAGTGATCCAATAGTAACCGTCTTCGTCTCTTCGGGCACCATCACCTGTAAAATAAACACCCTTGTAGGCGCTAAAATAGGTGTTGATAAAGCGCTCGTGGTCGCCATAAACCGTGCGAGCTTGACTAGGCCAACTGTCTTTAATAACAAGGTTACCCTCAGAAGCGCCTTCTAGCTCATTACCATCGGCATCAAACAACGCAGGTTGAATACCAAAGAAGGGACGACTTGCTGAACCCGGTTTAAGTGCAGTTGCGCCAGGCAACGGGGTAATCATGTGACCACCGGTTTCTGTTTGCCACCATGTATCCATAATTGGGCAACGACTTTGCCCAATAACGCGGTGATACCAATCCCATGCTTCAGGGTTGATTGGTTCGCCCACTGAGCCTAACAAACGCAGTGAGGAAACATCACAGCCTTCAACGGGCACTTCGCCGTGAGCCATGAGCGCGCGGATTGCTGTTGGTGCAGTGTACAAACTAGTGACTTTATATTTTTCTACTACCTGCGCTATGCGCTTCACATCGGGGTAAGTAGGTACACCTTCAAAAAAGACTTGAGAGGCAGCGTTAATCATGGGGCCATATACCATGTAACTATGGCCTGTGATCCAACCCACATCGGCAGTACACCAATAAATATCGTCTTCTTTGTAGTCAAAGGCGTATTTGAATGTCATTGCTGTATACAGCAAGTAACCGCCCGTAGTATGTACCACACCTTTCGGCGTACCGGTGGAGCCTGAGGTATAGAGGATAAATAGTGGATCTTCTGCATCCATCACTTCTGGCTCACAAACCGCAGAAGCGTCACTGGTTAAATCGCTCCAGCGCACGTCCACTTCGCTATTCCACGCAACATCGTTACCGGTCAAAGTGTGAACCAAAACGTGAGTAATTGACGGGCATGCGCCGTTACTAAGTGCTTTATCTACATTCGCCTTCAGCGGTACAGAACGTCCTGCGCGGCGCCCTTCATCAGCAGTAATAACCACTTTGGCTGAGCTGTCATTAATTCGGTCTGCTATCGCATTAGGAGAGAACCCACCGAAAATCACCGAGTGAACCGCGCCAATGCGTGCGCATGCCAACATAGCATAAGCGGCTTCTAAAACCATTGGCATATAAATGGCAACGCGATCACCTTTTTGAACGCCTAATGATTTAAGCCCGTTTGCCAGTTTACATACTTCGTCATGAACTTCTTGGTAAGTGGCTGTGGCGCTATCTTCTGGAGAATCACCTTCCCATAAAAACGCAGTTTTATCTCCGTGGGTAGCTAGGTGTCGATCAATACAGTTATAGCTTGCATTGATTTGTCCGTCTTCGAACCACTTGATGGATACATCATCAGCACCAAAGTAGGTGTTTTTAATTTTAGTCGGCTTGCGATACCACTCTAGCGTGCTAGCATACTCGCCCCAAAATACTTCGGGGTCTGTAACCGACTGTTTATACATGGCTTGATACTGCTCGTCGGTTAGGTGAGTCGACTTCTCTATCGACGCGGGCACAGGATAAATCGCGTTATCAGTCATGGTTATTGCCTCCGGATTCCATATTTAAAAAGCGAATATTTATAGCGAACACTCTAGTCATTCAAACACAAAGCAAAATGAGACTTTGGTCTTAACATTAACTCTACTCTAAATATACGACTATAGTCTTATGCGACCATCCGCTTATTTCAAATAGAGAAATGGTCAGCCAAATTAATGTTGTTAACGTTGCATTTACATACATTTAACCACACTCTGGAACAAATATGATGAAAGCTACAATAAAAAATTCGGCACTTGCAGTATCTCTTGGTTTAGCAACTCTTAGTGGAGTTTCTGCAAACGCAGCTACTATCGGCGACACTCAAGTTAAATTTACCGGCTATATAAAAGCTGA
>JALUXV010000491.1 GCA_027013165.1 Alteromonadaceae bacterium
GTAATGGTAACAACGTCTAAAGACATACTCACAGCCATTGGCGAAAACAAAGGTCCGTCATCAGCAATTATTGCCCTTGGCTACGCGGGCTGGAAAGCAGGTCAGTTAGAACAAGAGCTTCAAGAAAATGCATGGTTAACCGTGGAAGCCGATGAAGAGATATTGTTCAATATGCCAATACACAAAAAGTGGCAAGCCGCTGTGAACAAGCTAGGTGTCGATGTTTGGCAATTAGCACCGGGAACTGGCCATGCCTGACATTGGACAACGTACCGTACTGGCATTCGACTACGGCACCAAAAGTATTGGTGTTGCGATAGGACAAGAAATCACTGGCACTGCATCCCCTTTGGCTGCGTTAAAAGCCCGAGATGGCATTCCCGATTGGTCGCAAATAGAAAAAATATACGAGGAGTGGAAACCTGACATTGTTGTGGTTGGTTTGCCACTAAATATGGACGGCACATCACAGGAAATGACTCAACGGGCGCAAAAGTTTGCTAACCGTCTTCATGGCCGCTTTCGCGTGAAAGTAGATGTTGCTGATGAACGTTTATCGACAGCTGACGCAAAAGCCATGCTGTTTGAATTAGGCGGGTACAAAAAGCTCACTAAAGACAAAATAGACAGCGTGTCTGCTTGTGTGATTTTTTCAAGCTGGGCTGAAAGTCAGTACGACTAAGCCTAGTCTGGCTTGGCAGTTTCACATTGCCAACAAAAATCAAACGCCGAACCATTTTTTTCTAAGCATACTTTACAATGCCATTCGGCAAAATCAGTATCACTTAAACTATCATTGAGCGAAGAGATTACAAGGGTCGCTCTTGATAACCAACTAACATCAACGAGCCAAAGTTCCGGACATGCCTCAATCCAAGGGATCTCACCTACGGCACCACCAGCAAATTCATTTTTAACCAAATAGGGAATGCCAAGAGCATCAAACTCGCTCTTGGCTGATTGCATAAGTAAAGCATCGTCCGTTGAAAGCAACTTAATCATGATTACTTCCTCTAATCATCCATATCAATAGACACATTTGACAAGGTGCCCAACCCAGACTCTTGGGCAGAATCTAGTTTAATCATTAAGCGCAAATCATTGGGTGAATCAGCATGATGTAATGCCTGATCCATTGAAATCGTTCCTTGTTGGTATAAGTCGTAAAGTGCCATGTCAAACGTTTGCATGCCTTGTTCTTTACCCTTGCGCATAGCGTCTTTAAGCTCACCTATTTTGTTTCGTTGAATCAAGTCAGACACTAACGGAGAATTAAGCAGTACTTCAATGGCGGCAACTCGTCCATTGCCAGAAGCGGTAGGCACAAGTTGCTGCGCAACAATCGCACGAATATTCAAACTCAGGTCAAATCTGAGCTTGTCGTGCTGATCTTTTGGCGCTAGGTGCATGATACGTTCAATGGCCTGATTGGCATTATTGGCGTGTAGAGTGGCAACACACAGGTGTCCGGTATCAGCGAACGACATGGCAAACTCCATGGTTTCCATTGAGCGAATTTCGCCAATCAAAATCACATCGGGTGCTTGGCGCAATGCACTTTTAAGCGCGTCGTCGAAAGATAAAGTGTCGATACCTACCTCTCGTTGGGTAACCACACAATTATTGTGTTCGTGCACAAACTCTATTGGGTCTTCAATGGTGAGTATATGACCATGAGAATTGGCATTTCTGTGCCCAATAAGCGCCGCTAACGAAGTTGATTTACCTGTACCTGTACCACCAACAAACAAAACTAATCCACGTTTCGCCATGATGATGTCTTTCAGCACTTCAGGTAACCCAAGGTCTGTTGCTTTGGGAATATCGGTAACAATGCGGCGAATCACCATGCCAGCCTGGTCGCGCTGCCAAAATGCTGAACAACGAAAACGCCCAACCCCTTCGCGCACAATGGCAAAGTTACATTCTTTGTCGTTGGCAAATGCTTGTTTTTGCTTGTCAGTCATCGCTTGGTGAACCAGCGACAAAGCGTCATCTTCATTTATCGAATGCTCTGAAAGCTGAGTGAGCTTACCATTAATTTTTGCACTCACCGGAAACTGTGCAGTAATAAATAGATCAGAGGCAGATTGGTCCACCATGGTTTGTAAATAGGTATCTAGCATGACGTTGCTCTACGAGTTAGACATGGGGTTTTTATCTATAGCTTTCGCCGCCGCGTCTTGTTGCGTTATCACTCCCAATGCCACTAAACGCTGTAAACACTGATCCATGGTTTGCATGCCATGAGCTTGTCCGGTTTGAATAACCGAGTACATCTGGGGCACCTTATCTTCGCGGATCAAGTTTCTAATAGCAGGAGTACCTATCATGATTTCATGGGCAGCTATTCGCCCACCTCCCACTTTTTTAAGCAATGTTTGTGAAATAACTGCCCTTAGCGATTCTGACAGCATTGAACGAACCATAGATTTCTCTTCAGCAGGAAATACGTCAACAATACGGTCAATGGTCTTTGGCGCTGAGTTTGTATGCAAAGTGCCAAACACCAAATGACCTGTTTCAGCAGCAGACATTGCTAATCGAATAGTTTCAAGATCCCGTAACTCACCCACCAAAATCACATCGGGATCTTCACGCAGCGCAGAGCGCAGCGCATTGTTGAACGAATGTGTATCTCTGTGTACTTCCCGCTGGTTTATTACACACAACTTGTTGTCGTGCACAAATTCGATGGGATCTTCGATGGTAAGTATATGTTCACGCTTGTGTGTGTTGATATGATCTATCATCGCCGCAAGGGTTGTACTTTTGCCCGAGCCGGTCGCGCCAGTAACCAATACCAGCCCTGTAGGCTGATTAATGATCTGCTTGAAAGAAGCTGGCGCTCCAAGTTCGTCGAGGGTCAATATTTTACTGGGGATAGTACGTAATACCGCAGCCGCACCGCGATTCTGCACAAAGGCATTTACCCTAAATCTCGATAGTCCTTGTACTTCAAAGGAAAAATCGGTTTCGAGATTTTCTTCGTATTCCTTCCGCTGTCCATCATTCATTATTTCGTATATTAAGGCGTGGACTTGTTTGTGATCGAGAGGGTCAACATTGAGCTTTCGCATGTCACCATCAACGCGAATAATGGGAGGTAATCCAGCAGATAAATGTAAATCTGATGCGCCATTTTTTACACTGAAGGCCAAAAGTTCGGTAATATCCACAGCGACTTCTCCCAATAAAGGTGAATAATGCAAACAATAGCAGAAAGACTGGATTCCACACGGGAAGGTATTGAAAAAGCCACTGCCTTGGCACATCGTCCTCCAAACTCAGTCAAATTACTAGCTGTCAGTAAGACCAAACCGGTATCTGAAATTAACCTTGCGTATGAGGCCGGACAACGTTTGTTTGGTGAGAACTACATTCAAGAAGGTGTGGAAAAGGTTCAAGCACTTAAACATCTGAGCGACATTGAGTGGCATATGATAGGACCTATTCAATCGAATAAAACCAAATTAGTGGCAGAAAACTTCCATTGGGTGCAATCCGTTGATAGAGAAAAGATTGCTCGCCGGCTCAGTGAGCAACGCCCCAATGATTTACCGCCTCTCAATGTATGTATTCAGGTGAACATAGACGACGAGCCGTCAAAGTCAGGTGTATCACCGGCTGATGTAGCCCCACTTGTCACTTTGATTGAACGACTTCCCAATCTGGTCTTAAGAGGTTTGATGGCCATCCCAAAAGCGCACGCCAACGAGGATGAGCAGAAGAAGTCACTTGAATTACTCAAACAGCTTTTTAACGAATGTAGTGCGACAAGAACTGAGTTTGATACACTCTCTGTAGGTATGAGTGGTGATATGCAAGCTGCAATACTACAAGGTTCAACCATGGTTCGCGTAGGCACCGCAATATTTGGTGCACGAATATAGCAAAAACACATTTGTTGTTTAGGAACACAATGCAATCAAGAAAAATAGCCTTCATTGGCGCTGGAAATATGTCTCGCTGCATTATTTCTGGATTAGTTAAAAATGGTTACGATGCAAAGCTCATTATTGCCAGTAATCCGTCTACACCAAAGCTTGACGGCCTTAGCGCTGAATTTGGCATAAACACAACACAAGACAACGATACTGCATGTACTTTTGCCGATGTTATTGTGTTGTCAGTAAAGCCTCAAATGATGGAAGCTGTAACGGCAGAATTATCGCCCGCTTCACTGCAAAACAAGCTTTTCGTTAGTTTAGCCGCCGGACTTACTGTTTCCCGACTTCACGAGATGTTGGGTAGCACTTACCCACTGATTCGCGTAATGCCGAATACGCCAAGCTTACTTGGGAAAGGCATGTCGGGTTTGTATGCACAAAATACGGTGTCACAAGTAGACAAAGAGTTTGCAGAGCAAATGATGAATGCTGTAGGCAAAACCGTATGGGTTGAGGACGAATCAGGTATTAATACCGTTATTGCTGGTGCAGGCAGCAGCCCAGCCTACTTTTTCCTATTCTTGGAAGCCATGCAACAAGAAGTAATGAATATGGGGTTAGGTAAAGCTGAGGCTCGATTGTTAGTAGAACAAGCCATGTTAGGCAGTGCAGAAATGGTTTGTCACAATCCTGACCTTGAATTAAGCGAACTTAGAGCCCAAGTTACTTCTAAAGGCGGAACCACTGCGCAAGCCGTGGCAACTTTCGAAGCACTTGGTTTGCGCACAATCGTGCAAAAGGCCATGCAAGCGGCAGTAAGTCGCGCTGAAGAAATGGCTAAACAGATTTAAATTCAGGACAACAACCAATGAATGCAACAGTATTTTTAATCAGTACGCTGTTCAACCTTTATCTAATGGTAGTGATATTGCGCTTGTGGCTGCAAATGGCACGAGCAGATTTTTACAATCCACTTAGTCAGTTTATCGTAAAAGCAACACACCCAATTGTGGGGCCGCTACGCCGCTTCATTCCCTCTTTTGGCCGCTTAGACACTGCCACATTGGTACTTGCCATAGCGGTTGCAGCACTCAAGGTCACTACACTGGGGTTCCTGTTTGGTGGCACACTAAACCCCGTTAGCATTCTGATAATTGCTTGTATCGATGTGGTAAAAGAGGCTCTGTCACTGATGTTTTGGGTGTTGTTGCTACGCGCTATTTTGAGTTGGGTTTCTCAAGGCGCTTCCCCTATTGATTACGTTTTGCATCAACTCACTGAGCCATTTTTAGCCCCTATTCGTAGAATATTACCCCCAATGGGTGGTCTAGATTTATCGGTTTTAGTGGCAATTATTGGTTTACAGTTTTTGCAAATTCTACTTCAAGATATGTTTCGCTTTTACTAGTTGAGAAATTGAGAACAATCTATGAATCTACTAGCAAAAATAAAAATCAGCGTAGTAGTAGCACTGTTGCTACTTGCTCCACTGGGTCATGCCGAACAGAAAGAAACTTTGGGTGACTGGGATGTGCACTACATTGTGTTTGGTACGCCTTTTTTAACACCTGAAGTGGCAAAATCTTATGGCATAGTTCGCAGCAAATTCAACGCGCTGGTCAATATTTCCGTGCTAGACAGTGAGACACAAAAAGCCCAAACGGTGGCAATGTCAGGAACCGCGAGAAATCTCTTAGGTACATCGAAACCATTGTCGTTTAAAAAAGTGGTCGACGGCGACGCTATTTATTACCTTGCAATACTTCCTTTTAGAGACCAAGAAACATACCGGTTTTCAGTGGATATTCAGCAAGGCGGTAAAACACAAACCCTACAATTTCAACAAAAAATGTATGTCGATTAGGTCTGGATATTCGACATTACAATAATAAGGAAAATCAATGAGTAGCATAGTTAACTACCAAGCATTTGATAAGCATGCGGTAATCACCCTAAACAATGGAAAAGTGAATGCTGTGTCTCACCAACTTATCGACGAGCTTAATGAAGCTCTAGACAAAGCAGAAAGTGCGGGCCTAGTGATTGTGATTACCGGTCGCCTGGGTATGTTTTCTGGGGGATACGACTTAAAAGTAATGAAGGAAAGCATGGACGCGGCAATGGCTCTTGTTGAACGCGGCTCTACGTTAACAAGACGATTACTGGCATTTCCACAACCTGTTGTGGCAGCTTGTAGTGGTCATGCTATTGCAAAAGGTGCTTTTATCTTACTGGCCTCTGACTATCGAATTGGTTTGGACGGTGAATTCAAGATTGGCCTTAATGAAGTAGCTATCGGTATGACAATGCACAAAGCGGGCATAGAGCTAGCAGCGCAGCGTATGCCATTAGCAGCATTCAACCGTTCAGTGATATGTGCTGAAATGTTTTCTCCCCAACAAGCCGTTCATGCGGGCTTCCTTGACGTCGCCGTTCCAGAGGAAAAATTCCAAACCACAGTGGATAATGTAGTGGCAGCACTTTCCGCCATAGACAAACGTGCTCATCATCAAACAAAACTCAAGGCCCGTGCAGACGTACTTTCCCGCCTTGATGCCGCTATCATTGAAGACCGTACTTCAACGCTATAGCCGAGTAAATTAACGAACTGTTCTGGCGCCGCTAGGCAGTTCGTTCCGTTACTGGCAAATTCCTTGGGATTTGTTATTCTGATACTACAAAAGTATGAGTAAGCAACGTATAAAAGCACATTGTCACTCAAATGTTTTAGCTAACAAATATCAGTAATAAAGGAAGTAGCTGAATGTTTGAAATCCCTTCACCCAAGCCATTAGAACAATTAAGCGCTATTGTTATCGACCAAAACGCTTTGGTTCGAGACTCGCTAAAAAGTCTTTTTTATTCCATTGGCCTTTCTTATACACGGGGTGCAAGTGGCGCAAATCATGCCCTTTCCGAGTTTAGACAACAACAATTCGATGTTGTCATTATCGCCTTTGATTTAAATACCGATAAAGACGGCTTTAATTTACTTGAAGAACTCAAGTTTAAAGGTTTTATCAAAAAATCAACAACCGTCATTTTTCTTAGTGCGGATACAGACCCTGAACTCGTCAATAGTATCGTTGAATTACAACCCGATGATTTTTGGACCAAACCTCTTGATCATAGAAAAGTTAAAGACCGTGTAATCAGTATTCTTAATTGCCGAAAGTTACTTCATAAGCCATTCTACTGTGCTGATCACAAAGAGTACTCTCGGGCAATATATCATGCCGAGCGCGGATTAAAGCAACCTAAACTCAAGAGCTTTCATCCTAAGCTTCAACGCTTAATTGGCGACTGCCTATGTGAGTTAGGTGATTTTGCTTCTGCCGAAACCTACTACACCACATTGTTGAGGAAGGTTGACTATAGCTGGGTTCATATTGGTCAAGCACGAGCGTTACTCGAACAGGGTAAACTCACCGAAGTGCAAGATTACATTGAAGTACTTAAGGCCCGCGCTGATACTCGTTTCATGACATATGACCTGCTTGCCAGTCACTATGTAAAAAATAACGACTTTAAAAGTGCGTTTATTGAAATTCAACAAGCAGGGAAACTCGCTCCCAGAAATATAGAAAGAAATAAAAGGGTTTGCGATTTAGCAAAGCTGAATCATGACGCGCAAGAACAGTATGTATCTTCATTTAGAATGGAAAAATTTGCACGTAATTCAATTCATGCGTCTCCGGAAATAACCCTCAATCTAATCCGTGCATCCATAGACTTAGCAGCATCTACAACACCAGACGCCGGTGCATCTGCACTGCATCGAGCTTCACAGCAACTTCGAGACTTGTGTGAACACAACGGCGCAAATTTCAAAAAAAGAGCACAAATAGTAGAAGCAAGAATAATGGTGACTAATGGAGATAAACGTTCCGCCGAAAGCCACATTAAGGGGCTAAAACTGTCTAGCTTAGACCTTTCCTTTGAAGACAAGCTAGACCTTGTTAAGCTGTATCACGCACTGGGCAACCGAGAAAAAGCGATAGCACTGTTAACCCG
>JALUXV010000492.1 GCA_027013165.1 Alteromonadaceae bacterium
GGTCAATAGCGTGTCAAAGAGGGAGTGATTGGCTTTTATAGCCATCTGAGGCATGGATGCCGAAGCTGAGCCCCATGGATGGTATTGGCGTGCAATAAAAGCCAATCACTCCCTCTCAAACGATGCTGTCTGACATATCCCGACACTGAATCTATGTTAAATAAAACAGATGTGCGTTATAGCGCACAAACTCCATGTATGTTATAACGCACAATATAACATTAATTTTTTCGCTAGACGTGTTTGGGTCCTCTCATGGCAAGATTTTTTAAACTTCATCATATAACAGCAGGTTTTAGCGCAGTCATTGTAGGTTACAGTAGCGCGGTAGTGCTGATCATCGACTTAGCTAAACAAGCTGGGGCAACACCCGATATGGTGACCAGTTGGCTATTTGCGCTTGGGCTTGGCATGGGACTTACGGGCATTTTTTATTCGTGGTTAACTAAAATGCCTGTTGTTACTGCATGGTCCACGCCAGGGGCGGCATTTTTGCTAGGCAGCGTCAGTGAATATAGTTTAAGTGAATGTATTGGTGCCTTTGTTTTATGCGCTTTACTATCACTGGTAACCGCCCAAAGTAAGCACTTGCTGGACCTCGTAAAAAAAATACCTACTTCGTTATCTAGCGCACTTCTTGCAGGTATTCTTTTACCTATTTGCTTCAATATATTTACTCATGTAGGAACTGATCCTGAACTTGTCACCCTATTTTTAGCTGTTTACTTCATTGGGAAACGCTTCTTTCAGCAGTACGTCATGCTAGTACTACTACTCCTAGCTATTGGGGTCAGTGTACTTTTAACTAACGCAAACATGCCTACACTGGCATTCCCAACACCTATTTTGGTTTTACCTGAATTTTCCCTGTCGGCTTTCATTGGGTTAGCTATCCCTCTGTATCTAATCACTACCTTGTCGCAGAACTTACCGGGTATTGCCATACACCATGCCCACGGCTACTACCCAAATCACAAATCCATTCTTTCAGGGGTGGCTTTAATACAAGCAGTACTCTCCCCTTTGGGTGGATTTACTTTTAACCTTGCCGCAATTACAGCCGCGCTGTGTATGGGAGATGAGGCAGATAAAGAAAAGAGTGAAAGATACAAAGCTGCCATAGCCGCAGGTTTAGGCTACCTCTTACTAGGATTATTGGCGTCTTCCGTAGTAGTGCTATTTGTTAACATGCCACAAGAAGTGATACACCTTATGGCCGGACTTGCGCTACTGCCCACTTTAGAAAACGCGTTAACAAAGTCGTTTGACGTTGAAAGTTTAAGAACGCCAGCGTTAGCCACTATACTGTGTTGCGCCTCTGGCTTTACGCTATTTACCCTTACATCACCTGTGTGGGGTCTAATGCTAGGGGTAGTGTTACTTGCTATTCAACGGAAAGCAAAGAAGGAAGATGCTGACTACGCTAATGACGCAGCCAGCAGAAAGGCATGATGGCCCTAGTTAGGCAAAAATTGATTTGGCTGCGCTTGCAAACTCTGCAAAATCGTCAGATTGCAGTTCGGCGACATCTTCGATAACACCACGTTGAACTGCCAGATTGATAACGGCATCTTTCTGGCTATCCATTGCTCCTACGGCCACGGCTCCAATACGAACAAAATCTATATAGCTCACCGCTTCCGGGATATAACGCAAATCTTTCCAATATTTCGCAACATTAACGAAAGAGTCACCAAAACCCCACTCTTCCATAATCTTTGCGCCAATAGGGCTCGAGAGCTTATCAATCGCCACTTCAAGGAAAGTAGAATTAGCAAACACCTCTTGATGACGTTCAGCTTCGGTCAAAATTGGCAATACACCAATTTTATGAATGAGTGCTGCCAGTGTCATTGAGTCTACACTCATCTCTCGCTTTTTCGTGCGCTGAACATAAAGCTGCATAGTTGCCATTGCGTTGGCAACAATTTCAATAGTTTTTGCCCATTCTTTCTCCAAATAGGCTGCGACTACATCGTTTTTAGAAACAAACAACTGCTCCATGGCTAACGCCGTTGAAATGTTTTTAATTTGACGCAAGCCAATTCGAGTTACTGCTTGACCAATAGAGCTAACTTTAACCGCACGTCCCATGTAGGCGCTGTTGGCAATTTTTATCATACGTGCGCTAAGGGAAGGGTCTTGAGCGATAACTTCCCCCATAGCATTCAAATTTATCTCTGGGTCATCTGCCGCTTTTCTAACTTTTAAAGCAATTGCAGGCAATGTAGGAAGTACTAATGTATCGTTATTAATTTTCTCTACAAGAATTGTTGAAAGTGCATTTTGCGTAGACATAATCCTACCTTATTTAAGTGATCCAATCGGCATTCGGCCAAATAGCGTTAACCCGATTAACGAATTACCACTATCACTCTTTAGCGCTCTAAATGACGGTTCCATCGGTAAATAATTACCCTAAAGCGTCGGTCTCTTCACTATACGCTTCTTAACTAAAAAACATAGCTTTATAAGTATAGAAAAGATTTGCCCTAGTTTTTACCTTTAATAACAAAGAATTGATATTGAACATAAGACTAAAGAAATTAATTATTTGTCGTAATATTCCACGAGATATATGGTATTAATGGAACATTTTTTGACTATTCTGTTGTTGATCAAGAAAGAGGTGCGGTAAGCACACCTCTTTCGCAATGGTAAACGCCTATTATTGTTAAAACTGACGATCTGCATCCATGACTTGTACCCACGCAGCAACAAAATCTCGGACAAACTTTGTCTTGTTATCGTCTTGTGCATAGTGCTCGGCATAAGCCCTCAGCACAGAGTTCGAACCAAACACCAAATCAACCCGCGTTGCTGTCCAAACTTCATTTCCGCTCTCGCGGTCTACGATTGAATAGCTATTTTTTCCTGTGGGCTTCCAGCTATACGACATATCGGTAAGGTTGACAAAGAAGTCATTGGTTAAGCTTCCTTTCGACGCAGTGAATACACCATCATTCCCACTGCCATAATTAGTGCCTATAACCCGTAATCCACCAATGAGTACTGTCATTTGAGGTGCAGTGAGCCCCATCAACTGGGCTCTATCCAACAGTAATTCCTCGGGCTTAACCACATAGTCTTGCTTTTGGTAATTCCTAAAGCCATCGGCTACGGGTTCTAGGGGAGCGAAAGATTCAATGTCTGTCATCTCTTTGCTTGCATCGCCTCGACCTGGAGTAAAAGGTACGCTAACACTAACGCCCGCATTCCTCGCTGCTTGCTCTACCCCCCAATTACCTGCAATAACAATAGTATCAGCTAAACTCGCTCCATTAGCTTGGGCGATAGGTGCAAGCACGGCAAGCACGCTTGCCAAACGCTCTGGCTCGTTCGCTTCCCAAGAACTCTGAGGTGCTAAGGCTATTCGAGCTCCATTTGTCCCGCCCCTAAAATCGGAACCTCGGAATGTTCTTGCACTATCCCACGCAGTACAAACAACATCACTCACCGACAAACCGCTATCTGCGATCGCATCCTTTATCGCCTCTACGCTGTAGTCAGTTGAACCCTGTGGAATTGGATCTTGCCAAATAAGATCCTCACTGGGTACATCAGGGCCAATATAACGGGCTTTTGGACCCATATCTCTGTGAGTTAGCTTAAACCATGCTCTGGCAAACACCTCTGAAAAGTAGGCGTGATCTTGATAAAAACGCTCCGAAATTTTCCGATACTCTGGATCCATCTTCATTGCCATATCGGCATCAGTCATCATAGGGTTTACGCGGACAGAAGGGTCTTCAACGTCAACAGGTTTGTCTTCTTCTTTAATGTCAACTGGCTCCCACTGAGGAGCGCCCGCAGGAGATTTAGTCAATTGCCAGTCATAGTTAAGTAACAGGTGAAAGTATCCGTTATCCCATTTGGTGGGATTAGTAGTCCACGCTCCCTCTAGTCCACTGGTCACAGCGTCTCGTCCAACACCTCGGGTCTTGTGGTTCATCCAACCGAAGCCTTGCTCTTCTAGTTCAGCTCCCTCTGGCTCAGGCCCCAATAGACCCGCATCTCCGTTGCCATGACATTTACCTATGGTGTGTCCACCTGCGGCCAACGCAACTGTCTCTTCATCATTCATCGCCATGCGGGCAAAGGTTTCTCGCACCTGCGCGGCGGTTTTTAGTGGGTCAGGTACACCATTAACGCCCTCAGGATTTACATAGATGAGCCCCATTTGTACCGCCGCCAATGGATTTTCCATAGTATCCGGCTTGTCCACACTAGCATAGCGCTCGTCGCTTGGTGCCAACCACTCTTTTTCAGTACCCCAATAAATGTCTTTTTCTGGGTGCCAGATGTCCTCTCTTCCGAATGCAAAACCAAACGGTTTTAGACCAACACTCTCATAAGCCATGTTTCCAGCAAGTATGTAAAGGTCGGCCCAGCTCAACGCATCGCCGTATTTTTTCTTAATTGGCCACAGTAGCCGACGGGCTTTATCTAAGTTGCCGTTGTCTGGCCAGGAGTTAAGAGGTGCAAAGCGTTGATTCCCGGTGTTCGCGCCACCACGTCCATCAGACACTCGGTAAGTACCAGCAGCATGCCACGCCATTCTCACCATTAAACCTGCGTATGTTCCCCAATCTGCCGGCCACCAAGACTGAGAATCCGTCATTAAGGCTAAAAGGTCCGCCTTTAGACTTTCGTAATCAATAGATTTAACTGCCTCTCGGTAATTGAATGAAGCGCCAAGTGGGTTTGTCTTAGTATCGTGCTGATGCAAAATATCTAGGTTTAAACTCGCCGGCCACCAATCTTGGTTACTTGCCTCGTTCGATGTTAAACCGCCATGCATAAAAGGGCATTTACCTTCACCGCTGTTCTTATCACTGCTCATGCTTTCGCTCCATACGGGTTTCAACGATGCATTTGAGTATAGTCAGTGATTTAATTTACGGCTGAGAAATCGAAGTTAATTACCGTTAATCAGTAATGCTGCTGTCGATGTGTATGGAGAAGGAGATCAACTTCTCTAACCAGGAGCGAAACATTCAATCAATAGTTCAATTTATTGAATCAGAAGTTTAATGTTTAAGAAGAAAAGCTGGAGGCAGTCGACGGACCGCCTCAGGAATGCTGTACACTTTTATTCGAGTTCTTTAAGCTTATCTGTATATGGCGGCCACCCGAGTGGTTTACCGGCTAATACATGTAGGTGAATACGATAAACCGTTTGCCCACCAAACTCATTGCAGTTCATTACAGTGCGAAAACCTTGTTCAGCCTCACCCAGTTCAGAAACCACCTTGGCCGCAACCCAAGACAAATGTCCAACCACTTCTCTGTCTTCTTTACCAATGTCGTTGATAGTAGCAATAGGCTTTTTAGGGATAACCAAGAAATGAATGGGTGCTTGCGGACTAATATCTTTGAACGCCAACGCGAGTTCGTCTTCGTACAGAATATCTGCCGGAATTTCTTTGTTAATAATCTTAGTAAAAATGGTATCTGACATACTTGCCTCTTCTGTAATACCTCAATGCCTGTTATGCGAATACGAACCAAAGTAATATAACGCCCAACGCAAGGCGGTATATCACAAATGGCATCATTCCAATTCTTGATATCCAGCTCAAAAACAGAAAGATGCACAAATATGCGCTCACAAATGAAAATAGCGCACCATAAAGCAATGCATACCAGTCAACAGCTTCTTGAGCTGAAAGCAGGTCAAGTGTAGATAACAATCCAGCACCTAATATTACGGGGATCGATAGCAAGAAAGAAAAACGTGCACAACTTTCTCGGTCAAGTCCTAACATCAAGCCAGCTGTCATGGTAATACCGGAACGAGACGTCCCGGGAATCAGGGCTAACACTTGCGCAAACCCAATAATTACCGCCTGTTTAATACTCAAGTTTTCCAACGACTGAATTTGCTTTGCCTTCACGTCAGCAAACCAAAGTAGTAAACCAAAGATAATAGTGGTAGCAGCAATAACCAGTGCTGTGCGGGCATTAATTTCTATCCAGTCCTTCATTAAGAAGCCGATAATCACCGCAGGTATGGTTGCAATAATCACATACCACGCGAGCTTGCTATCGGTACTTTGCTGTTTAGTAAAACCGTGTGAAACCCAAGCAAACGACATTTGCCAAATTTCTTTGCGAAAATAGATCATTACCGCAAGTAAACTGCCTACGTGCACTGCAACGTCGAATGCCAACCCTTGTGCTTCCCAACCAAATAGCTCAGCAGGAAGTAGTAAATGGCCTGAACTACTGATTGGCAAAAACTCAGTAACACCTTGGATAATGGCCAGAATTATAATTTCAAATAACGTCATTCCCTTGCTTAGCTCCAGTTAAATTCTATTGGCTTGAGTATCTGTTTGGTTTTGTCGAATGCCTGCCATAGCGCATGGTAACTTTCGCCTGATACAGGGTGCTTGTCTTGCGGCACTAATTCTGCCAGTGGCTGAAGTACAAATGCGTTATAAAGAATCTCTTCTCTTGGCAGAACTAACGGATCAGTAATTACCTTATCATCATAGGTGAGCAAATCTAAATCAAGAGTACGAGAACAGAATTTTTTGTCGCTGTGAACACGACCGTTATCCTTTTCTATCTGTTTGAGAATATGACAAACAGCGCCAATAGATAATGATGTGGTCGCTCTAGCAACCCAGTTGTAGAAAGGTGAACCACTGAAACCCACGGCTTCGCTTTCGTAAACTGAAGACACACTCAGGTCATCAAAGCATTTCGCCAATGCCCGCCTAGAAGCGTTAGTGTACTTGATGCGGTCGATGTTGCTGCCAATACTGATAAGAATCACATGCTTTGGCATCAAATACTGTCTCGCTGTAACTCTACGGCCACCGCCTGCGCATTGGGAAGAATACCGGGTTTGGTTATTTTTACCGTTATTCCTTTTACCGGAAATTGACGACAAACATCTTCCATTACGGCATTGCCAAACGCCTCGAGTAACTCAAACGTACTGTGTTTTCCTGTTTCAACAATACACTCGGCGACCTTTGCGTAATCAATAGTGTCGCTCACATCATCTGATTGCATTGCCCGTGATAAATCAGCTGTCAAAGTGATGTCGAGTAATAGTGAAGTTGGACTTGTTCGTTCCCAATCATAAACGCCAATTAGGGTGTCTACTTGTAGTCCTGAGATATATATTTTACCCATATGCCCTTTCAATCGTTGTTCCCAAGGTGTTTACTGGTCTTATGTCACACTTTTTACGCAAAAATTGTGAGTAAAAAGTGGTATCTATCTGATCGATAGCGTAGTTTATGTGGTTTGCGTTAACTTTCAACAGCGCGAGTCACAATATAATCAAGAGCTTTTGCGCTGAAATGCCGAAGCCGCCAAGTGTAACGTTAACACGAGCAGTATGACATGATTGCATTAATAATTTTGATGATTGGCGTAGCTTACCTATGCGGCTCGTTATCAAGCGCGATCATTGTCTGTCGACTATTTGGCTTGCCTGACCCTAGAACTTCGGGATCTAATAATCCCGGAGCTACCAACGTATATCGCCTCGGCGGTCGAATTCCCGCTGTTTTGGTATTGATTGCCGATATTCTCAAAGGGACTATTCCCGTTTATACCAGCTACTTTCTCGACTTTAGTCCACTATTTTTAGGAATGGTTGCGATAGCCGCCTGCCTTGGGCACATTTTTCCTCTCTACTTTGGATTTACCGGCGGTAAAGCGGTAGCAACAGCATTTGGTGCAATGCTTCCCATTGGATTAGACCTTGCGGGAATGTTAATTACCACGTGGATTTTAGTTGTGTTTGTGAGCGGTTATTCGTCATTGGGGGCGATATTAGCCGTTGCTTTAGCACCATTGTTCACATGGTTTATAAAACCCATATACACCTTTCCTGT
>JALUXV010000493.1 GCA_027013165.1 Alteromonadaceae bacterium
TAGAAGGTTATTCAGCAGAGGACGCGACAAAAATATTGGAGCAAGCAGAAAGTATCGCTGTTATAGAGACGGGACAGAATGAAAGCTCGAAAGAACTTGAAGAAAAATAATACCGTTTCGCTATATATAGTTTATTTTTTATAACCACCAGCGATACCTCAATTATATGAGGCTAAGCAAGTTAATTGGTGCTACATTTGGTGCTATAAATGGTTAGTTAACTTTAAAATAAATTATTAAATCAATCGGTTAGATTTGTTTTTTAACTTCGGCCCCGGCACCATTTCTTAATACCTTTTAATAAATCTTTTTATCCAAATAGCTTATGTTACGATTGAGTATTATTTCACAGTATTACTTTACCTGTTAGATTTACAGCATTAAGAAATTACAACACTGGATTTATCAAGGATGAAAAAGCACGGATTAGCTGTCGTCATTATTGTGGCTTTAGTACTATTGATTGGGTACTATTTTGCGCCCATCGAAGTAACTATTTCTGATACCCATACAGTAGAAAGTTCCACGGGTAATCAAGATCTATCATCAGTAATCGTCCCCACTTCAAGCAACAATCATCAAACATTTGATTCGGAAAGTTTTCGTCAATGCGTTCAACTTACAAGCGATGTATCTAATTACCGTTGGGGTTGGACTAAACAAAGACATGAAAGCTGGGGTGAGTTCATAGATAACGAAGAGTACTCTTTGAATGACGTCACCCTCGCCATTGAATATTTTACCAACAGTAATTTTGCCGAATCTTTCAGAGTGACTCATATCAGAAAAAATGCGCCACTCACCGACATTGTGAATAGCCTAAGCCAGCAAATGTTAGATGCAATGCCAACGTTTTTCGATTCTGGATTCAGGGTACACCCTCAGCTTCCTCAGCCATTTTTAGATGGGTTTGAAACCCTGCCTTATTCAGAAAAGGTAAAGGTCATCGAAGAGAATGAAGTAATCATTGATGATGTTGCTTACGTACTTTTAGAACCATCGTTTTCTGATAACGACATAATCATGTTAATAGACGCATTGCGGTCAACCCATGAATTAGTCGCTTATGATAAATACGCCGCAGTATCACTGCTTGATTACGCAATAATAGCCTCGCGCCCTGCTATTGTAGAAATTCTGCTTAATATGGGCCATGAGCCAACTCACGATGAATATCTTGGTTCAAGCATGGAGTGGGCACTCAGTAGACTGCAACACTCACTTTATGAGAGCCGAATAGAGCGAGCAGTAAGCGTTGTCAAATTGCTAATGCAAGCTAATGGGCGCGCTAGATTTAAAACAAAATCTTCTGAGCTTGTTGAAGGTACGTTTCCAAGAAGATTCTATGAGTTTAACGAAGAGCAAATTTCCATGTTAGCTGTAGAACACTATTTGGATCTGACTCAAATTCAAACGCGGGAGGTAATCGCTGTTGATCAAAACTTGCCATTGATAAAACGCTTAAAAGCAGAGCAGATAGCAGATTACGCAAAGGAAAATAACTTACCCGATGTCGAATCTTTACTTCCAGTTTGCACCGAAACGCTTAGTGAATTAGAAGCGCTCTGGCAACCCGAACACGCTAATACAATTATTGCACGAACGTTAGAACTATTTGGAGACGACGAATATCACGTCAGAAGAGAGTTAAGCACCATTGACCCATTTTTGACTGATGTATTTGATAGACGTCAAGCTGCATCTATGCCTAAAGGCCGAATCAGTAATGAATTGCGAATGAGCTTTGATAGTGCATATGAATTGTTCATTGCTGGTAAAGTTAGCGAAGGAATAGATCTTGTTTTATCCAAAGGTATACCAGAAGGTAAGCGAGAATGGGTGATGCTTCACATGTTTAGACTTGGTGAGAGGTATTACAACAGTATTCTAGCTAGCCAGTTACACACCGAGTTAACGAACTATGGTGCCTTAAGATCCTTTCGCTTGCTTAACAAGCGGGACATTATGAAATTGTCTGACGCTGGGCTTAATATATATAACAAAGACGGATTCGGTAAAACATTAGTTTACTATGCAGCTCATGCACGGGATATTGAGCTGTTGGACTGGCTATATGAGAACAACTTTACCTATGGTGACGCTGACAATGGCCAAGACCCCCTTCATACAGCCTTGAATATTACTCGAAAAGCTGGCGACCTTGATGGTTTCGAAGACACAATTGATAGGGTAATGCAATTCAATCCCGCTGTAGACAATCACCATTTAAGTCGCATGGCCCTTATCAAAATATACTACCCAGAAACCTATAGCAGACTGACAGCTAAATACAGTGAACTGGAGGTCACAGAGGGGAGCGTAGCGCTCCCACCTGTATCTTATGGATGGATATGGTTTTCATAGTCCAAGTTTCTCAAATTGCCCCTTTACTAAATACAAATTCAAAGTCATTTGTACTAGTACAGTAGCAACTGATAAATACCATACCTGCTCGATATAAAAATTAGGTTGTGATGTTAACCATACTAGCGGAGTGACAAACACCACAAGGCGTATAGTGCTACTCCACAATCCTGGCCAAGTATTGCCAATACCTTGGAATAGTCCCGTACAGCTAAAAATAATTCCAGATGGAACAAAATTAAAGCAAATAATAGTAAGGTATGTGACTGCTATTAAGGCGACTTCTGTTTCGGAAGTAAAAAATGCAACAACAGAGTTAGCAGCGAAGAAACAACAGGCCGTTACTACACACATTAGCATAATGCTCATACCCACAGACCACTTAAAGCTTTGTTTAACACGCAGCGCTTGTTTAGCGCCTACGTTCTGACCAACCACGGCGGGTAGGGCAAAAGCTACTGCCATCGCCGGTAGCATCATTGCTTGTAATACTCGTGTTCCCAACCCAAAAGCAGCAGTTGCATTAGCACCAAAACCTTGAATAGCCCAATAAACAAAAGCAGCGTTAAAAAATATGAGTAAAAACTCAGCACCGGCGGGAAAGCCTATTTTTAATAGCTTTTGAATAACTTGTAGCTTAGGTTTCCACGCGGAGGGAGCTACCGATACGTATTGGGTAAATTTCGCAAAGTAACGCCACAACACAATAACGGCAAATGCCACAGAGATTGTGCTGGAAAGGCCAGCTCCAGCAACTCCCATGGGGTAGCCTGTTAACCAGCCGTCTATCAGTATTGGCGTTAGAATTATATTGACCACTAACGAAAGCATTTGTACCAGCATTGCAGGTTTTACTATGCCTGCACCTCGCATTGCTGCCGACATAGCCACCAATGAAAACTGAAGCGCTAAGCTCGGCATTACATAGTAAAGGTATGTTATACCTTCAGCCCGCACTCTAGCGTCGAGAGACATAATATTCATATAATCATGCGCAAACCCATAACCTAGAAGTAAGGTGACTAATACCATTACTAACGACACCATTAGCGATTGATTGAACACGACATTGGCATCTTTTTGGTCTTTACGACCTACAGCGTGGGCAATAAGAGTACCTGTGCTGACATTTAGCATTTGAGTTAGCGCGAGAATAAACATGGAAAGATTTGCAGCAGCGCTCACGCCACCCAGCGATTGCTCGCCGAGTCCCCCGACAAAATACAAATCAATTAATAGGTAGCAGGTTTGTACCAGCATACCAATAGCAATAGGCACTGCCATTTTTACTATGTGTTTAGGAATAGAACCCTTAGTTAAGTCTTCCATGATTACCTCAAATAGCAGCTATGTATTAGCCCAGTTGTGTTGCATCTATTGCAGAAAGGTGCAAAGTTGAAAGTAAACCTAAGCACTGTTCAGCTTGCTGTTCGTTCATCATATTGGTCACTTTTTCTGCGCCAAATTCGATACTCTTAGTTGCGTCAATATAAGTTTGCTTACCCGCACTTGTAAGACGAACCAAGCTTACTCTTGCATCTCTCGCTTTAGTGGCCTTTTCAACTAAACCCACTTTTTCCATGGGTGACAACAAACGGGTTACGCCTGATGCGGTTAATCCAATACTAGTCGCCAACGATGCCCGTTTTAGGGTGAAATCTGATGTTTGACTAAGACGGTGTAATACCAACCATTCGGTAAAACTTAAACCATGATATGAGAGCGCACTTTCCAGAGGCTTTAGCACCTGACCTTGTGTTTTTACCAAGGTGAGTATGAGCTGCATTGAGTTAGATAAAGAAGACATAGATAAAATCCTATTCTGTTAATGGTTGTAATATACTTGATTGGTCAAGCATATTGCAATCATTAATTATCAACGATAACTTATAGTGTGATCACTTTAACCTTGTCTTATGGGAACATTCGCAGGTTTTATACCCATTTGATAATATGGAGGGGTCACAGCTTTATTTGATGAACTATGGATCTCTTTGAACAATTGGAAGGCATACGTCAAAACTTATTACCCTGCGACGGAACAGTGTTTTATTATGGTAACGTTATGTCTCAAAAAGATGCTGATCAGTATTTTTCGACGTTGTTTACAACCATTGATTGGCAAAATGATCGTTCGGTTATTTTTGGTAAAGAAGTGATTACCAAGCGCAAAGTTGCATGGTACGGCGACAAGCCTTTTAATTATACCTATTCCAAAGTCACCAAAACGGCCTTGCCGTGGACTCCGGCGTTAAAATCGCTCAAGAACATAGCACAGGAAGAGACAGGCGAAACTTACAACTCTTGCTTGTTGAATCTTTATCACGACGGTAGTGAAGGAATGTCGTGGCACTGTGATAGCGAAAAAGAACTCAAAAAACATGGTGCTATTGCCAGTATAAGTCTTGGTGCGCAGCGCAAATTTGCGTTTAAGCATAAGCGAACCAAAGAGACAATAGTGCAGTTTCTTGCACATGGGAGCCTTCTTGTCATGAAGAATGACACCCAATCCCATTGGCTACACCGTTTGCCTACAATGAAGGCGGTAACTACAGCGCGCATCAACCTTACCTTTCGTACTATTGTTGAATATTAGCAATCAGTAAAAATAAACTGTTACAGTGAGTTTATACCCTCCAAAATCTCTATATAATTTGCGCTTTGATTTAAGAGTAGTTCTACGCCGTGCACCAAAATTCTGTAATGTGTTTACGTAAACAGGAATTAGCTAAATCCACGCGGGGGTTTTCAGCTCGAGGAAGCCGAGTAATTCGTTGTGATGAATGCTTGTTACCCAAGAATAATTGCCTGTGTAGCCAAAAGCCCGTCCCCGCAGGCGATTGCGCCGTGGTTATGTTGATGTATAAAGGCGAGTACTACAAACCCACTAATACTGGACGACTTATCGCCGATGTTGTTAAGAACAATCATGCGTTTGTTTGGCATCGCACCGATCCTCAAAAGCCGCTTTTGAACCTATTAAACAACAAAGATTATCAGCCTTATATCGTATTTCCCCATGAGTATGCGTTAAATGAACCCTGCGTGTCAGAGGTTAACCATGAAGAAAAGCGCAAGCCTTTGTTCGTATTCCTAGATGGTACGTGGCGAGAAGCCAAAAAAATGTTCACGAAAAGTGAATATTTACGAGGTATTCCTGTGCTGAGTATTCCAACAAATCAGGAGTCTGAATATAAACTTCGCGAGGCAAGTCATGGGTTTCAACAATGTACAGCTGAAATTGCTATCGACATATTAAAGCTCGCGGGCGAAACACAATGTGCAGATAATCTAAAAACCTATTTCCACTATTTTAGATACCATTACATCAAAGGTAAGCCCCATATCGACGACATTCCTCACCCTAAAGAAAATTAATGAGTGCAAACACACTATTAAATAACAAAATAGTCATTAACTTGTACTTGCTTCACCCCTGATTTTACTCATATAGTTGCAGTTTCACTCACTGTTATAAAGGAATCACAATGGCAACAGTAACTTTTCAAGGCAATCCCGTTCAAACTATTGGCGAACTACCTTCAGTTGGCGCACAGGCACCAGAATTCACATTAGTAGGTGCAGATTTAGGTGATATTACCTTAGCGGGATTAGCAGGAAAGCGTGTAGTACTTAACATTTTCCCTTCAATTGATACTGGCACGTGCGCAACATCTGTACGCACTTTCAACGAGAAAGCAGCTAGCTTAGAAAACACGGCAATTATTTGTGTTTCTGCTGACCTTCCTTTTGCTGCCGGTCGTTTCTGTGGTGCTGAAGGTATCGAAAGCGTAGCAACAGGTTCTACGTTCCGTAGTTCATTTGGTGAAGACTATGGCGTTACTTTTGAGTCTGCGCCACTTACCGGTTTGTTATCTCGTACAGTGGTTGTTATTGATACTGACGGAAAAGTGCTTTATACCGAACAAGTTGCTGAGACTACAGAAGAACCTAACTACGACGCAGCGCTAGCTGTACTTTAATACGGAGTTAGAACAATGCTTGTACAGGAAGTAAACAGTGCTCTGGTATTGCCTGTACGAGCATTAATGAACAACCCAATTACTGCAAAAGAAGACTCCAGAACACTTTCACCCATTCCCAATACGCTCGATATAGATATTGATGCAGGCGGCAGTGACCATACTAAGGGTTTGCCCCACATGATGCCTACGTCTGAAGTTTTGCTGAGCTACTTCGAGGGTGCAACAATCCCAAAGCTTCCCATCGTAGTCTACGACAATTGGGGCATGTTCTGTGCACCACGGCTTTGGTGGATGCTTAAAGCTATTGGTATATCTCGAGTATTCCTATTGGATGGCGGCCTTCCCGGTTGGCATTTAAGCAACACACCAAGCGCATTCGAATTACCTGAAGTATCATTAAACGTAAACCCAAACAATATATGGTTTGCGTCTAGCGACGATATTCTCAATGAACTAGATTCATCCACTCAAATCATTGATGCACGTGGTGCTGGGCGTTTTAACGGAACGGTTCCAGAACCTCGGGCTGGAATGAAAAGTGGCCACATACCTGGCTCATACAATATCCCTTTTGGCGACTTGCTTGATGATGGGCGTTTTAAATCTGTTTCTGTACTTAAGCAGGTTTTTGAGCAAAACAACATAGACCTATCTGCGCCAATTATCACCAGCTGTGGTTCTGGCGTTACTGCATGTATTGTAGGTGTAGCAGCCATTATGTGCGGTGCAACTAATGTTAGAGTTTACGATGGGTCTTGGTCAGAGTGGGGCAGCGAGACATTTGATTTCCCCGTGACCAAAGACTAACCATCAGTTATTACTATGAAACAAAATATTGTCATACTCACTGGGGCAGGTATCTCTGCTGAATCTGGTATCAAAACCTTTCGCGATAGTAACGGACTGTGGGAAAACCACGCTATAGAAGACGTTGCTACGCCAGAGGGTTTTGCTCGTAATCCTTCATTGGTCTACCGCTTTTACAATGCAAGGCGAGCGCAACTTCACGATAAAAATGTTGCTCCAAACTTGGGGCATGATGCGTTGGTTAAGCTTGAGCAAAGCGATGGCTTTGACGTAGCCATTATTACTCAAAATGTTGATAACTTGCATGAGCGAGCAGGTAGTAAAAAAGTGCTTCACATGCATGGTGAGTTACTTTCAGCTTTGTGTATGTATTCGAATCAGCGCACTTATTATAAAGATGACTTCGATCATACTACCGAGTGTTCGTGTTGCCAGCGTAAGGGGGGATTGCGGCCCGATATCGTTTGGTTTGGCGAAGTCCCCATGTATATGGACGAGATACAGTCACTGATTGAGCAAGCTACGCATTTCGTTGCTATTGGTACCTCGGGTCAAGTGTATCCAGCGGCAGGCTTTGTAAATTTTGCAAAGCAGTTGGGGATAACAACTACCGAGATAAACCTCGTACCCAGCGATAATAATTACCTTTTCGACCACACGTATGTAGGGCCTGCCAGTGAGGCAGTGCCTCAGTTTGTAAACGATCTTATTAACAATAAAAACAATTGATTATGCCTTATTTAAATGAATTCCTAACTATTGCATTCGTTCACCTAATTGCTGTTGCTAGCCCTGGCCCAGATTTTGCCATCGTAGTGCGAAACAGTGTGGCATATGGGCGTCGAATAGCCATGTTCACTAGCGTGGGAATAGGGTTGGGGATACTGGTTCATGTAGCGTATTCCTTGGTAGGACTAAGCGTAATTATTGCCACAACGCCATGGCTATACGATACCATTAGCTATTGTGCTGCGGCCTATTTGGTCTATCTTGCTATCGGTGCTTTGCGCAGCAAACCTCAACCAAAAACTCAATCAACTGAAAATGAGGAAGCAGGGAAGTTTGACACTATTACCGCGAAGAAAGCCTTGTGGATAGGGTTCTTAACCAACGGAATAAACCCTAAAGCCACCTTGTTCTTTCTTTCGTTATTTACGGTACTTATTGATATAAACACGCCAATAGGTGTTAAAGCGGTTTATGGTGTTTACCTTGCGTTTGCGACGGGTGTTTGGTTTTGTTTTTTGTCGTTTTTACTGAGTACTCACAAGGTCGCAAGCTTTATCGGCGAGAAAGGCTATTGGTTGGATAGAGCCATGGGGTTATTACTTATAGGCTTAGCGGCTAAATTAGTACTGGGGTAACCAAAGCTTACAGTTTTCTCAATGCCTTAAGTTTGGGGCCGCTTAACAAGTCATGTATAATCTTGACCGACCAGATAGTTGTTGTACGAGGAAATGGTGGCAGGACCTTCACAAAACCCTATGAGTGATAACAATAAACAACCCAATACCAATCAGGCTCTTGGTGTAAAGTCGGTGCTTCAACAAGCCAATAGATTAGTGAAAAAAGACTTTTTTAATTGGTTGCAGGCCACGGTGATACTTGCCCTTGTTTTTATAGTGTTTGGAGCGGTAGCGTCTCAGTATATCACTTTTCACGAAGACAATACCTTTACCATTGAACACCAGTCAATCATTGAAATCGTGGGTGTAGTGGTACTGTCGCCCTTGTTTACGGGGCTCTATGTTATGGGTGTTCGCGCTGCTCGTGGCGATAAAATCAGCGTTTTTGATGTTTTTAAATTCTTCCCTTTAGTTTTTTTAGTGGCATTAACCCAGCTTCTTATCAGCATTTTGGTACAAATAGGTGCGATAGTTATCATACCCGGCGTATACTTGTGGATGGCAAGTGTGTTTGCTTTAACACTAGTGGCTGAAAAACGATTGTCGCCTGTGCAAGCTATTATTGCTTCATGCAAAGGTTTTAATAAAAACTGGCTTCCTTTGTTGGCGCTTTATGGTGTGATGTTTTTATTATTCATTACGGTACCGCTGAGTTATGGTTTAACGATATTGTGGGTAATGCCATTATATTTTTGTGTAATGGGTATTGCTTACTCATATATATTTGATGATGCTGTGCTTATTTCAAGCACGCCTGCAAAGCTTAGCAACGAGTCTCATTTTGATGCTTAAACGGGAAACCCTTCGTATTGTTCTGATAACATTCGCTGTGCTGGCGGTGATCGTGATTAATGCGTTGATTATATCTAGGCCAACTCCCGATATTATTGATGCACCAATAGCGACTCGTTCGGCAGCAAAAGTTCCTGATTTCAGTGCGTATACCAATGTAGACGAGAAAAAAGCGGCATTTTTCGATTACTTAAGACCAGAGGTAATTAAGCAAAATAATTATCTACTCACTCTAAGACACTACGTTCAGACCCTTTATCGACAAGTACTAAATAAACAGCCCCTTAACGCTAACGACCGAGAAAGGTTACAGTGGTTAACGCAAGAATACCGGGTAGATGACAGTCAAACGATTACGTTGCAGTTGTTGTCCTTGCTTAAAAAGATTGACGTGGTGCCTATCGATCTTGTGCTCGTTCAAGCTGCAAACGAATCCGCATGGGGCACGAGTCGATTTGCCAAGCAAGGTTTTAATTTTTATGGACTTTGGTGTTTCAGTGAAGGTTGTGGTTTTGTTCCCTCCCGACGCCAACCGGGTTTAACACATGAAGTGGCTAAATTCGACAACGTTTCTAAAGCAACCTATACCTACATGCGCAATTTAAATAGGCATGAGGCCTACAGCGAGTTGAGAGAGATCCGCAGTAGGTTACGGGCAAACCAAATACCTATAAACGGCGTAGCGCTTGCTGAGGGACTAATGAACTATTCAGAGCGTGGCGCAGCGTATGTAGAAGAGCTTCAAAATATGATTCGGTATAACGAGGAGTACTTATCAGAATGATAAGAAATGCAATTTTTTTTCTGTTGGTTTCTTTCAGTGCAATGGTGTCAAGTGAAACCATAGACGTAGAATATAGTCGTTTTTATAGCCACGTGAATAAACTGAACAGTGAAGATACGCAAGGACTTCAATTTGCGTTTGGGTTTCTGCGCGTTGGAGAGAGCAGGTTATGTGGCATTAACAAGGCAGAAATAGTCACCGACAAAAAAATCATTCCATTGGAAGTATCCAGTGAGGGACGCTTCACCGTACCGCATGAAAGAGCCTTAAAGCTGGCTGATGGTATTGTTCGTATTGACTTAGCTGAACGCGCAAACCTTTGTGACATGTCAGTACAATTAGAAACAGTGTCTACCTACGTTAAAACCAGCTATTCCGCTGATGATCTCAAACTTATCTATGCGCAGTACGAAGCATTCTTTAATGAAATGGGTGGCTTCTTGTCGTTTATGATGCCATCAGTAGAAGGCTTGATGTTTCAGTTTGAAGATCAGAACTTAGATTTTCATTCTGACGCGCACCCACCAATAATGAAAGGAATAATGCGATTAGACGAATCGTGGATCAACGAGAACAACACATTGAATTTGCCCGTTGAACCACTTCGTATTACCGCTATAGCATCAGGTAAGTAGCTGAAACCTTATTTGTTCGGCGAGGCGCTCTACCGTAGCTTCGCCTTTCAAGCAAAGTTCACCGGCGCGGTGAAACTCCATGATACCCACGTCTGTCAGTTGGGGCTCAATGAGAATATCAGGCGGCTCACCGGCTAACCGAGAGCGGGTAACTCTGGCCTGAAGTATTTCCAACGCACTGCTCATTACATTCATGATACCAGGAGCAGCACCAAGGGGAGGCACATCCTTAGCTTCTTGCTCAATTATTTGAAGCTCGTGACTTTCACCGACAGCATCGTCGTCAGTCATTAGGCCTGTAGGCACTTCATCAGGCGTTTGGTCTGTCGATTTTTCATTGTCAGAGCTAAACCATTGCTTAAGTGCATTATGGCTTTTAGTCAGAAAATCTTCGGTTTTACGCTGGTTCTCTTCGTGATCTCGACGTAACTTTTCCAATCGTATATGTCTGAAATCGGCATTAAGATTAACCGCAATAACGTAATCTGCACCTAACTGACGACATAGGTTTACCGGTACAGGATTAACTACAGCACCATCGACAAGCCAACGGCCTTCGTGTGCTACCGGTGCAAATAAAGCGGGTATAGCACAAGAGGCTTGGACCGAGGGTCCAACATTACCCTTATTAAATATCACCTCGCGCCCAGTGTGAATATCGGTGGCCACGCAGGCAAAAGGCTTTTGCATTTCTTCGAATGTGGGGAGACTAAAATCACTGGCAAGCTTATCAAATACTTTCTGGCCGCTGACGATACCGCCTCTTCGTAATCCAACGCCTAGCAGACCAAGTACTTGCCATTCAGTAAGGCCTACCGCCCAATCGTGTAACTCGTCGAGTTTGCCACTGGCGTACGCAGCGCCCACATAAGCACCGATGGAGCAGCCTGCAACCACATCTATTTGAATGCCTAAACGTTCTAATGCACGTATTACACCAATGTGGGTCCATCCACGTGCAGCTCCGGCACCTAATGCAAGTCCTATCTTCATTTAGCTATTCCGTTACGTTAACAATCTGGATCCCTTCAGTTTTTGTTGAGGGGCTAATATGAGTAAACGATGGTTGATCAAACGCCGTATCACCGTCTTTGACTGGTGCGTCTGATGTGGCTATACCTTTAAAATCGTATAGATTTTTGTCGATTAAATGTGACGGGGCAACGTTCTGGAGTGCACTAAACATAGACTCTATTCTTCCAGGAAAACGTCGATTCCAGTCTTGAAGCATAGCTTTTACATTTTGTCGTTGTAAGTTTTCTTGCGATCCACAAAGGTTGCAAGGAATGATAGGGAAGGCCTTTGCTTCAGAGTATTTCTTAATGTCTTTTTCGGTACAGTACGCTAATGGACGAATAACAATATGTTCACCATTATCGCTGACCAATTTGGGCGGCATAGACTTGAGCTTGCCACCATGAAACATGTTTAAGAAGAAAGTTTCGAGCATGTCGTCTCTGTGATGCCCTAATGCTATTTTAGTTGCACCTAGCTCTTTTGCTGTTCTATATAAAATGCCTCTACGTAGCCTTGAACACAAGGAACAGGTGGTTTTACCTTCAGGGATCTTTTCTTTAACGATGGAGTAAGTGTCTTCTTGAACAATCAGGTATTCGACCCCAAGGGAGTCTAAATATTTTGGAAGCACTTCTTCTGGAAAGCCGGGTTGCTTTTGGTCTAGGTTAACCGCAACTATATCGAAATGAATGGGCGCAACCCGTTTCATAAACATGAGTATATCGAGTAGGGTATAACTGTCCTTCCCGCCAGAAAGGCAAACCATTACCTTATCGTTATTTTCTATCATGCCGAAATCGTCGATAGCTTTACCAACATTTCTACGCAAACGTTTTTCTAACTTATTAAGGTTATATTTTTGCTTACTCTCTGGCGTTTTAATAACATCGTCGGTGACACCAGTCAGGCTTATACTCATAGTTTTGCAGTAACATCAATTTCTAAAAACTGCATTATACCCAAGCAAGTGTGAATGAGCTACGATAACGGTGAAACAAAGCCGTCGGGTTTTATCGCAAGAACATCACAGGCGAGCTCGTCTATGACGTGCTCGGCGGTATTACCTATAAGAGCAGCTGACAATCCCACACGACCCACAGTACCGATCACTACGAGTTCGGCGTCAGTCTCTTTGGCGATATAAGGGATCACTTTTTCAGGTAAACCTTCTTTCACGTAGCAGTGGTCGCCCTCTACATTGAATTTTTCGGCATGCATTGCCATCTGTTTTAAGTGATGGTTTTTCACTGCGTCATTATAGGTACTTGCGTCAAACTCTGGGACTTCAATGGCAATGTTCAGTGGCGTGGAAGGATAGCAATTTACCAAATTAACGTGTCCGCTCAAAAGGTTGGCATAGTCATTCGCAATAAGGGTGATTTTATCATTGAGACTGGCGTGTACTTCGTCCTCAGTACCAACATTCACCGCTGCGATAATTTGCCCGTCGGGAGGCCAGCCGTGATCCTTAACCAACAATACTGGAGAAGGGCATTTTCGAAGAAGGTGCCAATCTGTTGGAGTAAAAATTACCGAAGCAAGGTCATCGTGACGACGGGTAGCCTTGATAACTATGTCGGCACTAGAATTAATCGCATGATGAATAATGGCCTCGTAGGCGCGATTGTTCCATTCAACCACCGTATCCAATTCTGCGTATCCTAATTCGGCGAGATGCGTAGCTAACCACTTTGCGTGTTCATTAGTTACTGCGTCGCGCATGGCTTCGCGCTCGTCCGGACTAAGCATAGTGGTCATATCGTAGGATAAGTCGTATACCACAAGCATTGCTGTAATGCGCGCGCCAGTTTTATTGGCTAACTCTATGGCCCGCGCAAGGGAGGGTTGATTGTCGCGGTCTGCGTCAACCACGGCTAAAATATGCTTATATTCGATCATTACCACCACCTAGCATTCGTTCAATAACACTCAAGCAACTCTTATAAGTGTAATACGTGATCGAAATTTTGTGGTGGAATTTGCTAAAAATTTGCTGGCTTATCCGTCACATACAATACTGTGACGGCCTACATTACTGAGTTTGTCTCGCATTAAATCGAAATCGGTAATAGTGATTAGCTTGCCTTCTACGCGAATAATGCCTTCTTTTTGAAAGCGACTAAGTAGGCGGCTGATGGTCTCAATTGTTAAACCCAAATAGTTACCAATTTCATTGCGAGTCATGGTTAGGTGAAATTCTTTATTTGAAAAGCCTCTTGCCTCAAATCGTTCAGAAAGGTTAGCAATAAAGTACATTAGACGTTCTTCGGCAGTGCGCTTATTAAGTAGCATCATCATGTCGTGGTCTTGCTTAATCTCAGCGCTCATAAAGCTCATTATCTGGTGACGGAGCTTAGGAAACTGCATTGCCACTTCATCTAGTGTTTCGTAGGGAAGCTCACAAACCATTGCTGTTTCTAATGCTTGAGTGTAACTGTGGTGTCTGTTCTCTCGCAAGGCATCGAAGCCTACAATATCCCCTGGAAAGTGAAAACCGGTGATTTGCTCTTCTCCGTCAGCGTTAGTGACGAAAGATTTAAACGAACCAGTTCGCACGGCATACAGTGAGGAGAACGGATCGCCGCTTTGAATAAGGGCATCACCTTTGTGAAGTGGCTTTTTTCTTTCAATAATATCGTCTAAAGACTCGATTTCCGTTTTATCGAGGGCAACAGGCAAACACAAATGACTGAAACTGCAATTTTGACAATGAATAGAAAACTGGCTTCCTTTGCTCATAATACACACACTTGACGCTTTGAACTCATAAAACGAATACTACTATGAGATAGCATGAAATGCTCGATAAATTAAGAAAATCGCATACATTAACAAACTAATGGCTATGGCTTGACGTACAATAGGATGTTTAAACCCTTTGATCAAGTACTGACTTCCAACACTAGCAGCAACTAGGGTAGGCAGTGTGCCTAACCCGAAAGCTAGCATTATTAAAGCGCCGTCTATAGCATTACCTACCGCTAGTGACCAGGTAAGGGTTGAATACACGAGTCCACAGGGGAGCCAACCCCAAATAAACCCATAAGGTATTGCATATGCGGGGTTTTTAAACGGAATAAAGCGCTTTGACACTGGTTGTAAAGTACGAAAAAGTCGTTGACCTAAGGCTTCTACATGTACCAATCCCCGCCACCAGTTGCCTAAGTAACAAGCAAGAAGCAAAAGCATTATCGCGCTGATAAAAGACAAAATAGGCCCACCTAAGGGAATGAAATTCGTTGCCATTTGACCAAGCGCACCAGTAATTGCCCCTGCGATTGTGTAGCTAGTAATACGACCAAAGTTGTACGCTAAGGTGTAAGGAAGTTTATTTTGATCAGCAGGAGTTACCGCGTTAAGTGCTGCAACAACACCGCCACACATACCAATACAATGAACACCCCCAGCAATGCCAACGAGGAATGCCGAAAAAGCATTTAGCTCAGTCATTGGATTCGCTTTGTTGTTGTATTTTTTTACGCTGTTCAGCGAGTGCTTTTTCTTCTGGTGAAAGGTCGTCGTCAAACAATATGCTATATCCTTGACGATCCAAGTCGTCAAATTGATTAGACTTTACCGCCCAGAAAAATACCAAGACTGCAATTGCAACAATAATAATTGCGATGGGGATCAATACATAAATAATACTCACTTTAACCCCTTAGTAAACGCGTTGAGTTATACACCACAATAATACTGCTTAAACTCATGCCGACCACAGCCATCCAAGGGCTTAGTATACCCGACACTGCAAAGGGCAAGATAACCAGATTATAACCTACGGCCCAAGCCATATTTTGACGTATGGTAGATTTAACACTTTGTGCCGATGCTAGTAAAAAAGGCACAACAGAGAGCTTGTCGCCAAGTAAAATAACGTCAGCAGCAGTTTTCGCAACGTCAGTTGCGTTACCCACAGCAATAGCGACATCTGCGCTGGCAAGCACAGGTGCATCGTTGATTCCGTCGCCCATCATGAGTACAGAATCGCCTTGCTGTTGCAACGCTTTTACTTCGTTAAACTTTTGTTCTGGCGAAAGTTCTCCTTTTGCTAAATCGATAGATAACGACTTAGCAACGGAGTCAACGTTACTCTGTATATCACCACTAAACATTGCTAATTTGAACGCAGATAATTGTGACAAACTGTCTTTTGCGTCTTCTCTTAATGTATCACTTACAGTAAAAGCTCCGAGCAATTCACCTTCACTGACCAAAAATACGTTGGCTTCAATGTCTAGTGCTGGAGCGGTGGTTTCGCCAAAGCAAAATTGCTTGGAACCCAGTGAATACTGATTTCCATCAATAACTCCAGAAACACCTCCACCGGGAGTGACTTTGTAATTGTGTAAAGACAACGTGTTTGATTCTACACAGAAGGCCTTAGCAATAGGGTGTTCTGATCTCGACTCAAGGCAGGCTGCAATGTTGCGTACTGCATCTTCTGGATAATTTGGATTAAACCAGGTGTCTTGAATTGAAAATTTTCCTTGGGTTAGGGTGCCCGTTTTATCAAGAGCAATGGTATTTACCTTTGTTAGCTGTTCTATGGCATCGGCGCGCTTTAGTAAAATTCCGTGCTTGTTTAATTTTGCCATTGCACAAGTTAACGCCGACGGTGTAGCAAGACCAAGTGCACAGGGGCAGGTTGCCACTAACACTGAAACTGTGATCCAAAAGGCGCGATCACTTCCCTGTAAATACCAAAACAGAAAAGTTGCCGATGACACCACAAGTACGGCAATAACGAATATACGAGAAAACTCGTCGGCAATTTGAGCCACTTTGGGCTTACTTGCCATGGCGGTGGTTTGAAGTCTTACAATTTGATTTACCAAGGCGTGCTTAAGCGTATTCGTTACACGAATGGTTAGGCTGCCGTCTTTACTGACTGTACCGCCATAGACGGTACTGCCAACTTCTTTTAACACAGGGTTAAATTCACCTGTTAGCATTGATTCATCTACCGATGCCGATCCGTCTACGACAATACCGTCTACAGGGATGGTTTCACCGGGCTTTATCAGGGTTAGCTCCCCCTTTTGTAGCTGTTTTGCCAAACATTGAATGAGATTGCCGTGTTCATCTATTTTAGTCGCAGAAACTGGTACATATTGGGTCATATTGGCAGAAATCTGCGCTGCCCGATGTCGGCTTCTATGCTCTAAAAAGCGACTCAGTAACAACAAAAAAATGAACATACAAATGGATTCAAAGTACACTTCTCCTTCTTGAAGAAGCGTAGACTTTAAGCCGGCTATGTAGGTACCAAAGACAGCCAGTGTAATAGGAACATCCATATTCACAGTTCGGGCTAGCAAAGCTTTTGAGGCACCAATATAAAATAGGCTGCCGGAATACAGAACAACAGGTGTAGTAAGGGTAAGCGCCACCCAGTAAAAGTAGTCGCGAGTTTCCGCTTCTATGGCGCCGAACCAATCAAAATACAAACCGGCCATTAGCATCATGACTTGCATAGTCATTAATCCGGCTAAACCGAGTTTCTTAAGAAATGCTTTTTCTTCTCTTTTGTAGCTAGCTTCATGATCGTCGGGTTGAAAAGGCGCGCCTTTATAACCTATACGCTTTAATGCATTGAGTATTTGACTCAACTTTAGCTGATTGTCGTCCCATGATACGGCAGCGCGACGCTCTTGAACGTTTACTGATACTTGAGCTATCCCTTTAACTTTTGATAGCTGTTTCTCAATGAGCCACCCACAAGCGGCACAGGTGATACCTTCAACGGTTAACTGAATAGACTTATGTTTACCCTGGTCAATAACAAAGTCTTCTTGCAATGCGGGCTCATCAAACAAGCTTAATTTGTTGAGCTGTGCAGGAATTAGGTCATCGCCCTTTATTGCTGGTTCAGTGCGAAATTGGTAGTAATCTTCTAAGCCATTTTGAACGATAGCTTCAGAAACTGCCAAGCAACCAGGGCAACATAACTGACGAGTTTCACCCAAGATATGGGTTGAGTAGGTATGTTCTTTGTCATTGGGAAGTCCACAATGATAGCAATTCGGGTCTTTCATCAAGGATTAAATCTGATTGTTGCACCGTAGGGTAATGTCAGGGTTTGTTGAATTTTCCATGCTTCGTCCATTGGCATTAATGACACTCGCCACTTACCAGATAAATCATTATCAGTGGACCCACGGTATGTACCAGTAGCATCTCGCGACAATAAAACTTCAGTATCTTTTTCTTCTAGGGTGACATGATGAAAGGTAAGTTTTAACGCATTACCTTCCTGTGGTATGCCAGAATGAAATTTAAGGGCAATACGACCGTTGTCTATAGTTAAGTCTGTGGTAATACGAAGTCGACGGGCATTGGCAACTTTATCTAACCTAGCGTTAATCGCTTTTCCTTCTTTGTAGTAGTCGTCTACTACTAAACTGTCTTCAGTGGTTATTGCTAGACGTACTAATACTACACCCATAATAAGGGTGATCACAGGTACAGCAATAAGAAACCAGGGCCAAAACTGTTTATACCAAGGTGTGTTCATTAAGATCCTACTAGCGCGTTGTATTAATAGTTAGGAAGTTGAATAGTCTCATAAAAAAAGCCCCGTGGTCACGAGGCTTTTTATACGTTAGCTATGTAAGTGACTATTCGTCAGACAAGCTGTATACGTAAGCCGCAACAACATGGATTTTGTCATCACCCAAGGTGTTCTTGAATGAAGGCATAACACCATTACGTCCGAACGTTAGCGTTTCTACAACAGCTCTGTGTGAGCCACCGTATAGCCAAGTAGTATCAGTTAGGTTAGGGGCGCCCAACATTTGGTTACCTTTAGCGTCCATACCGTGACACGCCGCACATACCATGAACTTACCTTTACCAGCCTCTGCAAGCTCAGGATCTACATCTGGTAATCCGCTTAGGCTACGCACGTAGTTTGCCACTTCCTGAATACCTTGTTCACCTAATGCTGGAAGTTGTGCAGGCATTAGACCTGAACGACCAAGCGTTAAAGTTTCAACAATCTTAGCGCCAGAGCCACCGTACAACCAGTCGTTATCAGTTAGGTTAGGGAAGCCACCGTTTTGACCACGAGCATCTGAACCGTGACACTGAGAGCAGTTTTGTAGGAACAAACGCTTACCTACTTTGTTTGCTTCTGGGTCTTTTGCCAGTTCTTCAACCGGAATTTGAGCATAGGCTGCAAAAATTGGGTCGAATTGCTCTGCTGCATAGTCTAACTCGCGGTCATACTCTACAACATAACCTTCAGCAGAAGCTTGTTCACGAGCCTGTGCTGACTCTTCAAGCGACTGAACATTTTGGTTTGAACTACGCCATTTCCACAAGCCTTCGTATGCACCAAGGCCAGGATAGAGTGCAAGGTAGATAAAGCCCCACACGATAGTCACGTAAAACATAATTGTCCACCAACGTGGAAGTTGGTTGTTTAGTTCGATAATACCATCGAACTCGTGACCCATTGATTCACCTTCTTCAACGCCCGTTTGGTTTGACAAACACCAGCGAAGAAGAAAATAGCATCCAATAATCAACCCAAGGGTGATTACAGAAATCCATATTGTCCAAAACATACTCATAGTTTAAGACTCCTGCTAATCTTTTTTTGATTCGTTGTTATCTTCGTCAGCGAAGGGTAGGTTAGCGGCTTCGTCGAACTTACTTTTGTTTCGACCACTGAAAGCCCACCAAACTATGCCTATAAAGCTGACAAAAACGATGACAGTAAAAATGCTGCCTACAATACTCTGGTCCATATTAGTTCAAATGTGTGCCAAGAGATTGAAGGTAAGCAATAAGGGCTTCCATTTCTGTTTTGCCCGACACTGCCGCTTGCGCACCTGCGATATCTTCATCGGTATATGGAACGCCGAAGCCTCGGAACACTTCCATCTTCTTACCGGTTAACTCACCTGATAACTTGTTCTTTTCTAACCACGGGAAACCCGGCATATTAGATTCTGGAACAACGTTACGTGGGTTGATCAAATGTACGCGGTGCCATTCATCACTGTATCGACCGCCAACACGGGCTAGGTCGGGACCAGTTCGCTTAGAACCCCACAGGAAAGGGTGCTCCCAAACAGACTCACCGGCAACACTGTAGTGGCCATAGCGTTCTGTTTCAGCGCGGAATGGACGAATCATTTGGCTATGACAACCTACGCAACCTTCACGGATATAGATGTCACGACCTTCCAATTCTAGTGCCGTATAAGGACGAAGACCTTCGACAGGTTCCATCGTCTGTTGTTGAAACATTAACGGCGTAATCTGAACCATAGCACCGAAACTGATTGCAACAAGAATCAAAACGGTGAGTAGGCCGACGTTCTTTTCAATTAACTCATGTGGATTTTTCACTTCACGTCTCCTTATTACGCAGCCTGAGCTTCAGGTTCTACTGCAATACTGCCTTTGGGTGCACGCACAGTCATGTAGGTGTTATATGCCATTACCAACATACCTGCTACCACGAATACGCCACCGATGAAACGAACCACGTAGAAAGGCTTAGACGCTTCTAGAGACTCAACAAAGCTATACGTTAGTGTTCCGTCTGGGTTTACGGCACGCCACATTAGGCCTTGAAGTACGCCAGACATCCACATTGCTACGATGTACAAAACAACACCAATAGTTGCTAACCAGAAATGCACGTTAACTAAACGAGTGCTGTACATTGCAGGCTGGCTAAACAGCACTGGGATCAAGTGGTAGATAGAACCAATTGAAACCATGGCAACCCAACCTAGCGCGCCAGAGTGAACGTGACCGATAGTCCAGTCAGTGTAGTGAGACAGTGCATTTACTGTTTTGATTGCCATCATTGGGCCTTCGAAGGTAGACATACCGTAGAAAGACAATGAAACGATAAGGAAACGAAGTACTGGGTCAGTACGCAGTTTATGCCATGCACCAGATAGCGTCATAATTCCGTTAATCATACCACCCCAAGACGGTACGAATAGGATAACTGACATCACCATACCTAGTGACTGCGTCCAATCAGGAAGAGCCGTGTAGTGCAAGTGGTGAGGGCCTGCCCAAATATAAAGTGAAATCAATGCCCAGAAGTGAACGATAGACAGACGGTACGAGTAAACCGGACGACCCGCTTGTTTTGGAACAAAGTAGTACATCATTCCCAAGAAGCCTGCTGTTAGGAAGAAACCAACCGCGTTGTGTCCGTACCACCACTGCATCATTGCATCAACAGCACCAGCATAAAGCGAGTAAGACTTAGTGAAAGAAACCGGAATTGCCATGCTGTTACCGATATGAAGAACGGCAACAGTCAACATGAACGCACCCAAGAACCAGTTCGCTACGTAAATGTGCGAAACCTTACGGATAACGAGCGTACCGAAGAAGTTGATGATGTATGCAACCCAAACTAGCGTTATAAGAATGTCGATTGGCCACTCTAGTTCTGCATATTCCTTCGAACTGGTTAAACCCAGCGGTAAAGTAATGGCTGCAAGAACGATTACAGCTTGCCATCCCCAGAAGGTGAATGCTGCTAGCTTGTCACTGAATAGTCTTACCTGACAGGTACGCTGAACAATGTAGTACGACGTTGCGAATAGAGCACAACCGCCAAAGGCAAAAATAACGGCATTAGTGTGCAATGGGCGCAAACGTGAGAAAGTTAACCATGGTGTGTCGAAGTTAAGCATAGGTGCAAATAATTGCGCGGCAATAAATACCCCTATACCCATACCAACGATACCCCATATGATGGTCATGATGGTAAATTGCCTGACGACTTTGTAGTTGTAATCAGGTTGTGCTTGGCTTATTTCACTCATTTTAATGAATCTTCCACTTCAAATGAACTTATGGTCTCCAATTGCCGTTTTATTACGGTAAAATGTGATAGAGCGGTCCCTCTTCACACTGAGCTTGGAAAGAGTAATAATTATTGCTCCAAGCCAATTGGTACGCGGATGATAAGGTTTTTAATTACAAAAAGATACCATAAACTACGCGACGTTGATCTCGGTCAATACAGAATCATTCAAAAATTAATCAATGTTAAAAATTTGCAACATGAATACAACAAAACGCTTACGTTCCTACCTTGGGCCCCTCACTATTTTTTTCGTTGCATTAGCGATATTTACCGTTCATAGGTATCAACAAGCATGGCAAAACAATGGAGCGTCCTATGTTGAAATAGGTAATAGCTGTAATTTTGTCAATAATCGATGCGAACTTTTAATTGGCGATCAAAAAATAACGGCAAGGTTTTCTCAGCATCCAGAGGTTGAAGAATCGATAACCTTAGAATTTAGTAGTTTAAGCGGTTTAGTTCCTGAAAGCGCGTGGATTGAGGGCGTTAATATGTATATGGGGAAAATTCCAGTACTCATTGACAAAGACGAACATGGAAGTTGGAGCGGTTGGTTTATGTTAGGAAGCTGTTCGGAACCTAGAATGGACTGGCGAATTCAGTTGAACTTGGAAAATTCCGAACCCGTCTATTATCTCAACTTTTCAACCGAACAATAAAAAGGCCTCTTTGTGAGAGGCCTTGTTACATGGATTATTGTTTACATTTGAGACTGCAAGTAATTTTGTATACCCAAACGTTTAATTAACCCTAGTTGCTGCTCTAACCAATGAGCATGGTCCATTTCGGTATCGTCGAGCAAAACAGTAAGCATTTCTCTTGTTACGTAGTCATTTTCAGACTCACATAGCGCAATGACTTCTTTTAATTTTGCGTCTACTTCGTATTCTACCCGTAAATCGCTTTCAAGCATTTCTGGAACGTCAGCACCAGCTTTGAAGCCAGTGCGAGTAACCATGTCTGGTTGACCTTCCAAAAACAAAATACGTTCTATCAACTTAGTCGCATGACCGCGCTCATCATCGAATTCGTGATTAATTCGCTCATAAAGCTTATTTAATCCCCAGTCTAGATACATTTGTGAATGAAGGAAGTACTGATCCATCGCTGCTAATTCATAGGACAGTAGTTCGTTCAACGCGTTAATAATTTGCGTATTGCCTTTCATTATTCGTCTCCCATCACTTGTGCTTGCAGGTAATTCTCTAAGCCCATGGCGTTGATTTGATAATCCTGCGTTTCGAGCCAGTCTAGGTGCTCTTCTTCATACTCCAAAATAGACTCGAGCATGTCTCGTGATACATAGTCTTGCTTCTGTTCACACAATGCTATTGCGTCTTTTAAAAGTGGAATTTGTTCCTGCTGGAAACGTGCATCGCACTCTAGCATCTCTACCGTATCTTCACCGATATACAGTTTGCCTAGTGCTTGGAGGTTAGGTAGCCCCTCTAAAAACAAAATGCGTTCGATGATATCGTCCGCCTGCTTCATGTCTTTGATCGACTTTTTGTAATTCTTACTGTTGAGCTCTGTTAAACCCCAGTTCTTGAACATACGTGCATGTAGAAAGTACTGATTTATGGAGGTTAATTCACTCGTCAATACTTTGTTTAAACTTTCAATAACGTCGCTGTTGCCTTTCATGTTTAGCCCTCGTCAGCTTATTGAGGCTAAGTGTAGGCGTTCATAATGATAAAATCAAAGAAATTTTAATAAAAACAAATAGATACAAATGTTAACCATTCTCAGTTAATCCTTTGTTCTCATTGTATTTACGGTTTCAACTGTTGAGATTGAGCATAGGCCATACTTTCTTCAGCAAAACCTAAACCGGCTTCAGTGAAAAAGTTAAATACTTTATCTATTCCATTAGACCGCAGGTGCTTCACCTCGTCTTCGTAACGTGCAATGGCGGCAACTTTACCTTGATACCCTGCGACTTTTAGTTGAAGGGTAATATTCACAGCATCGTGAATGGATGGAAGGGCAAGTAACACAAGCTGAATATTTTCAATATCAAGGTTTTCCCAAAGGTCGATATCCTCTCCGTCGCCACAAATAATGTTCATTCCGCTCTGCTGGAGTTGCTGGACCTTTACTTGATCGGCGTCCATTCCCCATACATTAATCTCTTCCAAGCAATTAAGGGCATTAAAGGCTCCAGTACCTACACGACCCATTCCAATAACCAAAAAATCTGCGTCGTTCATGGTGGGGTAAACGTCTTCTGGTAAACGCCGTTTTTTCTCAAATTGCTTTATATAGCTTTTTAGTTCGTTGTATTGGGCATGTGATTGGCGATATAAAATACTGGTAATGACAAATGAAAAAGAAACCGCTAAGGCGATAACCACCAGCCATTGATCGGTTAGCATGCCTAAGGAGACTGCAAGAGCTCCCACAATTAATCCAAATTCGCTGTAATTAGCAAGTATCAAGCTGCTCAAGTAGGCTGTTCGAGCTCGTAATCTTAAACTAGTGAATAGTCCAAAAAACAATAACCCTTTAATGGGTAGTAATAAGCACAATCCTATGGCGATACCCAGCATTCCTATGGTAGGTAGTGCGGTTAGACCGATAGATAAGAAGAATCCTACTAAAAAGAGATCTTTGAAGCTCATTAAAGACTTAGATAATTCAGCGGCTTTGGGGTGTTGAGCAATCATGATCCCAAAAATAAGAGCGCCTAAATCTCCTTTGATGTTTACAATTTCAAACAATTGGTATCCACCTAGAGCGAGCATAAATCCTGTTAAAGGTAAAAGCTCACCGTGACCTGATTTATCTATCATTCGATAAATCAAAGGCAGTAATGGGAATAAAGCAAGTAAACCGAATGCATAGAGTGAGGGTAGCTTACCCGTCGCAGCTACTAGAAACACCACCGCGAAAACATCCTGCATAACCAATATGCCAATCGCTAACTTACCATGGCGGGTCTTCATTTCTCCGCTTTCATCCAGCACTTTAACTACACACACCGTACTGCTAAAGCTAAGTGCAAAAGCAATTAGCAATGCACTTTGAATATCAAGTGCCGAAATAAAGTGGCTAGCCACAACCGATAGGCCATAAAACACGCCAGTGGTTAGCGCTACCCACAATAATGTATGAGATACACTACCGCCCCAGACTTCCCGCTTACTGAGGTCTTTTAAGTTTAGTTTTAAACCAATGGTAAACAGCATTATGGTGATGCCCAAATCGGCAACGGTAACTAGACCATCGGATAGGGTGTAGCCCATAAAGTTAAGTAAAAACCCCGCTAAAAGGAATCCAACAAGGGGAGGAATACCGATAAGTTTTACGCCTAAGCCGCAAATAAACGCAAAGAAAAGAAGAGCGTACTCCATGAAACCACTGAATCCTTTATGAAAAGTTATTTACCAGTTATTTATACCTAATACGCGAAAGATTGTCACACATTGTAATAACAGCGGTTGAAACGAGGTAACGCGTAACCAACTTACTCAGTTGTTCTTAATTCGTATAGGCGATATTCAGACGTACGATAAGGCTCTACTTTATATTTCGGCTGAAGAAATGCTACTAGGTCTACGAGTTCGGTTACAGTTAAGATGTCGTTGATATTTCTCATTCTAGACTCGCCGTTCTCGGTTGTCATACTAATGGGTTGCCGGCGAGTGATTTTGTGTGAAGGATTAATAATACTCGTGACTAGTTCACCGTATGTTGTAATTCTTCCGCTGCTTCCGCCCAATGGCACTGGACGAACTAGCAGGTACGTGTGGTCTTCATTAACTGTAATTCCCGCAACAGTATGACAATCAGTACAGCGATATTTTTCAAAATTTTCCGCTCCGAGTTGTGGATTGCCTTGCGGAAGACTAAATCCTCGCGACGAGTTGGGGCTACACCCACTAGTTAACAGTACCAAAACTATAATGATAACGAGTGACTTGATTCTCATAGTAATGTCCATTTAATTTTCGTGTAGCATTTAGTATGAGTGAAAAATAGACTTTCATCTTGACCTCAATCAAGGTTCATTTGCATAAATGACGTAAAGTTAATGTGGTAAATCCATAAAGCGAGGGCGATTCCATGGAAAATTATGAAACAATCTTGGTTCCAATTGATGTTTTCTCTGATTACGATGCTGTGATTCAACGGGCGCTTAATATCGCGGGTAATCCGCACAAATGCCATTTGTTGTACGTGGCATTTCCTCAAGCTAGCATGGAACCGTACGGTTTATTTTTAGAGCGAGATTTTTCGCTAGAGGTGACGGAACAAGCTGAACGAAAGCTAAAAGAAGTTGCGGCACGTCATGATATTCCTTATAGCCACGTAAAGGTAGTAATTGGTTCTCCGGCTGAAGAAATTCATATCATGGCGGAAAAGATAGGTGCAGACCTTATTGTTGTAGGGACCCATGGCCAAAGTGGCCTAAAGTTACTTTTAGGATCTACTGCAAATGCTGTATTGCATGGTGTAAAAACCGATGTATTGGCAGTAAAAGTATAAAGTGATTCATTGCAACGGCGCGTGAAATCCTTCACGTGCCAATTCTTGTGCTCAAGTCCCTCCAATCATCTCCATATTTCTATTTTTGTACTAGGCTTCATACTGAGTTTATTATACTGACTAATAGCTAAGTTTCTGTTTCAAGGTTTGTTTAGGTAAAACATTACTATGCCCGCAATACTAATGTTGCTAATTTTAATGGTGATAAGTGGCACAGCGCATTCTTCGAGTTATCCAGATGAAGAGGTGTTATTTTCTATGTCGCTCGACGAGTTGCTCGAAGCCAAATTTACTACAGCGACACTTACACCGGAAAAAGTCGATTCGGTGCCTGCGGCGTATTCTATTTTTACTCGAAATGAAATAACTTCTCTTGGGGCAAGATACCTGCACGAATTACTCGAGTATGCTCCAGGGTTTCAGGTAACTCGATACGCTGACTTTTCTCAACAGTATTCCATCACGTCTCGTGGCTTAAATATTGGCTCATCGTCGAGAAAAATACTCTTCTTGATTGATGGCTTTGCCGCTAATGATCCTAGATCGGGTAGTGCAGAGAATTTGCTTAACTACTCACTGGAACACGTGCAAAAAGTTGAAGTGCTACGAGGACCGGGCTCAGCAATTTACGGCTCAAATGCATTCACTGGTGTAGTAAATATCATTACTCGCAGTAGAGACCGGCGAGTTCGTCTTCAAAGTGGAAATGAGATCACTTCAGACCTTTTTGTACAATCGTATAAAGACTTCAAATTGTTAAGCCTAAGTGGGCAAGTTAGCCTTATTAATTCAAGAGGCGACAACTACCGAGTATACGACTACCTCAATAATGCGAATAAAAGCATAGAAGACCCTTTTAATCAAAAATCGGCAATCTTCACGCTGAGTAATAGTCGTCATAACCTTACATTGAACTATCGCTATCGAGAGTCAGAAGACTTTTATACTGTTGAGCGATTGAGTGATAGGTACGAAAACTACAACATCAGGTCAATGACTGGGATATTTTACAGTTATGAATTTGAATGGCTTAATTCCATTGAATCTCACGTTGATCTTAGTTATCTAGTTACTGAGCTAGAGACAGCTTCACAATCTACCCCTGTGGGTGCGTTTATCAACCTTAGTATACCGAACAGTGATGAACCTTTTTATGGGATAGGCTACCTTGAATCAAAAGGTCTTAAAGCTTCTTGGTTTAATAACTATCACTACGGGGAAAACGTCTCGATCCAATTTGGACTATCAGTACAAAACAGTGATGAAACTCGTGCCGAAGGGGTAACGAATTTTGATTTAAATGGGTTAGTCAATGGTGACTTTCCTATTCGATACTCTAGTAATATCGACTTACCCGCTAAGGTAGGAACTGAGGAAGGACAAGATGCGGCCGGGGCATTCTTCCAATACCAACATCAAGCTGGGTTCTGGAATTGGATAGTCGGCGGCCGATACGACCGCTTTGAGTCCATCGGTGGCCGATTTACTCCTAGGTTTGGTATTGTGTATGATTCGGGTAATCGCTTTCAGTTCAAAGCGCTGTACGGTCAAGCCTTTCGGTCACCCGACCTTGCTGATTTAAACCTGTTTAATGGTATTGCCCGAGGAGGCAACGATTCACTTCGTTTTGAGTCAACCCAGTCTTTTGATTTTATTGTGCAATACAAGACTTCCAGCACGCTTGCATCAGTAAATTATTTTGTTACTTCTTACGACGATCCCATTATCAATACGGAAATTGATGGTCAAACAACCTTGATTAACGGTGATGCCTCTCAAGTTCGAGGGATAGAGGCAGAAGTGAAACACTTTTTAAATCAAGATTTATGGATACGAGTCGCATATACCCAGTACTTCGAGTTACCCGATAGTGCGTTTAGAGAGTCAAAAAGATTGGTTAATTTTCATATTAGTCAGAGTATTGGAGAAAAAATTCTATTGGGATTAAGTGGAGATTACAGGTCATCTCGACGTACGTTAACGAATTCATTCCCACTAGAATTTAATAATATAAAATCCTATTGGCGGTTTAGGTTAATTTCTTATTACGAATTTAACGATAGATTGACCTTTAGCCTTATTGTGAATAACCTTGAAGGAAACCAATATATTGGACCAGCCTTAGGGTCAGGGCTTCCCGATGGGGTTATCCACCCCGGAAGACAATGGACCGCGGGCTTTGAATGGGAATTTGATTAATGAAAACACACATTGTGGCAATCTTCATTTGTTGCGTAGCCGCGATGTGCCATTCTTCAGCGTATGGCCAATTTTCTCAATATGACTTAAAAGTTGCCTTCATTAACAAATTTACAGGGTATGTAACATGGCCAGACAACCCAGATGAGATGATTGTTACTTATGTCGGAGAAGAGGATGTCTATTGGGAAAGCATTAAAAAACTTTCAGCAATAGATGCAGCGAACAAAACCTTTTTAGTATCACGAACATCGGGGTTTGAACCGGTGCCTTACTCTCACATTCTAGTTGTAAGCGCTAATTTAAATAATCACGTAGAGTACATTTTACAACAAATAGAAAACAAACCTACCTTACTGATAACGAATAACTTTTTAGACAATGCTCTGATTGGTATCGACTTGGTTACACAAGAAGGCAGAACAATCTCTTTTAGTGTTAACCGCTACAATTTGGCGTTTCAAAACTTAGAAGTTGATCCAGACATTGTTTTGTTGGGGGGCTCAGAAGTTGACGTTGCCACGCTAGTGCGGGAAATGAATTCCCAACTTAATGAGTTAAATGCTGAGGTAGAAGAAAAAAATGCGTTATCCCGCTCATTGCAGGAAGACGTTGAATCAAGTCAAGCGTTACTTAATCAACAAGCAAGTGAATTGGAGCAACTGGCTTCGTCGTACACAGAGTTTCAGCAAAGGTACAACAGTCTAAACAGTGAATACGAGCCCCTTCGTCAAGCACTGGAAAGTGCTCAAGCTGAGTTAAATACGAGTCGAGAACAATTAGCAACTAATACTCAAGAGCTAGAAACTCTCAATAGTGAACTCGCAGAAAGAGCAACGGCTAATAATGCATTGAATGCTTTAATTGCACAGAATCAGACGCGATTAAATGAACAAAATGAATTGTTAAGCCAACAAGATGCAGCGCTCCAGCAATCTAAGCAAACCATAGCGGTTCAAGACGAAACTCTACAGTCACAAAGTTCTACAATAAAAGCCCAGTCTATCGTTGTGTCTTTGGCGGTGGTCGTGGCCTTGTTAACGGGTATAACTGTTGTGTTGGTTTACCGTACCGCCAAACAACGACAGCGTTCCAATATTGTACTGCATGAAAAAAACCAGCAGCTAGAAGCAATGAACGAGCAAATTATCAATACGCAGGAACAATTGATTCAGTCTGAAAAAATGGCATCGTTGGGCAACCTAGTGGCTGGCGTGGCTCATGAGATAAATACACCGCTGGGCGTAGGTATTACGGCAATTTCTCATTTGACCCATTCAACCCAAGAATTCGCTAAAACTGTTGAAGAAAATCGCCTCACCAAATCGCGAATGAATAGTTTTATAAAATTACTTATAGAAACTGGTGCTATTGTCGAGAATAACTTAACCCGAGCCGGTGAACTTATTAAAAACTTTAAGCAAGTGTCGGCCGACCAAACTACCGACGAGCTGCGCTCTATAGAGTTAAAGCAGTATATTGACGAGGTGGTTTTCAATTTGCACTTTAGGCTTAAAAAGGCCAAACATACCGTTAATGTCGTTAGCGAGACTAAACAAAAAATCAAGACTTACCCGGGAATATTGGCACAAATCATCACTAATTTGGTGATGAATTCGGTGATCCACGGATTTAAGACAATTCAAAATGGAATTATCACCATTTCGATAACACAACAGCAAGGGAAAGTCATAATCCACTATAAAGATAATGGGTGTGGTATTTCTGCCGAGGTGAGAAAGAATGTATTCGACCCCTTTTTTACTACGAATAGAGCCCATGGCGGAACTGGGCTTGGAATGCATATTTGTTATAACTTAATCAACCAAAAACTAGGTGGCACCATTGTTTGTGAACCCTCAGAGCAAGGCGCACATTTCATTATTGATTTTCCAATTCGTGGCTCGAATCAAGACTAGGTTGCTCTGCAATTGGTGCGAGCAATTGGGTTAAATCGGAAACACTCATAGCTTTACCGATATAAAAGCCCTGAATAAGGTCGCAACCAGCAGAATTCAAAAAATCTACTTGTTCTTCAGTTTCTACACCCTCAGCAATGACTCGCATATTCAATTCTTTCGCAATAGTTATCATTGCTTTTATTAAGCTATTTGCTTCGTTTGTTTTGTTGATGTCCCACACAAATTCCCTGTCGATCTTTAAATTGTCGAATGGATACTGTCGTAGATAGCTCAATGAAGAATAACCAGTTCCGAAGTCATCCATAGCAAGTTTGAACCCAAAATTATGCAGTGCTTCTAGACACTCAGACGCTTTGAACTCATTACTTAGCAAAATGGTTTCAGTAATTTCTAACTCTAGTAGATGACGGGGAATATCGTAGAGCGAGGTTTTAGCAACGAGAGACTGAACAAAGTCAGGTTCTCTAAGCTGTCGCGGCGACAAGTTCATTGATACGCGAATAGGCTCGTCCTTATCTAGCTGCAGGCGAATAAAGGTAGCCACTTGCTCAAAGATAAATTCTCCGATAGCGACAATTAACCCTGACTGTTCCGCCACAGGAATAAATTCAGCTGGGCCAATTGGGCCAAGTTCTGGACAATTCCAACGCAGTAAGCCTTCAACACTAACAATGCGCTTTAGTGCCAAGTCATATTGTGGTTGATAGTGAACCTCAAGCTGAGACTTTTCTAATGCGCGTCTTAAATGACGCTCTATTAAATACCGGCGAGTGATTTCTCGGTCAATGGTGTCATCATATACGGTGAATCGGCCTTTACCCTGAGCTTTTGCTTTGTACATGGCAGAATCTGCTTTACGCATCAAGGTAGACATGGTTCGACCATCGTCAGGGTAAATTACAACGCCTATACTACAGCTTACAAATAATTCATTGTTAGAAATGATAAATTGACGGGTCAGTGAATCGATAATCTTCTTCGCACTGTTACAGTAGTCGTTAACACTGGCGTGTTCAGAAAGTAAGACAACAAACTCGTCGCCCCCTAAACGAGCAAGTAAATCTGAATTACCAATAAGCTTGTAAAGTCGTGTGGCCGTTTCTTTTAACAGCTTGTCGCCAATTTCGTGCCCGAGTAAATCATTAATGTCCTTAAAATTGTCTAAATCAATAAAAAGGAGCGCAAATTTGCGGTTTGTCTCAAGATTTTGCTGTATGAGTTGATTCATACGAACGCTTAAAAATGCGCGGTTCGCTAAACCTGTTAACTCGTCGTAATGCGCTTGATAATTCAATTTTAACTCAGCTTCTTTTCTGCCGGTTATTTCTCTGAATACAACGAGTATACGATTAGCACTAGACATCAATAGTCGAATTTCAAAGTAGTGTTTTCGCTTTTGCTTAAGTATATCTATTTCAAAAGACACTAAATGGTTTGTGGTGCACAACTGCCCAATATTGACAGATAGAAGCGTTTGCAAAGAAGAAGGAAGGCTAGCGTATATAGATCGGTTTATGTCTTTGCTCGACAGGTAGTCAAAGGACGAATAGCGAGAAACCCGTAAGTCTAATATTTTTGCGTCGTCGTTAATCAAGACAAACACGTCAGGCATCACACTGAAAACTTCATTGAGTATTTTGTCTTTGTGATGACTCTCCGTGTAGGCATGCTCTCGCTCTTCGGCTCTAGAAATTAATTTCGCCGCCATATTGTTTAAAGCGTCTCCAAGTCGCTTAAATTCACCTGTACCATGAATACGAGCACGTGTTTTTGTTTCGTCAATTGCAATTTTGTTCGCCGTTTTAAGCAGGTAATCTGTTGGAAGCTTTACAAAACGGTAAACCACTAACCCAGTAGCAGAGGACAAAAGTAGCAAGAGTAGGGCGGCGAGTGCACTGTTGTTCAGTGATTCTCTAATGGCATTTTGTAGATAAAGTTCTATGGAGTACACGAGCAATACACGTCCACGAGATAATGAACGAATTTGCCCCCCAATAGGTGCTAACGTCAAAGGGGCCGAGACATAAATGTGTTTTAGGCCAGGATTAAATCCTGAGCTAATTCCATTGCCGTCCGCTGTTTGATAAAACAATGATGCTCTAGAGTTAATCTCACTGATATGCTGCCCTAAATGGCTCGCATTGGTTGAAAACATTACTCTGTCGTTGTTATCCAGCGCAATGAGTAGCTCGTATCCAATATTTACACCTCTAGCTCTAAGGGCTTGGTCGGCCCTATGAGATTCATCGCCTTCTAAAAAATTATTCATTTCACGCACCAACGAGGCTACGTCTTGCTCGGCGTATTTAATGTTACTGCGCACAATATAATCTACGGTGGAGGTATAACTGCTCCATAGTGAATACGTCCAAATAATTACCATTAAAAGAACGGTATAAAGTGGGATCCACAACTTTAAGTCTGCGGAAACAATATGGCGTAATCTACTGCGTAATAAACTCATTGGTAATCAGTTGCTCGGGTTCTTGATAGTTCAATAGTAGGTCGTTTGATTTCATTATCGCTTCTAAACGTCGGGCGGTTTGGGTTAATGATGATGGCGATCCACTCATGAGCGCTTGTACTTCTGATAGACTCGGTAAATGTATTTTTTCTAATGTAGTATCTACATACTGAATCTCTGTACGCATGAACTTACTCAAATATTGACGGGTGAGATCCGGTTGGGCCTGCATAAATTCACGTGCGCGGTAATAACCTTCTACTAGCGCGTGGATGGTTTCAGGACTTTCTTCGATTACCTCTCGTTTCACAGCTAGCACGTCTATGACCGAATTTGGAATGTGTCCACTGTCAAATAGTACGACTGCGCCGCTACTCACTAAACGCGTAACAATAGGCTCAAAGGTCACAATACCGTCTGCATGCTCGAAACAGGTCATGTGTTGATCATATGAGCAGTTAATAACGTTTATTTCATTTATAGAGAGGTTAACCGACGTCAAGGCTCGGTCTAACATAAAACCACCTACGGCAGATCGCTCTACCGCTAGGGATTTACCTTTAAAATCTTCGATTGTCTTTATATAGGGTTTTGCGACGAGTGCGTCTGCACCGTTAGAAGTGTCGAGAATCATTACGATTTGAACATCTATGCCCAAATCGATTACAGTCAGTACCTCGTCCAGTGTCAGTGCTGCTGCTTCTAGGTTACCCATCGCCAACGCGTGAATAGTTTCGGTGGTAGAGGGTAGTTCAATAACGTCGATGTTGTCGCGATGAAACAACGAATTGCGCTTAGCGATATATAAAGGGGCGTAACCAGGCCAACTATTGATTCCAAGCCGAAAAGGTTTCTCGTGCGTTGTAAAACACGATGAAACTAATAATGCTAACAATAGAATACATGCCGAATGTAATCTTGCACCCACGTGATAATCCTTATCTACAAAAAAGTGTACAACATTAAATCGAAGAAATTTCACACTACACTAGTAGTATAGAACACTAAGCAGAAGAGGCTTGATTTAAAGCCTCTATTTTCATAACAAAAATTTAATTTGTAATTTCAGCAAGTTTGGTTCGGTTTCTGCGTGACAACATAAGCACGTCACCAGTGTTTAATATTACCGAATAATCGCCTTTTTCATTAGGCCTAAGTTCAGTTTATTCAACTTAAGCCGAAGTCTCAATGGCGTGAAGGTGTAACCACCCAAAGCTTGATCGCTGAATTTGATAACCTGATTAACTTCCCCGGATTAACCAATGCCTGGGTAATGCCCATAAAAACCCGTATCGACATGTTGGCCACTGGAATTAAAACCCCTTTGGGTATAAAAATAGGCGGGCCTGATTTAACTATAATTCAATCGATTGGAAAAAAAATCGAAACTATTCTTGGGTCAATGGATGGCACGGCTTCAGTATACGCAGAGAGAGTTGCTGGGGGCGTTACGTTACCATAGACATTGATAGGTTAAGCGCTGCTAGATACGGCCTCAATATATCAGATGTTCAATCTTTTATTGCCAGTGCTGTCGGCGGTACCAATATTACTAGCAGTGTCGAAGGGCGAGAGAGATACCCGGTTCAAATACGTTTTCCGCAAGACTATCGAGATTCTCCAGAATCACTACGGCGATTGCCTTTTGTTACGCCAAGTGGTGCACATATTCAATTAGGTGACATTACTTCAATTCAGATTGAAGACAGCCCACCTATGATTAAAAGTGAGAATGCCCGTCCAAATGGTTGGGTTTACGTTGATATTGAAAACATAGATGTGGCCCAATATGTCACTCACGCGAACGAACTGATTCAACAGCAACTGGAGTTACCAGCAGGGTATTCACTGACATGGAGCGGACAGTACGAATATATGGAACGGGCTAAGGCGAAATTAACCTATGTTGTACCGCTAACACTGGCAATCATCATTATATTGCTTTACGCCAGCTTCAGAAGCTTTCCGCAGGTTGTAATGATTATTGGTACCTTACCATTCGCGCTTATTGGCGGAGTTTGGCTGTTATATTTAGAAAATTTCAATTTTTCAGTGGCGGTAGGCGTTGGGTTTATTGCTTTAGCTGGAGTCGCCGTTGAAATTGGAATCATTATGCTGGTTTATTTAGACAGCAAATGCAATGAACTGAAAGATAACTTCAGTAACGAAGCACTTAAAAGAGCCATTATTGAAGGTTCAGAACAGCGTATTCGTCCAGTTATGATGACTTCAACATCAATCATTTTTGGGTTAACGCCGGTACTATATAGCGAGGGAACAGGGGCTGAAGTCATGAGCCGAATTGCTGCGCCCATGGTGGGTTTTCTTAAATATAAATCAGAATTTCAGTATAGGAACTGATTTTTATGCCGATAAAACAATTGCCTACGATTAATTAGATTTCCAAAATAATGACGTTTCGACACATATAATTTTGGAAAATAAACTAGAACAGAGCCTGGCATTACTATTTTAAGAGCGATAAGATACCAAAGCTCTTGATTTACCAATTCCGTCAGGGATTGGTCTAAGTGATGCTCGAGGAAAGTCATTCGTACAAATGGCAGTAACCGAATTTAAATCTTGCAGAACTAGGTACATCTTTAAATCTTAGCCTTACAAGGATTTTGGGGCGTTGTACAAAATTATTAACTTTTTAGCTTTTATCGGTTGTATTTTTTGGCTTTTGATCGAACAGAGCCCAGAACCGGTAGTTGTGCTACTTCTAACTATTGCCGGTTTTTTCCGAGATGACGTTCATGGAATCATAGGTAAAAACGTATTTACGCTCACCCCCAAGAATCAACTTATTCGTGATCTTGAATCGTGTAGGTTCTCATTTATAAATCAAGAATTTATTAATCCACTGATATTAGATGATTTATCAGGTTGGCTGAGTGATACTGGAGACCAAATTGTATCCATCAACATTTCTGAATCAAATAAGTCAAATCGATATTATGGTGAAATCACGATTGAAGAGGCAGATGGATATCCCACTGTTACATCTACACCTAGAGTAGGGTGGGTTTCGTATAGGTATATTGGCTGCTCATTCAGTGGCGTACATATAGTTCAAATATGGTCAAATGGTGGTGGTACGGGCGTTTCTACAAACATTATGCTGGTTACACTAAGTTCAGATTCATCATTTGAATCAAATGGTGTTAGTTACGATAAGAAATCTAGGTACGTTATAAAGTTGATCGGTTCATTACCTCTTGGTGATAGATACCAAGGGCGAATCAACTATAAGTTTGGTGTCTTATCAATATCTCCTTGCGAAGGGGTGAAATCACTAAGAAAGACAGGCGCCAAAGTTGTCGTCCTGTAAGACTATAAAAATTGCAGTTCGACATGTTTCCGTTGAGCCGATGTCGTATGGGTATTTATTTTTTGAAAATTGGGGCACGCTCTTATGGGATTATGCAAGCTAACCAAAACTAGTGGCAAATTTGTGAAATCTCACATAATCCCAAAAGCACTGACCAGGCCTACAGTCAGAGGTAATAAGTTCATCCAAAAATCTGTTACCTCTGCACAATCACTTTATATTAAAAGAGCAGATAGCTGGTACGATCAAGGAATAGTAACAAGAGAAGGTGAGAATTATCTTTCTGATTTTGATGCGCATGCAATCAAAGAGCTAAGAGATAGAGGGATACTTTGGTCGAGCAACACGATTGCCCATCCAGCTACTTCTTCCACAAATGAAATAATGGTTACAAGTTTTGAAAACCCCAATAAGATGAGATTATTTTTCTTGAGTCTTCTTTGGCGAGCGTCAGTTTCAACATTAGCAGAATTGGCGGATATAATTTTACCTTCAGAGAAAGTTGAAAGACTTCGCCGTATAATAATAGGAGAAGAAGATGATGATTTGTCATTTTTTCCTACAGCGCTAATTCAGCTTACTGAGAAAGGACCTATTCATAATTTCATACCTATAAAGCAAACAATTGGTCAAAGCAAAAAAGAAATAATCCGATTCTACATGGACGGTTTAATTGCTCATATGCACCTAGAGGACCCGACCCTTGCTGTTTTAAACTCTCCGATTCCATGGGAGCATTCTATGTTTATTGGTCATTCAAAGACTATCATAGTACAAGTTAAAACAAGTGATTCGTTTCATTTAGCTAATCTAACCAAGCTAGTAAAAGAATACGAGCAATATAGAAATGACAAGCCTGGTATATAGTTTGTACTAATACAGACCTGAATTGGCAGTTACCCAGTTTTTCTGGTGTCAGCGTAAGATTAGGTTTGAGCTAAATTCTTTTCAGCTTGTACAATCAATGATTTAGTCGTTCTCGACTTTTGATAATCCCATAGCTAATATTCAGATTACGACAGTCTGTGTATAAATTTCATCGTCTTAGCTGCAATAATTTTTGTAACCGTTCACCAGGGCCCTATTGACAGCTAAAAATATTTATTTTCAACGATCTTAGAGATCCTATTGATTGATCTCGCCAGTCTGTCAGAGTGCTTTCATGTCACGTAAAAAGCA
>JALUXV010000494.1 GCA_027013165.1 Alteromonadaceae bacterium
TGTGCCCAAGTACTTGGTTGGCACGTTCCACCACAGGGGCTACGTTGGCTTGGCTATAGTTTGGCGAATCCGATACCCAGTTTTCGTGCAACGTTTTACTACCGGCAGCTAGCGTGAGCAAATCTATCCATGCACCTACCGGCCAACTGCCGTCTATGGGCTGAATAAGTGGGGATATACCACTTGCTTTTAACGCACTAACTACGGTGATGAACTCAGCCCATGTCTGCGGGGGAGATAAGTACAGTTCGGAAAAAATGGCTTTGTTGTAATAAAACCCCCATGAGTACTGTGCCATGGGAAGCGCCCAGATAAAGTTATCTTGAGACACTCTATTAATAACGTTCGGCTGGTAGGTTTTTTCAATGTGTTCCTTTGATATCAGGGTATCGATTGGTACTAACAACTGCTTATCAATGAGTGATGATAAGCGTTTTCCGCCCTGCCAGTAGAGTAAATCGTAGCTGCCATTTTCCATCCAGTGGTTAATATCGCGTTTGTAACGCGCATCACTGTAATAATCTACCGAGATGGAAAATTCGGGGTGTTGTGTCTCAAAATCTTTGAAAAATTTATCGAATACCTCAATGTATGCTGGGTCTACTGTCATAATCGCAACATTAAGCGAATTACTATGTGCTGAAAAAGAGAGCAAGGAGCTACACGTAGTAAGTATCCAAAATGTACAGAAGAGGCTTATCTTTTTCATTAATTATCACAAAGTTGAAATAGGATTTAAGCATAGCGCAAAAATAGTTTGTGAGTTAATTAGAAATTAGTTTAGGGTGGGGAACACCTGCGAGAAGATAGGTAACTGGGTTACCACTCATCTTCTTCATCATCATAGCTACTATTTTTCTTGGTTGCAGTGGTTGGCATTTTGAGTTTCGCACTGTGTTTAAGCAACAAAATATTACCTACCACAACGCCAAAAACAATGGCAATGATGATGATAATCCAAGTTAAATTCACGATGTACCTCGGTTTAGAATGTAGCGAGGAAAAATGTCATCAAAGTATGCTTCGATAACAGTAAGCCCTTCGATGTCTACCCCGCGTAAATGCTCTAACAATACTTTAGGGTTAAGTTCGTTCTCAAAAGGGAGTGCGGCATCTCTATAACTAATATGCCAAGGCTCTGCTGCGACACCGCCCACATAATTATTGAAAGGGCGGTAAAAGCCAAAGTGTTCCATATTACTCGTGAGCCATGCAGCTAGGCGAGCACAGGGGCCTTGGCCCTCGTATTCGTCTGTAACCAGCTGGAATGGCTGCCCCCATGCTTTTACACTGTGACGATCGAACACGTCCATGTCAGTCCCCCAGTGATGCCTACTTGCACCTGGTAAAGCAGACCAAGTGAGAATAGCGTATAGCTTGTCTTTGTCTGTAAGAGTATCAAACACAAGAGGAAGGCCGTTGTTGTCATAGAGGGTGGCTTGGCCATTCCATTTGTTGTTCCAAATGGCTAATTGGCGATCGAAGCTTCGATAGCTACTCACTAATTGAAGATCGATATCATCGCCGTGTGCGCTCTCTTGCATTGCTCTAAACTTTAGCAATACCTCTGAGTGCAGGCGATGATTTTCGTCAGCCTCACACAAGTGAGCACCGTGAAGCCCCATCCAGTCAATCATGCGAGTAACCGCACCAATATGCCGTAATACATTTTTGCCAAGGCTTGTAAATCGGCCATTTTCACACATTCATTAATTTTATGTATGGTGGCATTCACCGGCCCTAGTTCAATAACTTGAGCACCTGTTGGGGCAATAAAGCGTCCATCTGATGTTCCACCAGCAGTGGACAAGGTAGTTGGAATACCGTTAACCTCTTCTATGGCTGCGGTAGTTGCTTCTAACAGCGCGCCAGTATCTGTTAGGAAGGGCTGCCCATTAAACGTCCATTTTATCTCGTAGTCCAATCCATGCTTATCGAGAATATTTGTTACGCGCTCAATAAGGATATCGTTGGTAACTTCCGTTGAAAAACGGAAGTTGAAGCAAACGTGTAATTCACCAGGAATAACGTTGCCAGCGCCAGTACCAGCATGAATATTAGATATTTGAAAGCTAGTGGGAGGAAAGTACTCGTTGCCGTTGTCCCAGTGGCTTTCGGCTAATTCCGCAAGTGCTGGTGATGCTTTATGAACAGGGTTATTTGCAAGATGAGGGTAGGCCACGTGACCTTGTACGCCTTTAACCACAAGATCACCGGTAAGCGATCCTCTGCGCCCGTTCTTAACGATATCTCCCACGTTATCGGTGGAAGAGGGTTCTCCTACAATACACCAATCTATCTTTTCATTGCGAGCTTCTAACGTGTCGATTACACGTGTAGTACCATTGATAAATGGCCCTTCCTCGTCACTCGTAATGAGATAGGCAATGCTTCCTTTGTGGTTGGGATAGTCCCTAACAAAATCACGGGTCGCAACTAACATTGCAGCCAAGCTGCCTTTCATATCCGCTGCACCGCGACCATGAAGATAGCCGTCAACTTCTGTTGCAGTAAATGGTGGAGTATTCCACGCAGACTCTGGGCCACTAGGCACAACATCAGTGTGGCCAGCAAAACAAAAAACAGGACCTTGGGTTCCTTTGCGAGACCACAAATTAGTAGTGTCTTCAAACACCATGGATTCGTTGTTAAAACCAAGAGAGCCCAGAAAAGCTTTCATTTCATCTTGGCAACCCGCGTCTTCGGGGGTTACAGAGCGACGGTTGATAAGCTCCTTGGCTATTTCAATAACATCTAAATCAATCAAAATATGTTCTCGTACTGGGCAGGTTTAAATGCAATGTGGTATTGACCCTCGTGCAAAAGAATAGGGCGTTTGATCATTGCGGGGTAAGCCTTCAATAACGCCAAGACTTTTTCTTGGCAAAGGTCCGTTTTTTCTTCTTCATTCAACTGGCGAAATGTAGTACCACGTTTGTTTAACATAACTTCCCAACCCAATGCCGCTTCTGCGTCAATGAGAAATTGTTCCGTGATACCGTCTTTTCTGTAATCGTGAAAACTAAACGAAACGTTGTTGTCAGTTAACCACTTTTTGGCTTTTTTGATGGTGTCGCAGTTTGCAATACCATAAAGAATCGTGCTCATCTAATTGCTCATATCGCGAAAATAGGCACACAGTCTAGCTTTAGGACTTTAGTGATGCAAAACATTAAGGTGTAGTATTAGAAGAGGAGATTATAAGCAGTCACACATACACTGTAAAAATGGGATCGACATTGGCGTTAACGTGTTTTTGGGAGGAAGGTACTACCCCGAGAATGCGCTTGGCATTTGTCACGGTAACAATACACAAGGGCAAAACTCCCTGTTGTTTTAACCAGCCGTTATTCACTGAAAATAGTGTTTGTCCAGAAACAACCTTTTCGCCAATGGTTAATGGACATACAAAACGTTCGCCATGTAACTGAGTGGTGTTATCACCAAATTTGATTCGGCAGATCAAACCAAACGAGGCCTTTATGGTAACGGCGTAATCGAGGGGGGATACATCAGTAACAGTACCATTAAATGGGCTAGTAACCTTAGGTGACATAGTATTTACAGCGCACCCCGGCCCCCAAACTTCATGGCGAGTGAGTACACAGGAAGTGGCATCTAGCCCCGCAGTACGCCCTGATGCTGGGCTACTTATGGAAACCGCTTTGCGATACGTACTTGGTGGCTCAGTGAGTGTTTTAACGGAATTCATAAGCGATTTAGTTAGCGCGAATGGTATAGCCTGCTGATTCAAGGGCTTTGATAGCATCTTTTAACTTATTGCTCTTGACCAAAAAAAAGTCGGTCTCGAAAGTAGACACCACAAAAATAGCGACTTTGGCCGCCGCTAGTACTGCGCCAATCTGTGCCATTATTCCAACCATAGATAAATGCAATGGCCCAATTAATTCCAGTGCTCGCCAGTGTTCATCTTTATCAATAGAGTCAACTTCAATGGAGGCTGGAACCACAATCGAGAGTTCTTCTTGTGTTTTACCGAGAAAAAAAAGTGGACTGGAAAGCACCGATGCTGGGATCCCACTGTCTGGTTCCAGACTGTGGATCGTAAATTCTTGGTTTAAAACTGCCAGAGTTTGTTTGGCCATGTATACCTTTTAAATATGTTCAGCATGTTACGCCTCCATTAAACACTAACTGTGACTAACTACCAAGTGTTATCCACTTAATCTGTGGATAAGTTTGTTGAGTAGTTTGGGTGTAAGTATTAAGTTATTGAAATTTAAAGGTTAAATAAATTGTACAAACAATGTTCAGTGGATAAGATTATCAAATTTGCAAGCATTTTCCACAGCCCCTGTCTACATCTTAAATTAAAATAGTTTCAAGTATTTTCTTATTTGTTGGCTTGACATCAACTAATATTTTATTTTCGCTTGATTAAAATAGTAGCGATCTCATAACAAATTATTGGGAATAATTATGTCTGAAAATACGTGGATCGATATAACTGTAGATGATGCAACAGGTCTCGCTGACTTTTACAAACGAGTAATGGGGTGGACTTGCGATACTGTCGATATGGGAGAGTATCAAGATTACGTCATGCTTAACTGTGAGGGAGAGCCAATGGGAGGCATTTGCCATAAAAGGGGGAGTAACGCAGAATTACCCTCTGGCTGGATCCCTTATTTTGTTGTTTCGGATTTAGACAACGCCTTGGTTGAGGTACACCAGTGTGGCGGAACACAATACGGAGACGTGCGACATCATGGCAAGGCTGCATTCGCTATTATTAAAGACATAAGCGGTTCACATTGTGCGCTCTATGATAAAGCGTATCGGGATGATGAAGAGTAACGTATAAATAGAAAAGCCGGCTCAGTTTGAATTAAGCCGGCTTTGCGTCAGGTAAACAGAGTGATAACCTTTTTGTGACTTAACTGTTAGTCTCGAGCACACCGCGGTTAAGTTGATCCCGCTCTATGGATTCGAATAAAGCTTTAAAGTTGCCCTCGCCGAAACCATCATCCTGTTTACGTTGAATGAATTCAAAGAATACTGGACCAAACACCGTCTCTGAAAATATCTGAAGCAGTAGTTTGGGTTGCCCACCTTCGGTGGTTCCGTCCAGCAAAATTCCTCGTGCTTGAAGTTCGTCAACAGGTTCGCCATGACCGGGTAAGCGCTCTTCAAGCATACTGTAGTAGGTTTCAGGCGGTGCAGTCATAAACTTCATACCTTTGGCTTTTAGTTTATCCAAGCATGCCACTAGGTCGTCGCAGGCGAAGGCGATGTGCTGAATACCTTCTCCGTTGTACTTCATTAAAAACTCTTCAATTTGACCACCACCGCCAACGGCTTCTTCGTTAAGAGGTATACGAATTTTGCCATCTGGCGCCGTCATTGCCTTTGATAACAAACCTGTGTATTCCCCTTTAATGTCGAAGTAACGGATCTCTTTAAAATTGAATAGGCTTTCGTAGAATTTAGCCCAATAGTCCATTCGGCCACGGTAAACATTGTGGGTAAGGTGGTCCAGAGTGTGAAATCCGCAACCTACCGGATGACGATCTACGCCTTCCAACCAGTTGAAATCAATGTCGTAAATGGTGTTGCCTGTATCGTAACGATCGATAAGATACAGCATTGCGCCCCCAATCCCCTTTATTGCAGGTAAGCGAAGTTCCATCGGACCTGTGTAGGTGTCCATGGGTTGTGCGCCGCGATTAAGCACCTCGGTGTAGGCTTTTTGAGCGTCTTTCACTCTAAACGCCATGCCGCAGGCAGAAGGACCATGTTCTTCTGCGTAATATGAAGCGTGACAGTTCTTTTCGTAGTTGCTCAGTAAATTAATATCGCCCTGACGCCAAAGCTCAACGTCTTTTGATTTATGACGGGCGACTAAGGTGAATCCCATTGCTTCGAAAATAGGCTCCAATATACCTTTTTCTGGCGCGGTAAACTCCAAAAATTCAAAGCCGTCTAAACCAATTGGGTTGTCAAAAAGATCTGCCATGTTTGTCTCACTTGTTGAAACTGCATCGGTTTCAAAACTACCGATGTTCGATTTGTTGATGGATGGATTTTATGCATGGCGTGATAAAAGCGGCAATATAGTGGTGAATCTAGTGATTATTCCACTGGCAACTTTCGGTGTAACGAAAAGTTGATAGTAAGGGGGGAGCTAGGTTTATCTTACTTGCTAACTTAGATAAACCTATTAGTAACAAATGCTTATGTATGTTTTAGCAGGACGTGGTTTGTAAAAATACTGTTACACACAGAGTAATGGCTACGGCTTTCCATTAAATTGCTTTGACAATCCATTCCAGCACTCTATGTAGTTCTTTTGCCGTTGGGGAGTATTCAGAGCAAACTCAGTGGGCGCAATGGGATAGCGACTTTCCAACATAAACGCTAGTGTATTCTCGTACTTTTGAGGTGCTAAATTGGCGTTCGACGCCTTCTCAAAGACTTCTGCTTCGGGACCGTGAGGTGTCATGCAGTTGTGAAGACTCATTCCACCGGGGGCAAACCCTTTTTCTTTTGCGTCGTATGTTCCTTCAATCAACCCCATAAACTCGCTCATGATGTTTCTGTGGTAATACGGGGGGCGGAAGGTGTTTTCGGCCACCATCCAACGGGGAGGGAAGATAACAAAGTCCACATTTGCCGTACCTTCTGTGTCGGAAGGGGAGGTGAGAACAGTAAAGATAGATGGATCTGGGTGGTCATAGCTGACAGTATTTATCACATTAAAATTGGCTAAGTCGTACTTATAGGGGGCCGAATTTCCTACCCAAGCGACTACATCAAAAGGCGAGTGATTCAACGGCGCGCTATATAAGTGACCACAAAATTTGTTGATGACCATGTGGGGCGTTTCTTTATCTTCAAATGCCGCTGTAGGGTACAAAAAATCTCGCTGATTACTATAGCCGTTTGCACCAACTGGACCTCGTTCGGGTAACTCAAAGGCATGACCGTAGTTTTCGCAAACGTATCCGCGAATCGCACCTTCCTTAGGCGTGATAGAGAATTTTACACCTCGCGGTATCACCATTATCTCGCCAGGAACTAGGGTTAAATTACCAAACTCGGTTTTTACTAACATTTCACCCAATTGCGGAATAAATAACAGTTCTCCGTCGGATGAATAAAAAATTCGATTTTCCATTGATTTATTGGCGGCGTAATAGTGAATACCCATCCCCGTTTGGTGATTTGCATCACCACAGGTAGATATGGTCACCAAGCTATCGACAAAATCTACCTGATGTTCTGGTACGGGGAGTGGATCCCAACGCATCACGTTGGGCGGACAGGGGATTTTGGTCGGCGCTGTCTCTATGGTGCGGTTTTCATACGGAGCAAAATCACCCATAGCAATTGAGGGGCGAATTCGATAAAGCCAACTTCTGCGGTTCTTTGCTCGTGACATAGTAAACGCAGTACTACTGAGTTGTTCGCAGTACAAATTGTAATTGACCCGTTGAGGGTTGAACTGCCCTTTTGGTAGTGCATTCGGCAAAGCTTCGGTTTCATGCTCATTGTTAAAACCGGTGAGATAGTGCAAGTTGTCCATACCTTTTCCTGTAAACTAGTTACAAATGAAACTAATTGTTCTAGAGTAGAGCTAGGAACAAGGTAAATCAAATGTTAACGATAAAGAGAGATGCATGTAACTTTGAGGGGCTGTTTTAAAAACTTTACATTGGGAAGACAGGATGCAGACGTTTAAGTTAGAAGATATGTTAGCGTATCGGGTGGTTTTTCTAGCGCAGGGATTAAGTCAATCTTTATCCTTGATATAC
>JALUXV010000495.1 GCA_027013165.1 Alteromonadaceae bacterium
TTCTTTAAGCGCGTTACGTTCGGCTTGCAGGTCGGCGTGTTTCTTCAAAATCGCGTCAATCGTTTGCTTTTGGCTTTCTATAACTTCGCTTAGTGATTTTATAGTTTCACTTGCGTTATGCGGTTCTAGCATTGTCATTACTTAATCTCCTTAAGCTTATGTAGGACTGCGTTGTTGCCACGTTGGAAACCTAAAAGTTCTGCGGATTCGAAAACAGAATAATCATCCATCCAAGGTTCGGGTTCTTCGATTTTCTCACCGAAGATTTTTTGTTCTTCTTTCTCCAACTCCCCGCTATACACTATGCGGTACATCTTAAGTGCTGCGAGAATGGTTTCCTCGTCCTGCACTGATGGCATGATGTTTTCACTACCGTCTTTGCTTAAGAATGTCATTGTGTAATCTTTATTTGAGACTAAATCCAAAGCTTCCTGCGCTTTATTCTGTGTCATTGGTTTGCTCCCGCTGGCTCTATGTTACTTAATCCAACCGCAGCACAATCAATGCGTCCTGCGTATAACGTATCTTGCTTAAGCCCGCTACGGCATTCTGTGCCTAATGCTATTGGCTGACTTTCCTTAATGGCAATCACTGCAAAGGCTAGGCCAAATATAATCAGGGATGTTATAAAGATTAGTGCTTGGTTATGTTCGTTCATAATCTCACCATTTCTAATTTATCAAGAGTGTCTGTTATATCGGTTTTAGCCAGTTTATTGCACATATCACGTATAGAAGTATGCATGACTTGATTAATGCTTTCGCCGTTGAATTGTAGTTTTAATTTAATCATTTGCCCTCAACTATATATTTAAATAGGTACGTATTATCCTTGGCAAAATATCCAATCTTTTCTTGGAAACCTATAGCCTTACCAATAGCGATACGTTTCTTTACTAGATATGCTTTCTCTCTATCAATCTCGCTTGCGTGTGAGATATAAGAGCGAGCTGTAGCATAGTGTAGGCGCTCACCTTTTTTTTAAGTTACGTAGTAATGCGTAAAAGTGTTTAATTTCTTGTTCCATGTGAATTCCCTTCATTCGATATAAACAAACTAATCCATAAAAAAGCCCTAGTCAATAACTTTTTGTTATTTATTTTGCTTGACATTATATATAGTGCCATTACAATAAGTTTATCTATGCCATAAAGGAGAAATAATGGAGTTAAGAGAAATACTGCTTAAACTTGGTGTTGCGCGTCAAAATGTAAATGTCTACATGAAGCGAAGAATACCAGATTACTTAATAGCTGAGAGCTTCTTTTTTAAGAATAAGAGATTAAAGAAGCGATGGGAAGAACATAAAGAATGGGTTAAAAGTCAAATTAATGATTAAAATATATGACGTTTATTTGCCTTTCCCAGTATCAGTAAACACTGCTTATGGTGGTAGAAAAGGGCAGAAACGATTTAAGAGTAAAGCATATAAAGCATGGTTAGCTGATGCGCCTAAATTAATATTGCCTGAGTGTGGATGTATTACATTCCCTGTAAAGGTTAGATACACATTTACAATGCCTGATAAGCGTAAAAGAGATTTGAGTAACTATATTAAGATAGTTGAAGATTATTTGGTAAGCGAGTGTGTATTAGAGGACGATAATCATACCGTTGTTAATGAGGTTTCAATAAAAACCGATGGTGTTAATCGTGGCAACGGAAAAGTAAGGATAGAGATATATGACACGCAACGAAAAGAAGGTATATGACTTTATACGCCGCAACCTAATGAATGACGGTATATGCCCTTCATATGAAGAAATTAAGGATTATTGCGGCTGGAAGTCAAAAAGCAGCGTTAACCGTGTTGTGTTGCAACTTGAGAAGAAGGGATATGTAACGCTAAAATATGGCGTTGCACGCTCTATCAAGATTAAAGATAACTACGAAGAATTATACAAAAGAGCCATGATGTTTATTGTAAGCAAAGGTCAATATGAGGAGTATATGGACTATGATAAAATATAAAGTATTAGTAGATAATGAGTATGTGAAGAAGGATATATGGCTACCACGTGTTATGGGAGTTGGTAGATTTGAGCAAGAGCGTATATCACAAGCTAAAGAGTTAGGATTTAGAGATTTTGGTATTAATGGAATGACGTTAAAGAAAGCTTAACTATTTTGTGTGAGTATAGTTTTACCCTGTTCCATAGCCCCGCCATAGTGCGGGGTTCTTTTTGAGTAGTGCTGGCTCGGCTTGACTTACGCTATAATACATATTTATAGACCAGCTATACTCAGAATGGGTAGTGTATTAACACCGTTGTCGAGATTTCAACGTGATAAGAACCTCTTGCTACGCGCTAGCTACGTACCCTTAAACCGTACTCAGTAAAAATAACATACCACCATAAAAAACTACTTGCAATATATAAAAAGGTGTATAGTATAACAGGTGCGAGGGCTTATTCTTTACTTAGCGGTTTAGAAGACAGCCTTTCCCCGATCATGGTTGCCCTCCGCCTTATCTTTAACAATCGGGGTTACTGATCGGGTTAAACATGACACAATCAAACGATAACAGAACACACATATACCGCATTAGGCGTAAGTCTGATGGGCTTTTCCTTGAGTGGGTTACGCGCATACCATCTTGTTATGGTGAGTGGGGTCCTACTGGAGTATTTTGGAAGAAGCCAGAGACCATAAGAAAACACTTATTAGAGCTTTGCACTTATCGTATGTATTGCGGCGAAGAAGGTTATGTTCATGACCGAAATTCGCGCAGATTTGTTAGAAAGCCACCTAAGACACAAGAAAAATTTTTACAGATTTGGCCTGCTGGAACACAATTACATACAGTCGCAGTTATATATGATTGGCTGGATAAATACGAAGTTGTTGCGACTGAGATAAGCGTTCACGGGCAAGATACAATGGAAGCGCGTGACTTTGCATTATTTAAAGAGGATTTAGAAGGTAATTTAGCAAAAGCCTAAACTTATTTGCTCTCCCTCTGCCTAGAGGACAAAATAAAGCGATGCCCTAAAAGGTAAACTTTATTAGATAAAAATAGGATACTACAGGTCACCTTACCTGCTAGCAGACATAAAACAAGGTTTATCATTCGGGACTAGCCCGACCCGCTTTAGTTGATTTGTATTCGTAATAAAAACTAAGCTAAAGCAGAAGCTACGATTTAATTGGTACTAGTTGGTGGAGAGACTGTGACCCACCCCAAGAGCGTATGGCCTACGATAACGGCAGTAGTGGATAGAATGATTATAAAAGTTTTTAAAGGATTATTCTTAAGGGAGTAGTCTACCAAGAGAATACGGGCTGAACGCCTATGTTTAAAATTAATTAGAAAGGAAAAGTTATGTTACTTAGTAGAGCTAGAAGATGTGCAAATGGGCACGAACCTGAGATTATTGAATGTGATTTATCTAAAGCTTATGGAGGCGACAAATACAAGAGGATGTTTCACGTCAGGTGTAAGGATGGTGGGTGTTGCTTTGGTGATTATTATTTTAAAAGAGGTGATGCTGTAATGGATTGGAATGATGGAAGGTTATTGTGATGGACTTTGAAGAATATCTAAGGCAAGCCAAAGAGCAGATAAAAAACACAGAGATAGTAAAGTATGAAAAGGTAGATAATAGAAAAAAAGTCTATGATGAATGCAATGACTACTATTCTATAGGATGCACAAAGGACGCTTACGAAGGTGAGATTATAAAGCTTAATGGAGAGGAGTTTAATATCTATTATCAGAAATACGGGAATGGACGTACTGAGTATCAATTTAGGGATAAGCTGGACGCTATGGATTACTGGCTATCAGATAAACCATATAGAGTAACGCAAAATTGGATGAAATATATACCACAGTGGTTAAATAAAGGAGATTATAATGACAGCAGTCAACCTTAACAAAGAGCTAGTAGAAGAAGCAAGGAAAGTATCTAAACAGCAAATGCGCTCGATAGCAAAGCAGATAGAATACTGGGCAAAGATAGGAAAGGCGATGGAAGATAACCCTAGTATTAGTTTTAATGAGCTAAAGAAACAAGGGGGGTAGGGGTGAGAGGATTGGTATGTGACCACATAAAAATACATTCATGGGATAATGCAGGGTGGGTTAATAAAAAAGGAATCAAGAGGATTGTTAGTTATACTTTGTTTAACTTTTATGAAGTACCGCTAGGGCGTATGCAGTATAAAATGAAGTTACTATGTTTAAAGAGAAATAACGCCTTACCAACATGCTATAAAAATAATTCAAAATAAATAACAAAAAGTTATTGACATGTTATAAAACCTATCCTATATTGAGGATAACAAAACAAATGACAAGGGGAATACAATGTCAGAAGAAACAAAACAAATTATCGAAGCAATAGACCATAACGATGATGCTGGTGAATGTGAGATTATAGCTTCACACTTTGAAGATATGATTGAAGATATGAAAGCATTTATGGCTAAGCACCAAAACGCACGCAACGAGCTTTACAATAAAATTGATTATTCAGGCTTAGATATTTTGATCGAAGATATGATTGAATTGAAAGAAGCAGCGGAAGCACGTCAAGAAGAGCTTGAAAACGAAAATAGCTGGATGGACTACGGTAAATCACAACGCATTGATTACTATGGGGGGCTGTAATGGAACTTATAACCTTTCTTTTTATACCATTTCATAACGGCACATTTAACCTTTTTGCTTGCATGTTATGGTTTACGTTTTTTTTCTGGCTAGCGGGGTTTATAGCAACAAGGGAGTTTTGGAATGATGTTTAAACGCAAAATAAAGCTCACTGAGAGCGATTTAAGAAAGTTACTGTACCAACAGCACGTCACAACATTAAATGACGTTCACAGGGCTTTAATTTCGAAAGATGCTAAAGAGACAAAAAGCAGACGCTTAACAGCAATAACAGATATAAACACCATGATTATGAGGGAATTGATATGACGAAGACTAAACACACACCAGCGCCTTGGGTATTAAAACCAGACCCTGACGCAGATAATAGGTGGGATATGGTTGTGGTTTCCGATCATAGATATATACAATGTGAAGGGCGCACTTATGAAGAGGCTCAAGCAAACGCACAACTAATAGTCGCCGCGCCTGAATTGCTTGAGGCTTTGAAGCTTGTAATGAAACACGCTATTTATGATTATGAAACAAACGACGATATTATAAATGCCGCGGCTATCGCAAATGCTGCAATAGCAAAAGCGGAGGGGAGATAGATGAGCAACGTAGTTTACTTGGAAGATTACATTGATAATGGTAATCATGAAGTTGAGCTGGATTTTAACTGTAGGCCAGTATATGTGAAGAACTACTATGACATGACAAAACGCCTAGTAATTAGTGAGATGGATTTATTAGCTGGTGGTGTGGGATTTATTAAACACATGTTTCCAGATGCGGAGGTTGAAATTGAATATTAGTAAATTAACATATGAGCAAAACAGTCTTTTAAGGGGTCGTATATTTATAAAGAGCCTTAGAGGTACTTTTAAGAAAAGGGCTAGAATGTGGGCGCTTTATCGTAGATTAGAGAAGCTTGTGACAAGCGGATATTATCCAAACACAGTATATGGAGTTAGTAAATGGACTTAACACTCTTGAAAAAATCATTTCATTATAGGGATATTGACTGGAGGATAGGGCGCGTAACGGATGAGATAAAGGGCATAGCGTCAGTGCTTGCCTACATTGATGTTCGGGCGCTGTATCAGAAGTTTGATGACGCTTGTGGCGTTAATGGGTGGCAGATAACCTACCCGCATGTAGGGCAAAAGACTTGCTGTGAAATATCTGTTTTAATAGGCGATAGGTGGGTAACTAAATCTAATGGCGCTGGAGATACGGCGGTTGAGGGTGATAAGGGCGCTTTTTCAGATGCAGCAAAGAGGGCTGGCGTTCCTTGGGGTGTTGGCCGCTATTTGTACGATATGCCAGATATTAAGGTTAGTGTAAAAAAGGTTGGTAGAAATTATTACATAGAAAAAGAGGAGTACCCAAAGCTTAATAAACTGGCAACCATGATGGGTAAGCTAAACGACCTAGAAACCATCCAGCAATTTAATGATATTGTTCCAGAGCTAAAAGAGTACAAGGAAACACTTGACTGGAACACAAAGTATCAATTTGAGCAGTACGGCGCTAAAGTAAAGGAGTTGTTAGGTGGAAAACTTATTTAACGAAATATCGGAACTTGATACGACAATTGATGATTTAAAGGCTACAAAGAAAAATATAGAAAACAGTATTAAGGCAGCAGAAAAGCGTAGGCAGTTGTTAGCTGAAAAGGCTGTTAATGAAATGCAAGAGAACGGTGTTCTGAACACAGATGAGTGCGGGTATAGGTGGGGTGTCAGGCATAATCCACCAAAGCCGATAATTGTTGATGATAGCAAAATTCCAGATAAGTTTTGGAAAGTTAAGAGAGAGGTTGATAAAAGTAAAATAAACGCCGCTTGCAAGCTTGGTGAGAGTGTAGATGGTGTTATGTTGGATAACGGTTCGATAAGTTTAACAAAAGGAGCGAAGAAATGAGCAGCGTTAATAAGGTAATCATAGTAGGTAATGTTGGTAATGACCCTGAAATTAGGTCAATGCAATCAGGTGATGAGGTGTGCAATCTATCAATAGCAACGTCTGATAGTTGGAAAGATAAATCAACTGGTGAGAAGAAAGAAAAAACAGAATGGCACAATGTTGTTGTATATGGAGGTTTAATCAATGTGATTAGAAACCACGTAACAAAAGGCTCTAAACTGTATATCGAGGGTGAGCTTCAAACCCGTAAATGGCAGGATAAAAACGGCAACGATAGATACACAACCGAAGTTGTATTGCGTGGTTTTAATTCAAACATAGTTATATTGAGCTTTGCAGATAGGCCAAAAGACAATCGATATGATGAGGTAAAGCAAGCTGTAGAGAATACGCAAACATACGGCGGCGGTGGTGATTTTGACTCAGAAATCCCTTTTACTCGACACCTTGATTTTGTAGGAGGTTAAGGTGAACTGGTTAATAAAACTACTCGGTGGATATACAAGAGATGAGTATAGAAAACTAGAAAATGATTCTATTAATGCTCTATGTTTTTGGGTTCAAAAAGTTGAGGAACTAGAAAAACAACTAAATAAACATAAGCGCACCTATCACAGAGATAGTGCTGGACGATTTGCAAAGAAGGATACATAAATGAAAATTAAAGAATTCAAAGCGTGGTTTGAGGGGTACAGTGAAAATATACCTGATTCACCAAATGCTGAACAATGGGAAAGAATTAAGGACGTTGTAAGTAATTTAGAGGAATTTGTAACTCAAAATCAAGTTGCAATAAGGGCAGGATACAGTGAGAATACAGCAAGTGAGATTGGATATGAAAACCTCACCAAACCTCAGATACAGCAACGTATACAATCATTACTACAGGAACGCTCTGCCAAGACTGAAATAACAGCCGAGAACGTGCTTAATGATATTCTAGCTACTAGGGATGAATATGATCGAATTGGTAATTTGAGCAATGATATGTATTGTAATATGTTACATATTATCCGTAAAAAAGTCAATTTGGAGCATGGTTCCAACTAAAGCCCCGCGATTTAACTTGCGGGGTTCTTTTTTTGTAGCTATAATGGCGAAAACAAAGGAGTTACTATGACTGGATATATTAACTGGATGGCCTACACACAAGCCACAAAAGACGGTGTAATACCAACCGAGGGCAATACGGTTTCTGATTATGTAACTGTGGCAACTGGAAACTCAAGCGCAGTAGCACCAGAGGGTGCTCAATACGCTTCTGTGACATGTGATGTAGCATCAATAGTGGAAGCAAACATTATTAGCACTACAAAGAACCCTGACGGTGAAGCAATATTTAATGCTAAAGAGCTTTATGTTCCTGCTGGTGTAACAATTCAAATCCCTAATATTGTAGTAGGCAAGACAACCCTAACAATTACGGATGTATAATGCTAGACTTTTACAAATATTTAAGACAGCAATACCCAGATTTTGAGGTAAATTACCAGAGCGCACGTGGAAATGAGGATGTTTACACAGTAAAGAATAGTAGCGGTCATATACTATACAATGGTGTAGAAAGGCCAAAAGAAAAAGCACGGAATATGATTGATTTTTTACAGTCTGTAATGCAGAAAGCCTTTATTGATAGTGTTGACATAACAGACCATAACAAATCACCGTGGAGTAGCGTAAATGGCCTGTAAAGGAAATAAAAAAAGCGTAAAGAAGGGCAAGTAATATGCCCGATAAACTAACAGACAAGCAACGCGCCTTTTGTGAAGAGTACATTATAGACCTGAATGCTACACAAGCGGCAATAAGGGCAGGTTACAGTGAAGATACTGCAAAGCAAACAGGTTATGAAAACCTTACAAAACCTTACTTGTCAGAATACATAAAAACATTATTGAACGAACGCTCCAAGCGTAGAGAGATAACAGCGGATTATGTGCTTGATGTTATCCAAGAGACTTTAGAAAACTCACGCGCTGACGATGATAGGGCAAATACTTACAAAGGCGCAGAGTTGCTTGGTAAACATTTAAAGATGTTTACAGATAAGGTTGATTTAGGCTTTGACCAGAATGCCCCTCTAACAGTTAAGGTTGAGAAGACAGTCCGCAATGCCAGAGATAACGATAAGCAATGAATGTTCTGAATGGGCATTAGCATTAGACCCTAAGTATAAATACATATTTATCAAGGGTGGAAGGATGTCAGGCAAATCACACGAGATAGCCTCTTACTTGACTGAGCGTTCAATAACAGAATTAAATTTAAAAGTTGTTTGTCTACGTGAGATACAAAAATCAATCAAGCACTCATCAAAGCAGATTATCGAGCAGAAGATAAAAGATGGTGGTTTGGCGCAGTATTACAAATCAGTTGATAGTGAGATTAGAAAACTACACCCAAAGGATGACGGGCTTTTTCTGTTCCAAGGCATGAATGACCTTACAGCGGATAACGTGAAGTCACTGGAGGGTTTTAAAGTATCTTGGTTTGAGGAAGCCCAGAATATAAGCAGGAAGTCTCTAAAGACGCTCAAGCCTACTATTATGCGTATTGATGGCGCTCAAATGATATTCACATGGAACCCAAAATTCCCTGACGACCCGATTGAAGAGTTTTGTAATGAAATGCGCGGGGAAGATGATGTTCTAGTTATTCATGTTAATTATGACGAGAACGCTTTTTTAGGCGAAGGTATTATAAACGAAATCGAAAGAGACAAGAGAAAGTTTCCAGACGACTTTGAGCATATCTATTTAGGGCAATATGACACATCTTTTCATGGTCATTACTATGCAAAGCTATTAGATGAAGCGGCAGCGGATGGGCGAATATCGAAAGTCCAACGTAAAACTGGTGTTGATATTATTACAGCATGGGACTTGGGGCGTGCTGATAGTACCTGTATATGGGTAGCGCAGGTTATAGGCAAGGAGGTTCGTATTATAGACTATATAGGCGAGAGCTTCAAGGATTTGGATTATTTCGCAGACTGGATAAAGCAGAACAACTATAACGGCCTTATAGGTTTGCCACATGATGCAGCACATAAGAGACTAGGAATGAAAGGCTCTATTGAAGACCAATTAAAGCAAATGGGGTTAACTAATACGCGGGTATTACCTGCTTATTCAGTAGACGCTGGCAGACGACTAGCTAAAACGTTAATCAAGGAGGCTTGGTTTGATAAGGAGAAGACAAAGGACGGTATAACAGCGCTAAGGCATGAGCGCGCTGAGAAGGATGAAAAGACAGGAAAGTGGAAAGAAATCCACGAGCAGGACGGAGCAGCGGCCTTTAGATACCTAGCGCACTATCTTGATAAGAAAGCGCCAGCCCAAAGGAGTGTTTCATTCAGGATAGAACCACAAGGCTCTTATATGGGGCTTTGACAATATATAATAGATGTGTAATAATATTCGCGATTAGCCATTTATACCTTCGGGAAGCTCGGCAATCCAAAACATTAAAGGAATGTGATGGACGTATTAGAGCGGGCTAAAACCAACTTCAAGAAAGACAAGGATTCATGGTCTTCAATTTATAAGAAGGCTAAAGAAGACCTGCACTTTATTTCAGATGACCCATGCGCCCAGTGGGATGAGCAGGATTATAATAATCGAGTACAGACAGGCCGACCAGCATTAACTATTGACCAGCTAGGCCAATTCATTCACCAAGTCGCAAATGATATACGAATGAACACGCCTTCGATTAATGTTATTCCTGCAAATAGCGAAAGCTCGGAACAAGTCGCAGAAGTCTGCAAGGGTTTAATTAGAGAGATTGAATATTATTCTAATGCCGATGATGTTTACGACACTGCATCTTTGAACTCTATCCGCTGTGGTATTGGATTCATAAGAGTTGATTTTGAATATGAAGAAGAGGGATTTGAGCAGCGTTTATGCATCAAGCGCGTGGTAAATCCGTTGGCGTGTTGGATTGATAGCGGTTCTATAGAGTGTGATGGGCGTGACGCTAAGCGCGGTTACGTGATAGATAAATATTCCATCTCAGAGTTTAAATCCAAGTGGCCTGATAAGGCGACAGTATGTTTTGAGCATTCTGATGTATCGTATAGTGATGATGAAGATGAAATATCAGTATGTGAGTATTTCGAAATTGAAGAAGAAGTCGAGACAATCACAAGCGAAGATGGCACGGTAAGCCGTGATATAACGAAAAAAACTGTCAAGCGTTATATTATGTCTGGTGCTGATATTCTTGAGGAAGGAACGTTTCCTTCAAAATACATCCCGTTAATCCCAGTATATGGTGAGGAGGCGTGGATTGATGGTAAGCGTCAGCTTTATTCGCTTATTCGCAAGTCTAAATCTGCACAGCAAATGTTCAATTACTGGAAGTCGTTAGAGACAGAGCTTCTTATGAAAGCACCGCAAGCACCAGTAATGGCAGCAGAGGGGCAAGTGGAAGATTACGCGGATGATTGGAAAAACCCGTCTAAATCTATGGTGCTCCGTTACAAGACGACAGACGCGCAAGGAAACCCAGTAGCACCACCGCAAAGACTTGAGCCGCCGACTGTGCCTATTGGCATTGTTAATGCAGCCCAAGGAACTAAAGATGATATTAAGGCTACGATGGGTATTTACAGCTCTGGCCTAGGTGAGCGTTCAAATGAAACTTCAGGGATTGCTATTCAGCGTAGGCAACAAGAAGGTGATGTTGCAACATTCCACTTCCAAGATAACCTTATACGCTCAATTACACAGTTAGGCCGCATATTAGTAAGTGCTATTCCAGAGGTTTATACTGGCGGGCGTATTCTTCGCATTTTAGGTATGGAAGATGAGCCTGTGAATATTGGTGTTAATGGTGCATTGGCTATCGAGCAGCCACAGACTATTGACCTGTCACAAGGCCGTTATGATGTGCGTGTAAAAACAGGCGGCTCATATACCACACGTAGACAGGAAGCAGCGGATTTTCTGTCTAATCTAATCAATGTTAGTCCTGAAATGATGCAGATTATGGGTGATTTATTATTTGAGAATTTAGACTTCTCAGGGGCTAATGTAATGGCTGAGAGAATGAAAAAGGTTGTAGACCCTAAATTCTTAGAAGAAGGGCAAGACCCTCAAGTAGCACAACTTACTGCACAATTACAAGAAATGGCGGCTATTATTGAGGGCTTGCAGGCTCAATTACAGTCTAAGCAGGAAGAGTTAGCTATCAAGGCGCAGGGTGAGCAAAACGATGCAGAAGAGGCTAGGGTAAAGGCTGAATTGCAGGTTTTAGAGCTTCGTTTAAAGCAAGAACAGCAGAAATTTGATAGTGCAATTAAGTCTCAGGAATTGCAGCTTAAAGAGCGTGAGCTAGCGCTGAAAGAAGCTGAATTGCAGATAGAAGCAATACAGGGGAGAAGTGTAGTTGTCACGTAATTTTATCCCAACACTAAGATTTTCATTAAACGAGTATCAACGGACATAACAAAAGGAGAAAATATGTCACTAGAAACCGAAGCAACCCCAGTCGCAGACAATGCAGACATCGAAATTGCAAGTGCAGAAGTAGAGAATGCAGCGGAAACACAACCAGATGAGCAGCCTACAGAGGAAGCCTCGCAAGATAAATCCAAAGAGGAAGTTGACGTACCTTTTCCGAAAAAGGCGAAAAACGCCATATCGTACCGTGATAAGCAGATAGCTAAAGCTCGAGCACAGTATCGTGAGTTGGAAGCTAAATATAATGAATTAATGGCGCAGCAGCAGCCAGCGAATGAGGATAGTAGCCCTCGTGAAGAAAACTATGAATCATATTCTGATTATTTGGAAGCAAAGGTTCTTCACAAAATTAAATCAGAGCAGGCGCAACAACAGCAGCCTAAAGAAGATACAGCAAAAGCGCAGTATAACGCACAAAGAGAACAAGAAATCTCAGTAAAGGCACAAGAATACATGAAGTCTATCCCTGATTATGCGGAAGTCTTCCAAGAAAACGCCGATATTATAGATTATCTACCCGCAGAAATTCAGCAGGTTTTCTATGATGCAGATGATGCAGCTCTAGCATTTTACAATCTGGCAAAGTCAGGTGAGCTTGTAAATCTAGCGGAAATGTCACCAACATTGGCGGCTATGAAAATCGCGCAGGCACAAGTTCCAGTACAAAGGCCAGTGTTGCCAAAGCATCAACCGATGCAAGGCGCAAAAGGCACAGGGAGAAGCGGCAAGTCTCTTGTTGATATGACCCCTGATGAAATCGCAAAAAAATACAAGCTATAAAGGAGAAATAAACTATGGCTAACACAATTAGTAACATTAAGGATGTCGGAGGCGTTATTGCGAAAGCTGGCGCTAAGGTATTCGAAGATAATCTAGGATTTGCCAAATCTATTGGCAAAGCTGATGAAAGTGACTTTAATGGTAAGAACGGTTATAAAGCAGGTGATACAATCTATGTAAACCAGCCTATGCGTTCACGTCCTACAAGCGCTTTTGACCAAACATCTACAATTCAAGACGTTGTAGAAACAACTGCACCCCTTCCTTTGGATATTATCTCATCACAAGCTTTTGAGGTTAATTCTGAGGAGTTTGCAACTGATATCGGCATGAACCGAGTAATGCAACGTATCATCAAGCCTGCGGCTATTTCTATGGCGCACGATTTTGAAAATAAGTTGCTTGCAAAAGCCATTGATGGCGTATTTAACTCAGTTGGTACAGCAGGTTCAAACCAGTTTGATGTGGATTCAATTTTAGCGGCTCGTGAGCTTCTGAATAAAAACCTATGTCCGAAAGACGACAAGCGCTTTTTCTTGCATGATTCCACAGCGGGTCGCAAGGCGGTTAATGCTCGTAAGAGTCTTTTTCAGTCTTCCGCTGAAATTGCCAAGCAGTACAAGCAGGGTTTTGTTGGTATGGCTGACGGCTTTACATGGCTAGAAAGCGAAATGCTGAAAACTCACACAAACGGTAATGATGTGGCCTTTGAGGTTCGCACAACTGTTTCAACTGAGGGCGCAACATCACTTGTTGTTGAGGGGCTAACTACTACAACTGGAACAGTGACAAAAGGTACAGTCTTCACGATTGATAGCGTTTATGCTGTTCACCCACAAACAGGTGAGACACAATCCCACCTACAACAGTTTGTAGTGACTGCTGATGCAACTGCGGATGGTTCAGGTTATGCTACACTAAGCATTAGCCCAGCTATTTACACAAGCGCATCTGACGGTCTTCAAAATGTATCCGCTTTCCCTGCTGATGGTGATACAATCACCCCTGTTGGTTCAGCATCTACAGGCTACAAGCAGAACCTTGCTTTCCATGAAAGCGCGTTCCGCATGGCGACAGTGCCTCTTATTATGCCTAAGAATGCTGAATTTGCAGCGCAAGAGACATATAAGGGTATGACGTTCTCAGTTGTTTATGACTGGGATCAGTTGAAGCGCTCTATGGTTCTTCGCTTGGATGTTCTTGGCGGTCTATGCTTTGAGCGTCCTGAGTGGGCTGTCAAGGTAACTGCATAATCGAATGGGGTGACTGGCATTTAGTTGGTCGCCCCGCTTTAAAAGGAGAATGTAATGCTTACTTTTAAAAAAGACGACAAAACAAAGTTTATTGAAAAAGACAGTAAGTTGATCCCTATTTTGGAAGCAGACGGCTGGGCAGTGGATAAGCCAAAGTCCGAACCTAAAAAGAAGAAAAAGAATGACGACAGCAAATGATATAATCAAGTCAGCATTTCGCATCGCGGGGGTAACTGTAAAAGGTGAGTCCCCCGATAGCGATGAAGTCCAAGACGCTTTGGAAACCCTAAATGATTTAATTAATAGTTTATCGAATGATAGCTTATTTATTTATTCTAGGACAACTGAAAGCTTCTCGCTTACTGGCGCATCGTCATATACTATCGGTTCTGGTGGTGATTTTGACACTGTTAGGCCAATGAACATAGTTTCTGCTTACGTAAGGCAGGGGACTACAGATTACCCCGTTGATATTATCACGGATGAAGAATATGCAAATATATCGCAAAAGAGCATTAATACGCGCCCTTACTTTTTGAACTACAATCCAACCTATCCTCTGGGCACAATTAAAGTTTATGGCCTTGGTAGCGGATATACACTTTTCCTAGTAACTGAGAAACCGCTAACGACACTCACCCTAAATGGTGTTGTATCCCTTCCGCAAGGATGGTTAAGGTATCTTAAAAACCAATTATCACTAGAAATCAGCGCAGAATACGGGCAACCGCCAAGTGAAGCTGCATATGCGATTGCTAAAGATGCGATGGGTTTGATAAAACGAAGCGCGGCGAAGAATAGAACAATGGACGCTAATCCTTTAGCGAAAGCAACGAATAACATTTATACGGGGTGGGGCGATTGAAGATAGGATTAGTGGGAGGTTCTTACGTACAGAGGTCTTTGCCGTTTGACGCGCAGAGGAGTGTAAACTTGTATCCTATCTCAGACCAAGATGGCGCTGAAATCGCATCTTTACAAGGTACTGCTGGCTTATCGCTATTCACTAGTATATCAAGCGGAGGGATAAGAAACGGGTTTTACTCTGGTAAGGGGCGAGCTTTCTTTGTAAGTGGCGCGGCACTGTATGAGATAGACGAGATTGGAATGAAAACCTTTAGGGGTAACTTAGGCACGTCTACAGGCAATATATCAATGGCAGAAGATATAAATTCTCTTGCTATATGTGACGGAACAAAGCTTTATTCTTTAGAATACTCATCTAATAATTTTACGTCAATTTCTGCGACTGGCCTTCCTTCAAGTGTAGGTTACGTGTCTAACATTGACGGTTATTTCGTAGTGAATGAAAATAACACAGGCAGATTTCATATATCAGCAATCAATGATGTATCATCATGGGGTTCGCTAGATTTTGCCACAGCGGAAAGTGAACCTGATAATCTAGTATGTGCAATTAACGCTATTGGTCAACTTTGGCTTATGGGTACAAAAACGACCGAGATATGGGCAAACACAGGGGCTTCTACATTTCCTTTTGGAAGAATTGCAGGGGCGGTTATGCAGGTCGGTATTTCTTCGGCACATAGCGCAATAGAGATAGACAACACGCTAATGTGGGTTGGTTTGGATGAGTATGGAGAAAGTATAGTATATAGGGCTTCTGGCTTTACTCCCCAAAGGGTATCTAATTCTATGATTGAGCGCAGAATACAAGAAGCGGGAGAAAAGGAAGAAATAAAAGCGTGGGCTTATCAGGAGGATGGGCATTTATTTTATATATTGACAGGTGGCGGGCTTGAGACTTCACTTGCTTATGATTTAACTACAGGTTTGTGGCATGAGCGGGCATATTTAAACACGGATGGTAATTTCGAGCAGCATTTAGGTTCATGCCATATTTACGCCTTTGGGAAGCACTTAGTGGGCGATAGAAGAAACGGCAATATATATGAGCTTAGTTTGAGCTATTATTCAGATAACGGCGATGAAATAGCGAGGGAAAGAACATATACCCATATAATTGACGAAGGACGCAGAATTAGATATAATGCTCTTGAAATTGGATTTGAAACGGGTGTAGGACTACAAACAGGGCAAGGTTCAAATCCTCTAGTTTCCTTGCAGCTTTCTCAAGATGGCGCTCGCACATGGTCTAACTGGATTACCAAATCAATTGGTAAGGTTGGCAAGTACCAGACTAAAGTAGTATTTAGACGACTGGGAATAGCCGAGCAAATGACTTTCAAAATCAGAATTACAGACCCAGTTAAGGTTAATATCACGGGGAGTTATCTTTCATGACAACAAACCCGCCACCTATTTATGATATTTTAGTTGAAGAAACTGGAAAGCCAAAACTTTCTTGGATTAGCTTTTTTGATCAAATGTATAAAGGCGATGCCGGCACATCATGGACACCGACATTTTCAGGTATGGGGACTTCTGGAACGCCCACTTATGCGGGTAAGTATATTAGAATAAGTGATTATTTGAAGTATTTCGTTATTACGGTAACACCAGCGACAAATACAAGTTCCACTTCCGCAACGACTTACTGCGATAACTTCCCATTAAATGTATCTACTGACGGGTTTTGCATTGCGGTAGGTGGCTCTGTTGGTGTTGGGTTAGGTATTGTTCAAGCATCAACGAATAGAATATACACGCCAGCATGGACGAATGTGACCGTACCTGTAACGATTATGGGGATAGTGGAGGCATCATGACGTATGAGATAAGAGGCGCTGGTATTGAGCAAGCAAAGGATGTTTTAAACCTTTTATATCCGCATTATTACGATGAAAGTATTCAAAAGAAAAACGGTTTAACTTTCGATATGGATACAGCTATTGGCACGGTTCTTGAGTGGATTGAAGGGTGTAAATGCGTTGTTGCATATAAGGACGGTAAGCCAGTTGGTTTTATGGTCTGGTATTTCATTAAGACAGTTTTTGAAGAGCAGGAAGCTGATTTAGTAATGTTCTTTGTTATGCCAAAAGAGCGCGGAACAGGCCTAAGTAGGGATTTAGCAAAGATATTTGATGAGGACTGTAAGGCGGGCGGCGTAAAGGCCGCGTATAACGGTTCTAGCTCAGGGGTGAGTGATAAGTTATATCATAATCTATTTGCTAAATATGGGTTTGATGTTTTGGGTACGGAGTTGGTGAAGTTCTATGAGTAGTTTCTTTAAAAGTGTTGTTAGAGTTGCTGCCCCCATTATAGGAACGGCTCTTGGTGGGCCATTAGGGGGGGCGCTCGGCGGCGCTATAGGGGGTGCGGCAACAGGGGGCGGCTTAAAGGGCGCTTTAACTGGTGGTTTAGGCGGGTCTTTGTACGGGGGTGCTGGCTCATTAGGAAGCGCAGCAAGCGGGGCTTTAGGATTAAGTGGTGCTGCATCATCTGTGTTAGCGGGAGCGACTAGTGGTGCTGGTATTGGTTTGGCTTCTGGTGGTGATTTAAAGAGCGCATTAACTGGCGGCTTAACTGGTGGTATTGGTGGTTATACGAGCAGTCTAAGTGGTGGAGTGCCAAGCTTAGGTAATTCAGGAACTGCCGAGGGGCTTCTTAATGCGGGAACAGGCGCAGTAAATGGGTTTTCAACTGCAACACGAAGCGGTGGTTTATTGAGTAATTTAACAAGTGGACTGGGGCTATCAGGTGGTGGCGGCAGTTCTTCATTATCAGGAGTTTTAGGAGGTGGTAGTATGAACCCGTTTAAGTTAGGGGCTTCGTTGTATAGTAATTATAGCGATAGGCAAGCAAATGATGAAATAATAGACATGCTTCGTCAAAAGTATGAGCAAGGCCAAGGTTATTTAAGCCCTTATCAAGAATCTGGGCAGCAAGCCAATACGCAGCTCTCGCAGGCTTTAGCAGCAGGATTTAATCCAAGCGACTTAGAAAATGACCCTTCTTATCAGTTTAGATTACAGCAGGGTCAGAATGCTTTAACACGCAGTTTAGGCGCTAGTGGATTGTCTCAATCTGGAGCGGCGCTGAAAGCCGCACAGGATTATGGACAGGGCATGGCATCGAATGAATATCAAAACGCTTATGGTCGGTGGTTGGCGCAAAACCAGCAACTAGCAGGATTGGCTGGTCAGGGTTACGGTGCAGCACAAGATTTAACAGGATTGAGTGGTGACTTAGGTGCAGCAGAAGCTGCAATAATAAAAGCTAACCAAGAAAGCAAGAATAAATTACTTTCAGGCTTGTTAGGGGGTTACTAATGCAGATGGGTTTAGGACGTGCAGCGATATTAGGAACGAATAGGAAGTCTATTGCAGATTTCACGCGAGAAGAAGAAGAATTCAACGCTCGTAAGAAGCAGCGCGCTATGGCTGAACAAATGGGTGAATTACAACTTCAGCAAACTAAGCGTGACCTAGCTACACCAGCCGAGAGGTTTGGCGGTAATAATCAGTTTAGCTTAATTGCCAATGTTGCATACAAGGATGCGTTAGCTAAGACGGGTGATCCTGACTTAGCCGAAAAAATGGCAATAAACACAGCGTTAAAGTCGAAGCCGCAATGGACAATCATGCCAGACCCATCCGACCCCTATGCGCCCCCTATACTGCGTCAAACAGTGGGCAACCCAGTATTTGATATTGACGACCCCATGGCAGCTTCACAGGCGGCAATAGGTCAAAGACGGGACGATATAGGCGCTAACCCAAATCAGCTCCCTGAATACCGAACAGGCGGCTTTAACCCTGATGCTGATCTACAGGTTAAGGACATGAACGAGGCAGATGTTTTGGCGGCTATTGAGGGTAGCACCCCTCTAAATACTCAAGGGGTTATGGATGCAATGCAAAGCCCACAAGATATGACAGCCCCGACAAGACCAAGTGTGCCACAGCCTAACATTGACCCCCGCGCTATGGGTGCGCACGATGTGCAGAAGGATGTTGCCAAGGATTTTATGAAGCTTCCAGCTGAGCAACAAAGACTTCAAATGCAAACACAACAGAAGTTGATGGAAGATCAAGCACTTGCCGAACAGAAAAAACAAAGAGAAAACCAAGAAAAGCTAACAACTTATAAAACGTTTGATATAGGGATAAAAAATATCGAAGATAAAATGTCAGAAACAATGACAAACCCCATCACTGGCAATATACCAGCGATGACACCAGCGCAGCAAGGGGCAGAAGGTTCCGTAAAATTGTTAGCGCCCATTATGAAACAACTATTCAGGTCTGCGGGCGAGGGTACATTCACGGATAAAGACCAAGACATGTTAATGGGAATGCTACCAACAAGAACGGATTATCCGTCTGTTAGAAAACAAAAGATAGAAGTAATCAAGCAAGTAGTGGCGGTGAAGCTCGGTATAGACCCGCAGCAATTAGATGGCGTGTATGGACAAACAAACAATATCAACGCAAAAAGTGACCCTTTAGGTATTAGATAATGGATATACAAACAATAAGACAAAGCTATCCGCAGTATAATGATATGAGCGACCAACAACTCGCTGATGCGCTTTATAATAAGCATTATTCTGATATGGACAAGTCTCAGTATTACCAAAAGATAGGAATTCAGGAAAAGCCGCGCCGTGAAATGGATTTCTCTGAAAGAATGGGCGAAAACTACCAAAGAAGAATTAAGAAAATGGAAGAAAGCGCACAGGCTTATGTGGGCGGCGAGCAAAGTATGGCTGAAACAGTGGCGCAGCAGGGGCTTCAATATGCCCAGCTTGCACCTGATATTGTAACAGAGGGGTTTGTTTCGGGATTTAGGGCGCTTCCTGATTTTATAGAGAAACCAATTAGAGAGGGGGCATCCAATGTCTATTCTAGTGTTGCGGATACTGATATTGGTCGTGCAGCGGGTAGCGGCATATCTAATGTCATTGGTGCATATCAGGATTTTGCAGAAGAGCACCCGCGCGCAGCAAGAAACATCGGGGCTATCGGTAATGCTGGGAATATCGCGCTCGCACTTACACCAATCAAAGGCGGGAGTGCTACTGCTAGAGCTGGGGAAGCGGGAAAGCAAACACTAAAAACAACAGGGAAGATAGCGGCAAAGACAACCAATGTCGCCATGAAACCGCTTATAAAGAGCGGCTCTTGGGCAGCAAAAAAACTCGATGATGCGGCTGAGGCGGTAGGCGTTGGGATTAGCAGGAACTTGAGCAGGGCAGATATTCCAGCCCCATTGCAAAAACTAGGCGATGCCGAGCTTCTTTTTGTTAAGACCTTGGCAGATGAGGGGGTAGGCTTTGATGATGCGTTGCAATCACTAGCACTGGCAAAGCAGTATAAGGCAACGCCTAGCGTGGGAGTGACTGCTAATATCCCACAAATGCAAACACAGGGATATTTGATGTCAAGGGGTTCTGCTGGTTCAAGGGTGGCTGCGAAGGCTATCAAGGACATTGATGAGGTTCAGATACCAAGCTTAAATAAGGAACTAATAAAGCGGGCGACTGGCGGGCAGGACTTACCCGCTGAACAATTTGGGACTGTGGTTTCGCAGGAAGCTAAAAAGCTAGTTGATGCAAAGAAGATGAGATTAAAAACAAGGGCTGCACCACACTACAAGCAAAGCGTTGGCGTTGATAAGATGGTTCCTATAGAAAATGCACAAATGAAAAAGGCGCTAGGGAATAGATTGGTCGTGAAGGCATTGGATGATTTTAGAGCTGACCCTTACACGCTATCATCTGTCGCGGATGAATTGGTTGATTTAGGTATTGACGCTGGGGATATTACGAACCTCCCCTACAACTCAACAGTATCGATGCACGCGGCGCGTGTTAGCCTAAGAAGGGCAGCGGATGAGGCCTTCAGGTCTGGCGATAAAGTTAAATATGGTGCGGTTAAAGGCGCAATGAGAGAGTTGGATGATGCTATAGAAAGTGCGTTTCCATCGTACAAAACAGCAAGGGGTATATATAGTGAAGATGCTGGCGCGTTAAAGGTGTTAATGGAAAGCCCAGTTGGTAAAATGTCTACATTTGCAGAGGGTAACTTTAGTAAAATAGCAGACGACTTAGCGAAGAAAGACCCTGCATATATTCGCAAGTTTATGAACGGTATCGGTGACAATCAAAAAATGCGCGATGCTGTGGCTGGGGCTTATATTAACAGAATAAGGGAGGAATCGCGAAATCAAGGGCGGCGGTTCGGTGATGCTCTATTTAGGTCAGAAGGCTCAGCAGAAAGGCTAAAGGCGCTTGTCGGAAGTAAAAGATTTAATCAAATGCAGAAAGTCAATGAGGTTCTGGATAGCTTGGTAGCTACAAGGGGAATCCCATCGCAATCTATAACGGCAGCGGCGCAAAGCGTAAAGGGTGATATTGCTATGCCAAAGGATGCGCTGTCATGGATTAAAAATAAGGTTTCGCCTGATTTGATTAACTTAGTGCAAAAAGACCCAGCAGCAGCCGCTCGATATAGTGAGCTAATGTTTACAGATGAAGGTTATAGATTCCTGTCAAAAATATCTGGAAAGACAAAGGAAATAAGCCCAAAAGACGTAGATAAAATGGCTAATTTCTTAAACAAGAACGCGCAAGCAGTAATGGAGAGCAACTAATGGCGGTACTATACACACCACACTTTGTACAGTTTTTTGATGATGATGGAGAGCCTTTAGCGGGTGGCTTACTTTACTCGTATGCAGCAGGGACAACAACACCCAAGGCCACATACACAACAGCGGCGGGGGATGTAGAAAACTCTAACCCTGTAGTTTTAGATGCTTATGGTCGAGCGGTTATATTCATTAGTGGCGCGTATAAATTTGTGCTTCAGGATGCAGACGGGGTTACAATCGAAACAACCGATAATGTGACTGCCTTTAACGTGACTTCAGAAACAACAGAAGGGTTCTTTGAGAGCTTTTCGGGTGACAGTATAGAAACAGACTTCACGCTTTCTGAAAACTTGGGGAGTGATGAAAACGCCTTAATGATTTTCACTGAGTTAGAGGCAACAACCAACGGGACTTTTGCAAGCGATACTGGGTGGACAAAGGGGACGGGATGGACAATTGGTTCTGGTGTTGCAACGGCAACAGGAGCGATTAGCACAGACCTTGAGCAAACGGCAGGAATAACACTAGTTGAAGGAAAAACATACTCTTGCACGTTTACAATAACAAGAAGTGCAGGTGATGTTACATTGTCCATTGGTGGGACTGACGGTACAGCTAGAGACGCGGACGGGACTTATACTGAGAATATTGTATGTGGTTCAACGCAAACTGTTAAATTTGCTGCAAACGGTTTTACTGGGACGGTAGATAATGTCTCTATTAAGGAAATTGGCGGCGCACAAATAGCAGCACCTACTAAATATACAATTAGTGGGACTTCATTAATATTTAGCACCCCACCCGCTACTGGAAATAATAATATTTTAGTTTATGCTCCATATACATTGATTAACGCAGCGGGTGCGGCACAAATAGCGGCAGACGAAGCAGTAGCAGCACAGGCGGCGGCAGAAGCAGCGCAAACCGCGGCAGAATTAGCTGAAAGTAATATTGCTGGGCTGGAGGCGACTTCTACAACGTCACTAGCTATAGGAGCTGGAAGCAAGGCGTTTACGATAGAGGCTGATAAGGGATTTATCGCGGGGATGTGGATTTTAGCAACAAGCGATGCAGACCCCACCAATTACATGCATGGTTATGTGGCCTCTTATTCTTCAACTACACTTACAGTGACAGTGACCAATGTTGGTGGTTCTGGGACATTAGCAGATTGGACAATACGGCTATCAGGAACTCGTGGGGCACAGGGTGCAACAGGCACTGTGAGCGGGGCTACATATGCAACAGTTGCGAGTGATGATAAAGTATTATTTTTGGATACAGACGACAGTGACGGGTTGAAGTATGACACGCTTTCTAACGTACTATCAAACGCATCTGGAAGTCTTATTGATGTTCAAGTTTTCACATCTTCTGGCACATGGACAAAGCCGACAGGGTGCACCGCCGTTGAGGTTTGGGCTATTGGCGGCGGTGGTGGCGGCGGTGGCGCGGACGATACGGGAGGTAACCCAGCAGCTGCTGGTGGCGGCGCTGGTGGAACAACTGCTTTTTCGTATATTAGTAGCGGACTAGGTTCAAGCGAAACTGTGACCATCGGCGCGGGGGGCGCTGCTGGTAACACTACAGGCTCAGATGGTGGTGATGGCGGCGCGTCTTCTTTTGGCACTCATGCTTCTGCAAACGGTGGGCTTGGTGGCAAAGGCACTGGTTCAACATCTAGCGGTGGTAACGGTTATGCTGGTGGCGCTGGAGATCCAACAGGAACGGGCAATGCTGTTTATGAAGGGCAAGCAGGTACGGGTGGCGGTGCTTCCTATTATAACGTAACATTTGAAAGTGCTACGGGTGGTGTTGGTGGTTCTTCAACACATGGCGGCGGCGGTCGTGGTGGTTTAATGGGCAATGTAGCCGCAACAGCTACCGCACAAGACGGCGGAAACTATGGCGGCGGTGGCGGCGGTGGTGCCGTTCAAGGCACAACGTCTGGTCAGGCTGGCGGTGTTGGAGCTGGTGGTTTGGTAGTCGTAAAGGCTTACAGGTAATGGAGTTATTCGCCTACATATTCTTCCCATTAATGGTGATGCTAAAATGCGGTTGGCATAATAAGATTGCAGCCTACGGCGCGTGGGGTTTTGTATGGTTAGTTTAATAATCGCAGCATATGCAATATCTGCAATACTTCATTTAATTGCGATAATAATAGGTGTTGCTTGCATATACGCTGGTGATGATATTTTTAAAAACTCAAAACCGTCTAATATATTTGTAAGTAGAACAGAACAAAAATACTGGACTGTTTGTTTCGGTACTAGCGGTAATATATTCCTTTTATATTGCTTGGTCGTTTACACAATTAACTATGATGATATGGGAGTAGGCTCTTTAGACATACCTTTTACAGTAGGTCATATATTGTGTGTGATACCTGCTATTATATGGCACTCTATAACATATCGAGATATTAAAAGCGGGGTGTTAAAATGATGCAGCGCATAATTGAGCAAATAGAGTTATTGTTTTTTATCATAAGCTGGGTTGTTGTCATGACGTTTGTTAAATTCGTGGCCGACCCTAAATCAAGAGGATGGAGAAGTTTTCTTTATGCTGTGACTATCAGTGTACCTTTTAGTGTGTTGATAGGCGGCGTTGCACTTGAGAATGGATTTACTGAGATGAACTCAATAGCTATAGCTGTGGTGTTCTCGTTTTTGTCTGATAGGGTTATTATATGGCTTACTAATGTGGACATTTATAATGCGCTCAATGATGTGCTAGAGAGAATAAAGGATAAATTTCTATGAGAGATATAAATAAAGTTTTTATTCATTGCTCAGATAGTGACTATTCGCATCATGATAATATAGAGACAATTAGAAAATGGCACGTAGAAGAGCGTGGTTGGTCTGATGTCGGTTATCATTACTTCATACGCAATGACGGTACTATTGAAAACGGTAGGCCGATTGATAAAATACCAGCAGCACAATCAGGGCATAATACAGGCTCTATAGCCATATGTTTAAGTGGTAAGGATGTTTTTACTGAAAAGCAATTCACAGCACTTAGGGAGCTTTGTAGGCAGTTAAACAACAAATATAAAGTTACTTTCCATGGGCATTGTGAGGTTTCTAGTAAGACATGCCCTAACTTTGAATATCGCTCAGTCCTTAACTTAGACTTAGACGGCAATATGCCTATTGTTATGTTTAAGGTTGAAGGTGAGTTGTCATTTTGGCAAAAGCTTTTAAAATGGCTAAATCTATGTTAGAATTCGCAAAAAGGAGAAAACTATGGAATCCCTATTTACATTTATTACAGATGGCACTTTTGCAGATTGGCTAGCAGCTATCACTGGTGTTGTTACAGCAGCAACAGCAATAACAGCCCTTACACCTACCAAAACGGACAATAAGATAGTGAGCGCCTTGCTTAAGGTTCTCAACATTCTCGCTGGTAACGTTCTGCATAACAAGAATGCAGATGATTGAGAAACTAGCCGCTTTCATAGCGGCTTTTTTTGCGCTGTTTAAGTTAGGTCAAGCGACTAGCGATAACAAGAAACTAGAGGAGCAACTCAAGGGTAATGAGGAAGTCAATAAGATACACAACCGTATTGATACTGACAGCGCTTACCGTGATAGGATTAGGGAGTTGTTCAGGGGTAAATGATTATTGTTCGACTTATCTTGTTGTTCCTACTTTGGAAAGCGGTACTGAAACGCAAAAAACGAACGTAGACAAGAATAACGCAGTTTATCATGAGAGGTGTGGATGAGCAGTCCGAAAATACTCTATTATGACGTAGAAATAGGACGAGCCACATTTGAGTTTAAGGCTTACGATAGAAAGCTGCACACTAAATACCTTCCCTCACATTCAATAAAGCACCCTAAATGGATGATATGCGCTGCATGGAAGTGGTTGCATGAACATCATACTACTGGTGTATCTGTGCTTAATGATGCGAAACGCTTTGCAGATAATTATATGGATGATTACTTTGTGGTTAAAACTCTAAGAGATGAGATAGAAAAAGCCGACATAATCATAGTCCACAATGCTAATAACTTTGACTGGAAAGAGCTTAAGGCAAAGATAATATATCACAGGCTACCACCATTAAAAGAACCAGTTATGATAGATACGTTAAAGGCTGCGCGTGAAAGTCGCTTTATGGCTAATGATATGCGTTATCTATGTGAGTATCTGGATGCTGATATTAAGAAGGGCAGAGCTGCCGATACAGAAGCGCTTGATAATGGATGCCCTATCGCAATTAAAGAAGAAACGCGATATTGCATGAAAGATGTAAGGGCAGGAATAGAGCTTTATAAAATACTAAGACCATACATGAAGAACCACCCTAATACAGCTCTTATGAAAGATGGTGTGCATCATGATGAATGTAAATATTGCTCAAGCTCTAATTTGATAAAGCGCGGTTACAGATACATGAATGCTGGAAAGTATCAATCCTACCACTGTAAAGATTGCGGTGGTTGGATGCAGGGTAAAAAGAATTTAAAGCATGTTAATTTAAGGTAAAGTGTGGTAGGTTTTATATGTGGTATGCAGTCTTATTTATAGTCATATCGGGACAGCCAAGATTAATTTTAGAAGATACGCCGTACAGACAATTAAGTGATTGCAACACCGCCACTAATGAATTAGTAGAATTATATAGCAGTCATGTGGATTTCATGGCTGTTAAATGCGTGAATATAGACGGTGAGAACATATGAGTTTAGGGTTTGGTTTAGGGTTTAGTAAGCAAAAGGGTTTAGCGCCTGTATTTTCAGCAAATGAAAAATCAACACCTAATGCTTCGTTATATAGCGGTGACGAGGGTATAGTTGTTGTAGATAGCACAGCGACAACGCCGTATACACGTACTAACTTTGAAACTGTATTTTCGTTCTATAGCAACAACAATAACCGCTTTGAGCTTTTCCATCGTGACGCAGAGACTTTTCAAATCATCGTCACAGTAGGTGGAGTATCACAGACTGCTGAGATTATAAACACGATAGCTGGTGTGTTCTTGCCGTATCGTCAAAGATTTGTCATACGTTGGAAAGATGGCTCACTGCAAATATACATGAACGGCGAAGAAATATATTATGTTGAAAGCGGCCTAAGTTTCCCTGACACTGTATCTAACATTTATTTAGCGCAGCGTGTAGCTGATTTGCAAGGCGATATAAACTATATTGCTTTATATAATAAAGGCTCAACAGAGAACTTTGCGCGCAACTTAAGCAAGAACTCAACCGGCATTATAACTTCACTTACGCATGACGCAACTAGGCGCGGTGTTATATTCGCAGGGCAATCAAATTCAGTTGGTGTTGCGTCAACTGGCTCTCACACTTACAACAACACTAATAAGCTGCTTACAAATTCTGGTGACTATGAAGATTATTCAGACCCAGCCGATGATGATACAGATACTTTGATTGGTAACTCAGTGTTATCAGATACGGCTGCGCTTGGATACCAAGGGCTTGTGGTTGACGCTCTTAAAACTGCAAATAGTGATTATGAGTGGTTTGCTGTAACAGGCGCGAAGGGCAATACAGAGATTGCTGATTGGATACCATACACAACATCATTTACGGTAGCTGACAGGGTTATAGCCGACACTTTCCACGCTTTAGTCAATCGCGCTCTAATGGCAAAGCAAGCAGGTAGTTTAAACTATACTGTATGGCACCAAGGAGAGAGCGATGCCATTGCTGGTACGTCTAAAGCTGATTATAAAGCGGCTGTGCTTGAGATGCTAACCGAATACAGGAAAGTAGTAGGAGCGCATCCTATTATACTTGTATCGCTCCATAAGTGGGTTGATACACTTAATTCTACTCACGGAGCAACTCAAGCGGAATGGGCAGCTATTCAAACAGCGCAAAGTGAGCTTGCAACAGAAAACTCATGGATAACACTAGTAGATATTTCAGACATAGAAGCCACTCAAGATGATGGTTTACACTTGGCGCAAGCAGAGCAAGTGATAGTGGCAGAGCGTATCAATGCGGCTATTAAGCAAGACTTAACTGCTAACCCTGCATTCTATCGATCATTCACTAGCCAAACATCGACTATTGACATTACTTCAACTCGGACAACTACAGCACCTTATATTGATGAGGACGGTGAGTGGAATTTAGCAGCTGCTAATGAGCCTATATTCATGCGTGCCTTTAAATCAGGTGAGCTTGTGGGGCTTATGTCACAGGTTGACCGTACAAACAAGGTTGAATATGCACGCCCTAGCGCTGATACAGTAACAGACCACTTCGACACTGGCAGCGGTTCAGTAAGCGTTGTGACAGACGCAACAGCGCCTATTAAATCAACATTTACGAATAATGACCAAGTTTGGCAGGTTGCAGCGAGTGGCAGCGATGTGACGCTAGAATGGGCTGGTGCAGTAGGTAACACCAATAAGCATAATATGCAGCTTATGTATGTTATAACGGCTGGTAGTGATGATTTATCTTGTACGCTATCTATCGGCGGTGAGGGCGAGCTAGTCCTGAATGCGCGTGTATGGGCTTGGGGTTCAAAAGTCGGCATAACACCAGCATCAAGCACTGACAAGATGCGCCTAGTTGTGCCAGACGGTGCAACAATTAATTTCTTTTTTGCTGATATGCAAGAGGACAACCCAAGCGGTACAAAATACTTACCACACCTTACGATGCCTATTGATACAGCAGGAGCAGCAGCAGCGCGTGGTGATGAAATTGTATCTATTGGTGGTTTTGGTACGATGGGCAGCCAAGGTTCATTTTACGCACGTGCTACGCTTTGGGGTGGTGAGACAGGGCAAGATGGTTTTGCTTTATCTGACAGCAGCGGTGTGACAAGCAATGTCATATCGAAGCGTATGGTTGATAATGGCGATGAGAAGTTTTACTTCACGGCGGGCGGTGTAGATGAAGCCATTGTTAATTATGGCGTGCGTGAAAGAACGCCAAGACATAACGCCTTTGTGTGCGCGTGGGATAGCTCAAACGTGTTTGCTTATGAGCAAGGCGCGGAAGTTTTAAATGAGACTGTGACAGCATCACCAACAGGGCTTGATCGGTTCTATTTGCGCGACACTCAAAACTCATCGTTGCGCTCTACATTAATCTTGCATGATTTGCAGATTTTCAACAGCAAGCTTTCAGCGGCGAATGCACAAGAAGTATCTATTGGCAAGCGCTTGAATGTGTTCTTAGTTGGTTCGCAATCAAACATTAATAAAATCATGCTTTACCCTAACACTAATATTGTTTTCAGAGGTGATGGTGAGGTTGAAATGCTTAATGAAGCATTTAAGTACATACCTGACTTGATGATTGAAAGCTTGTTTGAGCCTAATACACAAAGTGCTGCTGCGATGCTTAAACGTAACGCACAAACAGCGGAAGATGCTGCGTCTAAAGACACATACCTTTATGATGAGGACACAGGAACACTTGGCAATGTTTGGGATATTGCAATTAATGACCACTTAGCGGTATGTGGTGTGACATCGACAAATGTTAAGGCGATTGGCTGGGATCAATGGCAGTTTGATTTATCAGCAGATCAAAGCGACCCTACAACTATTCCTATTGATTTGTGGAAAGAAGGCACAAAATTTGTGTTTGCTTACCTACGCTCACTATTCCCTAACGCAACAATATACAATCAGTTGCCAGCGGGTAGACAGTCAACAGACGAAGCAAGTGTAAACGCATTTAGAACGGCACAGCTTGAAATAGCAGACGAACTCGCATACGTGCTTAACTTCTCATCACCTGCCGACTTTAGCTATCAGGACGTGGCGCATTATCAAGACGCTGATTATATCACAATCGGGCTACGTTGGTTGCGCTACTACATGAAAGCAAACAGCATCATTGACTTACACGGCGTTTATGGTGCGACAATCACAGGCGCAAGCGGTATAATTGGCAATACATATATCGATGTTGATATTACTCACGATGCTGGTACAGACTTTACGCCTACAAGCTCAATTCAAGGTTTTGGAATTTATAAGGATGGCGAAGTGATAACGCTTTCTAGTCAAGACCGACAAGACGCTGACACAATTCGATTGACGCTTGGTGAAGCGGTTGAAGATGCGAGTTATGAGCTGTTCTATTTGTTGGGGAACAATTACACTTGGTATGACAGCACAGTGCGCGACAATTCAGGCTACGCAATGCCTTTGAACTTTGTTACTAATTTTGACGTAACTGTTAGTGACTTCTTTGGGGCACTAGACAATCAAGCGGCTTATATGGATGCAGCCGATAGCTCAAAGACATACTCGAGTGGTTCAAATGTGAGTGACATCGACACTGTAAGCGGAACTGTATCAGGCTTTAATATATCAGGTACAGAACCAGTGTTTTCCACTGACCATCTTGTATTAGATACAGATACAATACTTGATTATGACACAGACTATGGCGCGACTGGCAATCAAACGATTGTATTTGCGATTGAAACACCGCCAACACTTCCGTCATTTGGTTCATTCATCACGTTCACTAATACCGTTGGAACTGTAACAGCGAACGCTCAATTGTACCTACGTTCAAATGGTAACTTAGTGTACTCACAGAATGAAGCAGCATCAAACCAGACAATCACAACAGGAATCGGAGCAAGTGAAAAGCTTATAATTATGCTGGACTTCGTTTCAACATCTAGCGTTGACGTATATGTGAACGGACATAACACAGCTACAATCAACTTTGATCCTCATGATACATATTCAAGCAAGGTGCGCGTGAAGGTTGGTGCATCGCAAATTGATAACGGCATAGGTAAGCTTTACGGCTACCTACATACACTTGATAGCTTAACTCCTACGGAACGTGAGGGCGCGTTTGATGCTATGAATGGTCGTTATGGTTTTGGCCTTTAGTAAGCTCTAGGTATGCTTTGTATTTGGGCTTAATGTTTTCACCTTTCAAAAACCTACATTGTACCATCACTCTTGCTCCTCAAAAAATGAAACGTAAAACCAACAATCAGTGCAAAGATTAGGGAAAAGTAATGTTCTTGTGTACAAATCAGGCATGTATCGCCGACAATTAGGGTTTTCACATTCCATCACCACTCCCCCTTAAGTATCTTTAGAGCTATTTCAATTTCATCACTAGGATTAAGCCCGTTGGCAATTTCAACTTGAGCGCTATTCAGGTGAAACTCAACCCTATCAAGCTTCTCTTTGGTGATGAGGTGAGGCTGTCGTGGAGCGATAATGTTTAAGCTCTCATAAGCAAGTGCAATTTCTTCTTTTGTCGCTGTTTTATTATCAATGGCGTGAAGAATAGTGTAATAATGTTTAGAAATATCTTTTTCTAAATCAGGTGCGGGCTTATCCTGCAAAGCTGCGCGGATTAGCGCAACCCTTGGCGCTTCATATTCGTTCATTTCTAATAGTAAAGCTATTTCATTTAAAGCTTCCAAAGCCTTTTCTTTATCGCTCATTTTCTAGTCCTTCCTAAAGGTGTCGAATTCGACAGGTTTAAAATTAAGTGCGGGGCGGCGGTGACTGCGTTATTGATTATTACCGCAGCGGCACTCCGTAGAGCAAAGTTGGTCTACACCGCGCCCCTTCCCGTTAGGGAATTTGTTTAAACATATACAACACATATAATTACATATAGATTATATGTATCACTCCTTCTCTTTATGTTTGTAGTTGTTGATTGCTTCCGTTACTTCGCCGCAAACGTTTAAAGGAATGGGTTTTTGATCATGCATATAGCAATCAACCCATTCCAAAGCATCACACAGCGCATCGGCTTGTGCTTTAACCTTTTTAATCTCACGCTCTAAAAGCTCTATAGTAGCATCACGGGAGGCAACCCCGTCTGTGCTTTCACTTGTTTTGCACTCTACCTTTTTACCGTCCAGTGTGTAGGCGTAGCCCATTTCTAAGCGCTCACGAAGCCGCTTGTTTTCTGCTTTAAGTGTCGTTATTTCTTTTGCATTATTCTCTTCAATCTTTAAGCAATCTCTAATCTGACTATCTAGCCGCTCGTTTTCTTCTTTAAGCGCGTTACGTTCGGCTTGCAGGTCGGCGTGTTTCTTCAAAATCGCGTCAATCGTTTGCTTTTGGCTTTCTATAACTTCGCTTAGTGATTTTATAGTTTCACTTGCGTTATGCGGTTCTGGCATTGTCATTACTTAATCTCCTTAAGCTTATGTAGGACTGCGTTGTTGCCACGTTGGAAACCTAAAAGTTCTGCGGATTCGAAAACAGAATAATCATCCATCCAAGGTTCGGGTTCTTCAATTTTCTCACCGAAGATTTTTTGTTCTTCTTTCTCCAACTCCCCGCTATGCACTATGCGGTACATCTCAAGTGCTGCGAGTATGGTTTCATAGTTTGTAATTACAACCACAGAACATCTTCGTTCGTATTCTGTCATTTGCTTATCAGTAATGGCGCACCCATGTTCTGGGTCTACCGTTTTCCACATATCCAATGCATCTTGAACTTTATTCTGTGTCATTTTTTTGCTCCCTTCGGGGTGAAAACACAACCGTCGGTCGATGTTGTTCTAACACCATATTTCTCTGACAAAAGTTTCATGTAGTTTCTGCTGGCTTGTCTGTCATACCTTTTATATCTCTCAGTACGTAACCCAAGAGCTTTTGAAAGACCGTCTTTACATCTAGTGCTAAAAACTGTGCCATTCACAATGTCTCTGGCTTTTTCTTTACCTAACTCAATAAAAAGCGCGTCATTTTCTTTTATATTGTTAAGCTCCTTTAGAAGTGTGGATACTTCTTCTAATTCTTTTTTAAATAGTTTATGTCTTATTTTGTCCATAATTTTACCTCATAAAAGATTCGACAGGCGGTTTATGCGCTTGGAGATGCTCGTTAACATAGGTTGATGTTAAAATTGCCTGTCGAATCTAAAAAACTATACACGATTTTGAACAGTTGTCAAACAATTAGTTTGCTCGCTTCAGCTATGTAGAAATCATAATCCACTTTAGAAAAGTCAAAAGACCTTACATCGTTACATTCATTTACAAGATAACCGACATGCTTTGCTGTAACGCGAGTAGAGTGTACGGACTTGTTCTTGGTACAAACTCTCTCGTCCCATTGCCAGCCGTTCTGGTTCATGACCTCCAGATATTCCTGCTCGCTAACCTTAGAGTTCTTCTTAGGTGCTCCAGGTTTACCTGTCGGTGGTCTTTGTACTGTCAACGGTTGACCGCCTTTAGCTACGTAGTACCTGCTTGTTCTCTGTATTTCCTGCTCACCTAACATGATGTTGTCTGCCTTGGTGACTTTAAGACCGATCATAAAATCATAAGGGTTCATGCAGCTTTTTATGTATGTCTCAACGTCTACGCCTTGCGTCATGTAAAGGACTGCTGCTCTAGCGCTCACCGCGTTCGATAGGTTTTTATGCCATGCAGGAGGTTGTTGTTCAGATATGCTTTTGTGGTAGTTTAGAGGATCTGGTGTCCAGTAAGCCCCTTTCAACTTAACGCTACCGTCTGTTCCGACCGCAATGTAGCTGTTAACGTCTCTTATGTACATTTCACTATACAGAACATCTTCTAGTACCAAACCAGTGTATTGTTCCCACCAACGCCATATAGCAACCGCCTGATCTCTATATTCCTCACGCATCGTGTAAGTGATACCGTCCGTATTGATCTGAATAAGCTGCAGCGTAGGGACTTTTATGAGTTGTTCAGCCAGCATACACAGCATTAACTGACCGTTGATGGTGATTGTCATGGTAAATTGAGGATCATAGAACGGGCTAAACGCGCTGTTACTTTTACCGTAGACACCGTTGCTTGCTAGTTTCAATGCATTTGCCTGAACACACTTTTTACCTAGCTTCTTCTGCCATTCTTTACGTTCTCTCGGTAGCTCAGAGTAAACGTTGACGAAAGGCTCACCCAAATGCGCAGGGCTCAGTCTGTTAGCTATAGCAACACTAGGATATAGTGACGCAACGTCAATGTCCTCAATGATCCAACCGTTACCAGCTTTGAATGATTTACGTTCAACAGAACCGTGAATGCCACCAACGCCGAAGTGGAAGCCTATACCTCCTACATTTGCGACCAGATCCTTAAACACACCTTTTGTCTTTATGATCTTCTTTTCATCGTACTCGTCGTGAGTGAGTGTCTGGGACTTAAGGTAATTTAAAACTCTGTTGAACTCAGGTTGCTCGAACTGAATGTAAGGAAATATAACATCTTTGAGGTTTATGTGAGTTCGAGGTGTTTGTCGAGTTTGCCTACGTCCGCTGCTATAATCGTAGCAGAGGTCTTTTCCAAGCTTGTTGATAACCTTTTGCTCACCGATCTTAGTGTCGTTCCAGTTCATAACGTCCACACCAAATTCTTCAACCAGCGAAGCTCTAAACTCCAAGGCTGTCATACTGTGTTTAGTAAAGTCCTTGGTTCTTGTGACATCATGGACGTTGTAGGGTTTCAGGTAATGGTCTACCTGTTCTAAAGACAGCTGAGTTCCGTTGGGTACTGGCATGTCTACGACAGTTTCCGAACGCATGTTGATCTGCAACCATTTAAGAGACGTTGACTTAGCTTTATTATCAAAGTGATACATCTTGTAGAGGTCTATCTGAGGGGTAAGTCTTTTGTCAGCCCAGACTTGATGGTTTCCTCTACCGAAGCTGTTAATGATCGTCATTGCTTTATCGTAGAGCTGTGTGACGGAAGCGTTAGGATTCATCCAAAACTCGTGAATAACAGGGTAGTCAAACCCTAAGTTATTAAAACCTATCATAGGTATTTGAGCAGCATGCAACCAGTTAAACCACTGGGTAAGATATTTACGATCATCTCTGTAATCTGAGATCTCCCAAACCGCTTTCTCATCACTATTAAGAGCTTCGCAAGCGAGCGTAAAGCAGTTTGGAAAGGTTTCTATATCGTAAATATATGCTGCATCAAGACTAAACATCCTTAACGAACACTCCGTCAACCATGCGACCTTTACGGTCTTTGATCTCGTCATATGCTGCGGAGATACACCCTTCGATGTTCATACGCATTTGAGCAGCTAAGATGGTAAGGACAACTACACAGTCTCCTATAGCGTCTTGGATCTCCTCGTAATCATTGCGAGCAACCCCATGCGCAAGCTCACCGACTTCTTCAGTCATTTTGAGCATTTGTGCTTGAGGTGAAGACCCTTCGATCAGGTTGCGATCTTCAGCCCATTGTCGTATTTTTTCAAACTCTGTCATTTAGACCTCTTCTTTTAGTGTGTGGGTTTTGAAAACTTTAACTGCTTCAGGATACACGGGTTCTAACAGATCCAGTATAGCTTGAGCGTAAACAAAAATCTCATATTGAGCATGAGGATGTAAACGCTCGCTAAGGAACTTAAAGCAGTTATGAAGGTTCATTGTAGCGAACATGTGTGAATACGTACCTACAGGTAGAACAGAACGAGCAAGCTCGCGAGGACACCCTTCTTCGAGTAAAAACTTATAGCGTTGAAAAGCTTCTTTATTTTGCTCGCGTATGTGCATCTTTATTAAAAGTGCGTTTTCATGTACCTCGTCAGTACGCATTTGCTTATTGTCCTTGGACTGTGTTGTAATCTGTTCAACTTCAGGAACGTAGAACTCTTCAGGTAGCTCACGATAGCGAGCAGAGAGTTCATTGTAGCTTTGAGTACGGTGACGATGCCACTGACGCAGGACAAAGATAGGCGCTTTCACCTCAAACGTGACGGTTACTGTCTCAAACGGCGTGCTATGACCGTTCTTGTACAGATAGTTCATAAGACGTGCGTCACCTTTCGTATCTTCACCTGCTCTCCATGCCGCATCGTATGAAACTCTAGCACCTCTTACGATTGACGTGTCTGAACCCATGTAGTCAACAAGTCTCACGAAACCATGATCTAAGACATCTATATGTTTGTTTATGTTAGTTCTCTCTGTCATTTCATACTCCTGTAAATTTCTTAAATAAAGCTGTACCTTTAGTGAATAAGTCATATAGCGAATCATTGTTTTCGATCTCATGATGTTCGACACCTCTGTGAGACAGATCCACGTAATTCCGAGAGTCGTTACTAAAGTCACGCCCTTCACGTTTGATCGTCCATAGTTGGACGTTTTCAGCTCCGAACGCATCTACAACAACTTCGGCTTCCTCAACAAAACCACTGTCAGTAACCAAGAACCACTTCTGGTTTGAAGCTTTAATGCGTTCAACAAGCATTTCTCCAAATACACCTTTACCGTGAAGTGGCTTAAGGAACGTTTCGGACAATGCGATTTGAGCTTCTCTTGGTGTCTTGTCGAACAGACGTGAAGCTTTAAGGTCTTTGTGTTCTGGCGTGTCGTAATGGTCATCCCATTCTTGCTGTGACATTCCGTAAATCGCAGGAACTCCAACCTTCAAAGGTTTAGCAAATTTCTCGATTGTAGTGTCGATCTCAAAATACCCAGTAAGTAGTTGCGCGAGAGTGTCTTTACCGCTCCCTGGAGCGCCGTTGATTAAAATTATTTTCATGGTTCACCTGTTTGTTTTGTAGAATTTAGGAGTTTCGTTCAGCTTCTCGACCATAAAGATCGCAAGCATCACGTCATAAACTTCGGCTATGGTTACGTAGCTTGAAGCTCTGGAAGTCGTACCTTGTTTGTAGTCAACGATATGGTACGTACCATCGTCCTCAATGTAGTCAAATCTTTGCATGATATACCTCGTTAGTTAAATATTGGCAGACTTTAAGCGGTCTGCCAGCGCTCTTTAGGTCAGTAGGGTATGTAGTCACATAGCGAACAATAACTACATCCGTTCCGTGCCGTGTGTGTTACCGACCTGAAGCCACATTCTGCGCATTTTAGGTCTGGTAGTTTCCCTGCGCGAACCCTGTTGCTGGCGGCG
>JALUXV010000496.1 GCA_027013165.1 Alteromonadaceae bacterium
CTGGCACCACTTCTGGTTCAATTTGAACGTCCATGGCCATATCAATCATCAAGTCACCGGCGTCAATTTCACCGTTTTCACAAAGAATGAGTGCTCGCTGAATGACGTTTTCAAGTTCACGTACGTTACCCGGCCATGAGTACTGAGTAAGCTTGCTTCTTGCCGCTGCGCTCAAACGTACATTACCTAGCCCTTGGTATTGTGTATGACGCTGAATGAGGTGTTCTGCCAACGGAACAATATCACCCGGGCGTTGAGCCAATGGTCGCCATGTAAGTGGGAATACGTTCAAACGATAGTATAAGTCTTCTCTGAACTCTCCCGCCTCAACCGCTTTACGCAAGTCTCGGTTACTGGTGGCAATAACTCGCACATCAAGTTTAATGGTTTTGCGGCCACCCAATCGCTCGACTTCACGTTCTTGTAGCACACGTAATAGCTTAGCTTGAAGAGCAAGATCCATTTCGGTAATTTCATCAAGCAGTAAAGTACCGTTCTGCGCTTGTTCAAACTTTCCCGGGCACGCTTGAATAGCGCCGGTAAATGCGCCTTTTTCGTAACCAAAAAGGGTAGCTTCAAGCATATTTTCAGGAATTGCTGCACAGTTAATGGCAACAAACGGCGCTTCGCTACGTGGTGATTGGTCGTGAATATAGCGAGATAGCACTTCTTTACCCGAGCCACTGGGGCCTAGTATCATCACGGTTGCGTCTGATTTGGCAACTTTTCGAGAGAGTGTGAGTAGCTGTAAACTGGAAGGGTCTGCCACTATGGGGGTTCTCGATTCCACTTGTTGCGCAGGGGCATATCGGCCAACAAGGTTAAGTAATACTTCTGGCGAGAAAGGTTTAGATAAATAATCTGTCGCACCGTCGCGCATAGCCTGTACCGCATCGTCAATGGTGGCATATGCTGTCATTAACAATACCGGCATATTGGGGTATTTGGCTTTAATGTTTTTCAGTAGCGTAAGCCCGCTCATTTCACCCATTTGGATATCACTCACCACAAGGTCGACCTTGCGTGCTGCTAAAATCATTAGCGCCGATTCCGCGTTGTCGGCGTCAACCACATTGTAATCACCAAGTAGCAGCGTATCGTAAAGTGCTTCTCGTAAGCCTGCGTCATCTTCAACAATAAGTATGGTAGTTTTTGACATAAGGGCGTCCTCTTTTATCAGGCTACGTTTTGTGAAAGAACAACAGTGTCAGTGTTGTTTTGCGGTGCACATGGTAATGCCACTGTAAAGCAAGCTCCTCGCTCTTTCATGTTGGTAACGGTGAGCTGTCCGTGATGGGCGTGAACCACCGACTTAACAACCGCAAGTCCTAACCCTGTACCATGGGTTTTGGTAGTAAAAAACGGTTCGAAAATTTTGGCTTTTATCTTGTCTGGCACACCTGGCCCGGTATCAATAACAGAAATGGCCAAACCTTGATGACCAACGGTAGCCCTTACTGTCACCTCGTAACCTTTTGGGGTAACCTGACTCGCATTGTGAATAAGATTGAGTAGCGCACCTTGCAGAGCGGTTAAGTTTCCTGTGAAGCTGACGCTACTGTCAAAACCTTCAAAAATCAGAGGCTGGGCGAGCTGACTTGTCATACTTAGTGCGCTTGGTTCTATGGCGTCTTTAAGCTGTGCCAAACTAATGTTTGATACCACTTGGTCTTCGCCAGACTTAGCGAATAACAGCATGTCATTAACCTGGCTTTCTAGTTCTTTTAAGCGGTCTGTAAGTTTATTAGCAAACTGCTCACCGGCTTCCTGAGGTAAATTTTTACGGGTTAGATTGGCTGCATAAAGCATTGCCGCTGACAATGGTGTGCGAATTTGGTGGGCTAGTGATGCCACCATTTTACCTAATGATGAAAGCCGCTGCATGTGGCTTACACGAGCTTGAAGTTGTCGGGTTTCTGTAAGGTCGGTAATAACAATTAACTGACCTGGCTCACCCTCAAGAGGTGTAATAGAAAGCTTAACTCTGCGTCCATCAACTAAGGAAACTTCGTGTCCATCGTCAGCGCGGGGTTTAAATGAACGGGCAATAATAGCGCGCCACACTTCTTCTTCAAGCGGCTCGCCTAACAATGCCTTCGCTTGGTCGTTGGCTTGTTTAACCACCCCTTTTCCGTCGATAACTATCACGCCCGCAGGCATAACTTTAAGAAGATGAGACATGCGGCTAGCTTGTTGACGAAGAGAAGCAATTTCAGCAGCATCGGCGTTATTTTTGCCGTATTTGCCATGAACACCGGCGTCAAAAGAATGATCAGCATTAACAGCCTTGCTTACTTCAGAAGTAAGGCTATTAGAATCGAATACAGACCATGATGAATCAGTTGATGCGTAGTGACCGCTGTCGTATGCCATAGTGTCCTCGTCAATTATTAGACGTTTATTACCTATGACATGTACTAGCAGGAGGTATGCCAGATTTTTAAACTAACAAATTCAAGAAGTTAAAGGTTACTTTCAAACAAAACCAACGTCAAAGTGATGACGTTACGCTTCTTCAACCCGTTGAATATCGTACTTACGCATTTTCTCAACTAGGGTTGTGCGACGCATACCTAGTTTGTCAGCTGCACGAGCTACTACCCAGTCTTGATGCTCTAGGGCTTGTTTAATCAAGTTGATTTCAAGCTCTGACAAATACTCTTTCAGGTTTACACCTTCTTCTGGTAGCGCTGAGCTTACAACCATAGCGCCGTCGTCTTCGGGCACCGACGAATCAGCCTCGAAATCGTCAGCGCTTTGCTCTTGAGCTGCTGCCTCAGCAAATAATGCATTAAAGGCATCTCGCTCAAGCAACTCTTCGGGGTAGTCTGGCTCGTAAGGTTGAATTTCACCGTACTGATATTTTTCAGGAAGGTCGGTCACATCAACGATTTGACCAGGAAACAGAATAGTTAATCGCTCTACAAGATTAGAGAGTTCACGGACATTGCCTGCCCACTGATGCTCCATTAATGATGCTATCGCCCTTTCAGTAAAGTGAACGCCGTCTACGCCGTCACCTTGAATTCGGCTGTTGAGTTCTTGTAGCAGTAGCGGTATGTCGTCCTTGCGTTGACGCAAGGCAGGGCTGTCAATGGGAAAAACATTTAAGCGGTAGTACAAATCTTCGCGAAACTTATCTTCCTTAATCATGGTGTCTAAGTTTCTGTGAGTCGCTGCAATAATACGTACGTTACATTTTAGTGGTTTGTTGCCACCAACGCGCTCGTAGGTTTTTTCCTGTAACACGCGCAATAATTTCACTTGCATTTGCAACGGCATATCGCCAATTTCGTCGAGAAATAGTGTACCGCCTTCGGCCAACTCAAAACGACCTTTACGAGCACTAATAGCCCCAGTAAACGCGCCTTTTTCATGACCAAACAGCTCGCTTTCTAAAAGCTCACCGGGAATAGCACCGCAGTTCACTGGAATAAAGGGGCCATCTTTACGCTCAGACAAAAAGTGTACGTTGCGTGCAACCACTTCTTTACCTGTACCTGATTCTCCAAGAATAAGCACGGTAGCGTCAGTGGGTGCAACTTGCTCTACGAGTCTACGCACTATTTGTATTTGTTCGCTTTTACCCACCAAACTGCGGAATAAACGGGTTTTAGCACCACCGCCACGAGGAACATTGGGCTTTCTGCGGGAGTATTCTTGGCAACGATGAATGGCTTGCGTTAATACGGGGTAAGTCAACGGCAGCGTTGCTACGCTCACCAAATTACAATCGGGAAGGTTTTCGCCATCGGCTGGTTGAATTGCCACAAAAGGGATGTGCGGGAAAGTCGCTAGCAGCTTTTTCACTTTAGCGGGCTTTTTAAAATCAATTAGCACAGCATCGGCGCCATGTCTTTTTAAGTAAGCCTCGCATTCAGAAACACCACGTGCTTCGCATGCCTCACCTAAGAAAGTGACGACAGTTTCTAAGCTGTGAATTAAGTCCTGATTATCACTAACCAGTAAAATATCCTTCATCAAATCCCCAAAACGCTTTGTTATTATTTACAGTTTAGCGCATTTGCAAATTGTAACTGTAAAAGATCACAGCGCAACCTGTGATTGAGGAAATATGGAAATAAAACGCCAATATTGTTCTTAAGTTTAATGGGCATTGTAGATTAACAGCGAACGCTACCTTGAAGCAGCGTCCGCTATCAAAGCATTAACTCAACAAAGCCAATACCTGACCTTGTTGCTGGTTTGCTTGGGCTTGTACCGAAAGAGACGCCTGCCCTAACACATCATTTGATGCCTGCTCCGACGCCGCCTGTGCGTAGTCTAGGTCTTGAATTCTGCTACGTGCCGCAGAGGCATTTACGTCTGCCTGAGTTAAATTGCGCGCAGTACTTTCTAACCCATTTTGAATGGCGCCTAAATCACCTCTGGCACCACCAATGGTCTCGATGGCGGCATCTGTAGCATCCAACGCCTCGTTTACACTGGTGCCTGAAGTAAGGTCAATAGACAGAACATCTGACAGTTGCGACGCAATATCTAAAGTTTCAATATCTCTGGTTTGCCCTGCTCCAGAACCCACTTGAAAACTTAGCGAACCCTCTTCCGACAACAAGGCTTTGCCGCCAAAATTTGTCTGTTCAATAGTTTGAGTGATGTTGTCTTGCAGTTGGGTAATTTCAGATTGAATGGCTTGTTTGTCGCTATCGCTCAGAATACCACTGCCGGCTTGAATAGTCAGCTCTCGTATGCGGTTAACATCTTCGTTAATGCCGCCCAACCCGCCTTCTGCAACCTGTGCCAACGAGATTCCATCGTACACGTTGTTAACGGCTTGACGATTACCTTCAATTTCTGACGTCAGTCTGTCTATAATTTGTTGCGCAGCAGCGCCGTCTGCGGCACTGTTAATTTGCTTTCCAGACGAAAGGCGTTCAAACAAGGTTTCTTGTTTCTCTTGAAATTGCTGTAGCGGACTTGCTCCAGCAGAGCTGCTTCCGTTGATGTTCATAGGGCTAACCTCATTACACTCTCACTGCTTTAGTATAGTTCACTTTTTGTTCTGTTACACACAAAAACTGATACCGACGTATACAATTTGATACCTCTTAAATAAGGGCTTTCAACGGCCAAATCTGAACAGTAAGGTACGAGCACTGAAAACTCTGATGCACGTTACCTGTTGAATTTTTGATATTTTATTGCTTTTTTTTATATGTACGCCAAAACTTATAAAGTTTTTAATGTACTATGCCGATATATTTTATTAAGAATAATTTTGCTGTTTGAAGTAGAAGCATTTTGCGGGAGAAAGCGAATGAAAGTGTTAGTTATGGGCGGTGATGGTTTTTGTGGCTGGCCAACAGCATTGAATTTATCGGACAAAGGGCACGATGTCGTCATCGTTGACAACCTATCTCGCCGAAAGATCGATATAGAGTTAGATACGCAACCTCTGACGCCTATTGCTTCTATTGAAGAGCGGATCTCAGCATGGGAACAAGTTTCGGGTAAAACCATTGAGTTCGAATTTCTGGACCTTGCCAAAGACTTCGTCGAGCTTGTCGAACTTATAAAGAAACACGCGCCAGACACCATTGTTCATTTTGCTGAACAGCGCGCTGCGCCGTATTCCATGAAATCAGCAAAATTGAAAAACTATACGGTTCAGAACAACTTGTGTGGTACTCACAACCTGTTGAACGCCATTGTCGAAAGTGGTTTAGATATCCACCTTGTGCACTTAGGCACTATGGGCGTTTACGGTTACGGAACAGCCGGTACTAGTCTTCCTGAAGGTTACCTACAAATTTATGTGGAAGATGAGCAAGGTCACAAGATCCCTCAAGAGATTTTGTACCCAGCTAACCCTGGTTCGATATACCACATGACAAAAACCCAAGACGCATTATTCTTCCAGTTCTACAACAAGAACGACAAGATGCGTATTACCGATCTTCACCAGGGGATTGTTTGGGGTACGCAAACGGAACAAACCAAGAAAGATGAGCGTTTAATCAACCGTTTTGATTACGATGGCGACTATGGCACGGTGTTAAATCGCTTCCTTGTTCAAGCTGAACTTGGGTATCCGATGACAGTACACGGCACTGGTGGTCAAACTCGAGCCTTTATCCACATTCAAGACTCAGTAAAATGTATCGAATTGGCAATTAACAATCCGCCGAAAAAAGGTGAAAAGGTTAAAATTTTCAACCAAATGGCCGAGACACGTTGCCTTAGAGATCTGGCTGAACTCATCAAGCAGCAGTCTGGCGCTGAAATCGCGTACGTTCCAAACCCAAGAAATGAAGCGCCCGACAATGCACTGATGGTGAAGAATGACAAATTCAAGGCGCTAGGGTGGGAACCTATCACCCTTGATGCAGGCTTAATGGCTGAAGTTAGAGAGATTACCTCTAAATACGGGCATCGTTGTAATACTGATCGCATTCCGTGTAAATCGCTATGGACCAAAGACTGTGAGGAAGGTGTTCCTCAACAAGTAAGCGCACCAGCCAAACTACAAGCGGTAAAATAGTGCTTAGCTCAGTTAATAGAATACTGATTACTGGTGGTGCCGGGTTTGTTGGTTCGAATCTAATAGCGTTAATTCGAGCCAATAACCCCAATATCAATATCCGTGTGATTGACAACGAAACGCTGGGAAGTTTCTCGGTGATTGCCCCCTTCGAGGTTGAAGCCGTAAAGGCGGATATCTTAGACACGGCAAGCGTAGAAAAAGCCCTTGTTGATGTTGATGCAGTTGTTCATCTTGCCGCAGACACTCGTGTTATTGAGTCTATTGAAGACCCGGAAAAGAACTTCCAGAATAATGTGGTAGCTACCTTTCAGCTATTGCAGTCTATGCGCAAAGTAGGTGTTAAAACCCTTATTTGTGCGTCGACTGGCGGCGCAATTTTGGGTGAAGCTCCTTCACCAGTGCATGAAGAAATGGTGCCAAAACCACTGTCACCTTATGGCGCTTCAAAGCTCGCTCAAGAAGGCTATTGCTCGGCATTTGCCCATTTGTACGACATGAAAATTGCAAACTTGCGTTTTTCAAACGTATACGGTCCCTTATCAATTCACAAAGGCAGTGTAGTTGCTACTTTCTGCCGCGCGATACTCAACGAGAAACCTATCACTATTTATGGTGATGGCAGTCAAACACGAGACTATGTTTTCACCACTGACTTGTGTCAGGGTATTGTTAATGCGATTGAAAAAGAGGTTTCTGGCGTATTTCAACTTGGTACAGGGATACCGACATCACTCAACCAGCTTGTTACCACGCTAAGTGAAGTCACAGGTGTAGACATTACTCCTAACTACCAGCCTAAGCGAGATGGCGAAATACTACACACTTATTGCGATATTTCACGAGCCAAGCAAACCATAGACTATTCGCCGCAAGTTACCGTGAAGGCGGGATTGGCGGCTACATGGGAGTGGTTTCAGAAACACCACGGCTCATAAGTAGTGTTTCTTATCAGGTAACCCTACATGGCAAAACTTTCAGTATTGATGCCGGTATACAATGTCGAGGAGCATATTAGCGACGCCCTCGACTCTGTTTTAAACCAAACTTTCAGCGATTTTGAACTTCTAGTCCTCGACGATGGCTCTACCGATAGCACGCCTGCAATTTTACAGCGCTACGCTGCTATTGATTCAAGAATTCATTGCTTTACTTCCGCCAATCAGAAAGTTGCTAAGTGTTTGAATCAATTGGTAGGTGTTGCCACCGGTAAATATGTTGCAAGAATGGATGGTGACGATTTATGTCGCCCTACCCGCTTTGAAAAACAAATAAACGCACTGGAGAGTGACTCCAGCATAGGGGTAATTGGTTCGTGGGTAAAAACATTTGGAGACGCTGACGAGACATGGCATTACCGAAAAGACGATAACTTTTCCAAAGCTCTTATCGCCAATGGCGTGACCGCGTTATGCCATCCGTCGTGGATGATGCTCCGAAACTATTTACTTGAGCAGCCTTACGATGACACTTACCGCTTTATTATTGATAGAGCATGGCTGGCTCACTTCGCACTCAAATACCCTGATAAAAAAATTATCGCCATACCTGAAGTGTTACTGGATTATCGCGTTCATCAACAATCGGTCACAGGTCAACATTTTGACAAAATGGAAGCCAAAACTCAGTTATTGCTTAAACACTATTACCAAACGCTAGGGTTGTCACTAAGCGACGAAGCGCTAGTAGATTTTTGTCATGTAGTTTATTGCAGAACCGTCACGACGTTGGAATTCGAGCGTTGCAAGGCAGTTTATCGTGATGCATATAATGCCTTTTGCAGCAAATACACCGATGATTTTTTCGCGTTTAAAGAAAAGTGGATAAAGTTTTGCATTAAAAATCATAAACCTGCGGAATACTATCGCAATATTCCAGCAGATAACTTTGTTTTTTTAGCTGAACAGCCATCACGAGCAGACTAATGCCACAACCATTTATCATTTACACCTCACAACGCACAGGAAGTACCATGCTTTGTGACGTATTGTCTAAAGTGGACAAGGTGCATTGCTTTCCAGAGCTATTCAGAGCCTTCAGCGATACTCCCCCATGGTTAGATGTCGCCCTATCCCAAGGCTTAAGTAAAAAGTTTCTCTGCCCCGAATATCGCGCACTGCACCGATTGCAACTATTCGACGAATTATCAAAGCAATACTCGGCATATTCACATGTGGGGTTTAAGCTAATGAGCTTACAAGATAAGGGATTTCTGAATACTCAGGCCGCTCGTGCATCCACTAAAATCATACATTTGTATCGCGATAATTTGCTTGCTGTGTATGGAGCAGCAAAGCAAGCACAACTCACTGGGAAAGCACATATCAAGCGTGGTGAACAACTAGAGTTTGAGAAAGTTACCTTTGATAGCAAAGATTTCAGCGCTTTTTTACAGAGAAATGAGAAACGAATTCAACAAGAAAAAGCGACGCTAGAAAGTTTAGAACAAAACGTATTCAGCCTTGAATACTTAGAGCTAACCACAGCAAATCGCTTTAATGCCATTTTTGACTATTTAGGTATTTCAGCGTCTTCGGTCCCCGAGTCTACTTACGTAAAGCGTAATTCCTGGGACGTGTTAAACAGGTTTGCAAATACTGACGACGTGAAACGCCATCTATCAGACTTGGGTAAACTCCATTGGGCACAAGAGAACGCGCCCTCACCAAGTAGCGTGGTGATTGAGGAACTATAATGCAAAAAGACACTTTCCAAGTTAAATCTTTTCCAAACCTAGCGCGCTTTTGCAGCACTGACATGCAAAAGCCCTTGCGTGTATGTATTGCCACAGAAGAAATACTTGGACCGGTAAGAAACGGTGGAATAGCCAGTACTTACTACCACCTAGCGGTTGGCCTAGCAATACAGGGCCACGAGGTTACGGTAGTACTGCTTAAAGGTAATCGGGTTCAGCAAGAAACCCCTGAATACTGGCAAAAACATTACGCCGATAAAGGCGTTACTCTTCACTACTTAGACTGGCCTAAAGAAGCCTTTGAACATGCTTCTCACCCTTGGCAAGGAAGGTGTTTAAGCTTTTATCAATGGTTGAAAGGTAATGACTTTGACTTAGTACATACCTCGGAATGGCGTGGCGGTGCCTACTATGCTTTGATGGCAAAGCGTCTGGGTATTGCCTTTCAAAATACCCTATTCGCGGTTAAAGCCTCTTCGCCTCATATTTGGAATAGACACTATCAAATGCAAAGTGTGGATCACCACAACCTGTATTCGGTAATGCACCTTGAGCAAAAATGTATCGAGTGGGCAGATATGGTTATTGGCGGGAGTGCACACTTACTCAGCTTTATGGAAAGCGTGGGCTATACCTTGCCCGCAGGCAGAGTATTTGTTCAACCGAATATCGTCGACTTTAGTTTTTTGAACATCGAAGATAAACGGGACTCATCAAACAACGCCAAAAACATTGTGTTTTTTGGCCGCTTAGAAACCAGAAAAGGGCTAGAACTGTTTTGCGATGCAATGGACAAATGCGTCGCCTCGGGTGATGTACCTGACTCAATCTCGTTTTTGGGTAAAGAGGGGGTTCTGGCTCACAACCCGCAACTAAGCCCTAAAACATACATAGAACAACGGGCGCAGCATTGGCCATCAAAGCTCCAGATACACATGGACAAAGGACAGCCAGAAGCATTAGCGTTTCTTTGCTCAGATAACTACATCGCTGTTATGCCTTCTCTGATAGAAAATTCTACCATGACAGTGTACGAAACCCTTGTCTTCGATATTCCGTTTTTGGCAACAGATGTAGGTGGTACCAGTGAGCTGGTTGACGAACAAAGTCATGCAACGAGTTTAGTCGCCCCAGAAGTGGATGCACTCTCAGCTCAGCTGTCTCGTATTATTCAACAAGGTCAGCCCAGAGCAGTACCTGCCTTTAAAAATGAAGACAATATCGAAACCTGGTATCAATTCCACCAATATCTTACGTCTGAAAACAACCAACGGGAGCTACTAAATCACCTTGGGCTTTCTAACGATGTGGATGAAACTTCAAAATCAACCTTGTGCGTTGTTAACCTACTTAACGCCCCCATCGAACGGGCGGTAAACTTCTACAGTGAATGCACTGCCTTTGACGAGATAGTGCTTGTGGCAAATGGAAATCTTGATGACGACACAAGGGCAACGCTGTCAACTAACGGGGCTCTCAGAATTGAGGATGCCTCGGGTAGACCTTTTGGTGCAGTGCTCAATCAACTTATCAGTACATCAGATAAGCACAGCTTTGTCGTTTCCAACTATGAAAATACCCTGTTCAGTGATGACTTTGTACATCACATTACGAATACAAAAATGGATGAAAACAACATCTATACCTCATTTTTCAGATATCAATCGCCTTCGGATGACAGAGAGGTTGGAAAACTGTCTATTCCACTAGGCGGAGATGTTGGTCATCAAGTAATAGATAACCGTGTATATGGTAGGGAAGTCATTTTCTTCACCAAAGCGGCCTATGAAAAGGTGGGCGAATTTGACGAATACAATTTGCAACACGGCACATTGCACGCTTACGTCACTCAGGCAATTATTGCTTACAATATGGATTTACTAGTGATTCCCGAGCCCTTGTTCACGGTTCACACAGACTTGAACGCTTTGGAGATGCAAAGTAACTCCTACACTTATTCAAAAGTGAAGGCGGCAATAGAATCACTGCCATTATCGTTACGTAAATGCTTGATGTTTATGGCTAACCCTAAGGCATCCAAAGCGATGAGAGATATTGACGTTTATACTCCAGAGCGCAAGGGGAATTGCTGAGTATCGGCACCATACAAGCTATACATTAATAAAACGGGCTAACGTGCCGATAATTGTTTATGTGTTGAAGCACCAGTAACCACCAGCTCGTGCAAATGCCAAATGAGTTACTGTGCGCTATTAACCAATACGTAAGAGCATTGAATACCGGAATATCAGGACCAATAATGAACGATAACATCCAATTAGATAAATACGACAACGACTTCTTTGCTCTGCAATCGTCTAACGACCAAAAGAAAAATGCCGCCAATGTGATTTCAAAACTCGTCTTGGATCTCTACGGCGGTGTGGAAAGTGTTATAGATGTTGGTTGTGGTATTGGAGTGTGGCCCACCGCGTTCCAAAATCACGGTGTTCCTTTAGTTCACGGCGTTGACGGAAGTTATGTGACAAAAGACTTACGTCTTTTAGAAGACGCCAACTTCATAGAACGCGAGTTAAGGAAACCTATAGTCATTGACAGAACATACGACCTAGCCTGCTCTTTGGAAGTGGCTGAACACCTCCCTCCAGAACGTGCACGGTCTTTTGTCGAAGATCTAACAAAATTAGCGCCAGTCGTTCTGTTTTCTGCTGCTATCCCAGATCAAGGTGGCGATAATCACGTCAATGAAATGTGGCAACATCACTGGGCAAGGTTATTTGCTGAGTTTAATTACAAAGCCGTGGACTACATTAGGCCAATTGTTTGGTCGATGACCGAACTGCAAGTGTGTTATCGCCAGAATACGCTCTTATACGTGCATGAAGATATTCTGAATACCCACGAAGGGTTTAGAGTAGCACGAGATAAAACTAACGATGAAATGCTACCTCTGGTTCACCCCAGAACCTTAGTTAGACTGAAGAAAAAATGGACTGGCGGCTAACGCATTTTATTATATGTACTGTCAGGTTAACTCCGTATGTTAAAGAAGTTGGTAAGGGCGTTTAAGCCCTAACAGTGGACAGCACATCCAATAGAAGCTTTCAGCAATGTAAGTACAAAGGTTTGTTATAAACAGGTGTCTTTGTAGGAGGAAAAAAAGGAATATTTTTCAATCAAGGAATTTATCTCATCTGAAAATTCTGCAAGCCAACTTGGTGAACTCTTTCGTTTTAAAGGTGATGAATCAAAAGATTGAGTAATATTTTTAATAAAGGCTTCATCTACTGAAAGTTCAAGGTGTTTGTATATATCCTCCACCGAACGCTGGGGTTCAGAGATGAGCTGTTCGTATTCAATATTTAGTACGCTGTTTTGAGTTTCAAGGTATGTTAATGCGTTTTCTAAATATGATGAGTACAGTTGAAAATTATATATAGCCTCTTTGGGAGAGATACCTCTTCGTTTAATCGAAGAGTCAATCATATGAACAGGGTGTCGAACTATCGATATAAACTTAATAGGCATATCTAATTTGCTCAACAAATCTAGATATTGCTCTCGCCTCTCAGACAAAATAAAAGGAGTTCTTCCAGCCTTTGCATTCCCTATAACCTCAATTTTTTCTGCATTGGATTGGTATCCTCCCGCCAACAATAGATTCTGTTCACGGCTTTGTAGATTTTTTTCGGTTTTTTGCTGTTTAAAATACTTTTGCTTAGCAAACTTATCATTCAGATAATGAATATAATCGAATATATCTTTCTGTGTTTTACAATAAGGCAAATACTCAAACAAAAGCCCTTCATTCCCTATCAACGCATTTTGATGAGCATTAACTATTTGCCCAAGAAGCGTACTGCCACTTCGTTCAAAACCAAGAAAAAGAGCAAAATGTCTTTCCATTCCAGATTCAGCATAACTTGGCGCTCTATTGATTTCTTCCAAAGTTGACTGTGTGATCTTTCGATTGTAAAAATGTTCTAAGAAACTATTCATCAATGCTGATTCTATCTATTGATTGTTATCTAAAAATAATCCAGATGCTATCGCTGCATTATTATAGTGAGCTGAGATGCAACCCACACTCCATGTTTAAGCTTGGCTTGCAAACGTCATTAAAACGGTCAGCGTGCTCGGTATACTGGGTGCGCTTGTATGAGGTAGTTAACGCAAAAGGGGCTACCTTAATGACTGATTCGCCTTTAGCATTAAACATTGCCAGTGACTGTCTATCGCTCGATTCTCCCTGCCTTATATCAGTAAACCAATAATCAGGTTGATACTGTTGCAAAAAAGCTTCGAAAGGATTGACTTTAATGTCTTGTTGAAATTGAGTGAACTCAGCACAGCCATATTCAGGCAAGCGTGTGCCTTGGTATTTTTCCACAACACTCATGGGGGCGCATACAGTGATAACGTTTAAGCTGTATTTCTTACGTAGTAACTGCATGTTTTGTCGAAATGCTTGATTGTCGAACACCACATCTATCCAAACAATGGGCAAATTTGGCGCAAATTTCACCAATTGCTGAATAAAAGCTTCTGCGTTCGGACCAAACTTTGATGTTGCTATTGGATTACGGGCGTGAGCAAGTACACCTTTGATAACGTCCTCACCAGTATCGTTTGCATATCGTTGATTTAATTGCTCAATTTTAGACATAGGCCACAAATTTTGTACTGCTCATAGTATTTTATCGACTTTGTACTGTGGTTCTTTAATCTATTCACCAAATACGCGTTCAAAACAAGATAACGCATTATTCACTGCATCATCCATATTGTAATACTTGTAATCAGCTAATCTTCCCAACACCACCAAATTAGAAAACTGCTGAGTTAATGCTTGATAGGTCGCATGTGCTTGCCTATTGCTCTGGTTAAATACTGGATAATACGGCACATTTTTTTCGGGATCATGTCGGTCGAAGTCTTGCGGATACTCTTTTACAATAACGGTATTATCGGTCTCTACCGGCACAATATGTTTGAACTCTGTGATACGAGTAAAGCGCTCCTCATTGGGGTAGTTAACCGTTGTTGCTGGCTGGAAAAAACCTTGCTCATGACGTTCATACACAAATTGCAGTGAACGGTATGGAAGTTCGCCGTGCACATAGTCAAACAGCGCGTCTAGCATGCCAGTAAACACGAGTTTACCCTCGAACACTTCTCCATCGAAATATATCTGACCCGACGCTTTATCTAACGCAATACTTTGGGTAGCGTCGCAATTTAAAGTCAATGTTATATTGGGGTGTGACAACATGCGTTTAAACACTGCGGTATAACCGTTAATAGGAATAGCTTGGTAAGTATCGTGAAAGTAGCGATCGTCTCTAGAAATAACTACGGGCACTCTAGCCGTAACTTCCGGCGCAATATCTTCCGGTTTACAACCCCACTGTTTTACCGTGTAATTAACAAAAAACTTGTTGTAAACCAACTGCCCCAACCCTTGCAGCGCCTCTTCGTTACTTTGCTTGAGCTCTAAAATAGGCACCTTGGCGCCTTCGCCATATTTGCTGATAAGTAACGATGCTATCGCTTCGGCTTGATCCTTAGGGTACAGCTTATCGAGGGTGTTTAAGTTAAACGGCAAGGGAACAAGCTGCTCATCCACTCGACTCAGAACTTTGTGTTCGTAAGGGTGCCACTGGGTAAATTGAGACAAGTAGTCCCACACCTTTTTTTTATTGGTGTGGAACAAATGGGGGCCATAGTGATGCACTAAGATACCATCTTCATTGTGGTAGTCGTAACAGTTACCGCCCATATGTTCACGCTGCTCTAGCACTAAAACGCGTTGATTCGCAACATTCGCGCATCGTTCAGCGACCACAGCACCAGAAAAACCTGCTCCAACAACAATCACATCAGGTTTCATAAAGGTCATCCAGCCATTAATTCTCGTGCTTTGTCAGGGCGCTCTTTATGCTGCCAGGCCAATGCATGTCGCTGATTGAAAAAGTGGCTGCCATCAGACGAACGCGATATAAGCGTTCGAAATTGCTCATAATTGTCACGAAAAAGAAAATAGAGTGCGGCGGCAAATAGGTGGTGAGACTTTCCTTGTGAAATCACACTGTCCGCCACACCAAAGACCGATGCACTATCACAAGCGAATAAAATATCGTCTAAGCTCTGAAGGCGTCTACTTACACTCTTTTGGGTTTGCCCACCAAAACTTTCATTGTGAATGCGATATCTCCCCAATACCTCAGGCATGAAATCAATTGTTCCCTGTAAAAAACCAGCATTCATAATATAGAAAGGGTAATCGAGAATAATTTTGCATTGTGGGACAACGGTTTCAGTTAATTGGTTGTGTCTGCGAAACATTACGGCACTGGCTTGCATAAAGGTGCCAAAGCGAATGAGATCGTCAATCTGAGAAGACGGTGAAATGTGTTCCCAGTTATAATGCCCTTGAGAATACAGCTTTATGGTTTCATCGGTCTCAGAGTCAAACATATCAGACTCGTGATATACCATAGCGCAAGAGGGGTGTTTATCTAGATAATCCACTTGCTGTTGTAGCTTTCCTGGCAACGCAAGGTCATCGCCATCGAGGTATGCAATATACTCACCCCGTACTAGAGACAACAAGGTACGCATATTTTCAGCGAGCCCACCATTCTCAGTTTTCAACACTGGAACAATATTATCAAACTCGTTCGCTAGCTTAGTGATTATTGAAGCGGTACTGTCTGGTGAAGCGTCATCACAGACAATGACTTCGTAGTCAAAATCCGTCTCCTGTTCGCATACCGAGCGAACACAATCCTCAATGTACTTTTCTAAATTATACGCCGGAACAATAACACTTAATTTCATTGGATCACCACGCGACGAGACAATTGACTCAGGAGTTCATAGCCATCCCACTCTGGCGCAAATGTGAGCGCGTTGGCTAATGGCACCACTCTATCTATACCCGTTATCGACACCTGGTCGATAAACTTGATTAGGTCATCTTTCTCAATTCCCCAATACCCTAAGGTTTGTACTTTGTTACTTACAAAGGCCTGTATATCGTCTAATGACGATATACACTGACACAACAAGACGAGGTTGCCGGTGTGATGCTCGAGCATTTTTTCGTCTAGCTGTTGAACCTCTACAGCACAAAGTTCACCGTAGTAATTCACGCGGGTATTCTGATATTGAATTTGAATAGATTGAGCACTCACCAACTGCTCATTTCTGCGAGTCATTGGAGCATCTTCATCAAACAATGACGTTGCGCTCGATAAAAACTCGTGCAGTGACTTACTATCACCTAACCAAAACATGACTCGAGGCGAGGAACAAGCTTGTTGCTCGTAAGGTTTAAGCGAAGTTAACAGGGCTTTAATGGCATCAACCTTTGATGGTTCCGCCAATACCGCTTCAGCACTAATGAGACTAATAGAGTGCCTATCGGCAAAGCTAATGTCTCTGCATCTGGGCTTGCAGGGGATGGCGCGAATAGCATTTACACTATTATCTCCGCCCCATAACACTCGTGCGTCAACGCGGGAGCAAATGCTAGCGCTAAGCTCTGCCCCCTGTGACGATTGATGTTCATAACTTACAAATACATTAGTTTGGGCCAAAGACGTGAATATAGGCTGTTCAAATACCGTATTTAACACCCGTAAAAGGCGCAGTTGTACTTCGCCGCCTCTGCTCGACACGCGCACGATATTATTGTTGCCAGCTAAGAATGAACACACCCAGCTGTAAACAAACATGGTATCCACATTAGCCGGCGTAAAATGCGCCACCACGCCCAGCGCTTTATACAGTTTACATTGATAACTTTCGGTAATTTCGCGAATGTTTTTAGCCCGCAGCCAAAATGCCAGCGCCACTAGCTCACTGTGTTTTTTACATTCAGCGTCTTGCATAAGGGCTCTAGAGAGCTGTTGTAAAAACGCCAATACCTGTGAATCGTTAAAGTGATGTGGGCTTTGTTTCCACAACGGCAAGTTATCAATAAAATCCTGAGAAGTGGCCGATTGAATAACCTTAGGTGCAAGTACAGTCAACATCACGCCTTACCTTCTTGCGTGTCACTACAACCGCGAACTTCAGTTTTAGGTAAACGGCCAAGTACCTCAAAGTATTTCCCTTTGCGACCACAAGGACAGTCATCTTCACCCAAAATACGTCCTAGATCTTCAGTAAGTAAACTATAGCCAGGGTAACTTGTGGGAATGCTCGAGAGCACCTGAATCAACCCCGTATGATTTTGAGGCAATACAGACAAATCTGTTGTACTGCGCACTATAATATCTGCCAACGTTGGTGCGTGAAGGTGGCCGTGTTCACACTCAATAAATACTGTGCCCACTTGCTCTGCCATGCCGTAAAAATTATGCACTCGCGAAATACCACATTGATTCTTTACACCCGCTTTAAACGTGGCGTTATCTACCTGTTGGTCGATGAGTTTTTTCCAACCGCCACTGTGAATCAATATGCCTTTGGGTAAACTGAGTGTTACCTTGTTTTTTTTCAAGGCTTGTACAAAAGAAGCCCAAACCATAAAGGTAAAGCCAAACACAAGCACTGGCTGTTCACCGTATTCGGCCTGAAACTCATGCAGTGTGTTAATGTTCAGACTCATATCGTCATTAAGCGCGTAAACCGGCTTACGGCCAAAAAATGCCATACCCTGAATACCCGCCGCTCGAGCTGATAACGCTTTATTTTTTAAAACTGATGGACTGTCGATAATCAGCATAGGCAAACGCTGCTTACCTATGATGCTTTGCATTATTTTCACTAGCACCTTGCTTTGTCTGGCGCTGGTGGCTTTATCTAAAACCACTTTTGCCGGTGTTTGGCTTGTGGTTCCCGATGATTGCAGCATACGGAACACTTCACTTTGAGGAACACTCGACAAGCTAAACTGCTTAAATAAGCGTACCGCCAAATAAGGTAAACCTGCTGAATCAGAGGGTTTAGCGAGCATTAAATCAGTATTAGAAGACGTTATATTTCGATACGCATCGCTGTGTTGAAAATGGTGATGATGAAGTGCATCGAACACGGGCATAAGTGCCTCGCGCTTTTTTGCTGCATTAAGACTGAAGACGTCTTGCGCTAAAAGGTGTTCAAATGCATCAGTGTAGTCAGTCATTACTGTGAACTTGCTTGCGTCATAAGGTTTACGTAGTCAGTTTTTCCGTTGGTTAGCAAAGGCCATTGGGCGATACTATGTAGTTCGTAAAACGCCGGTGGGAAGCTCAGGTATTCTTTAGCCAACTGTGCCACCTGCTCTGTGTGTCCAGTCAAACAAAACACATAAAGTTTTGCATCATTGCCACAACATTTGACCTCTACCCCCTGTTCAGCAAACAAGGTTTCTAAGCCGTCTAAGCTTATTCTTTCACCCAGTAATTTAATAATGCGCTTTTTACGCCCTCGAATTCGATAATCACCGTCGTCATCTTTTAGCGCGATATCACCGGTAAAAAGTCGTTTTGTTTCACTTAATGCGGTGCAATCAGCAATATTGTTCACATACCCGAGCATACAGTTATCGCCTTGATAAACCAGCTCACCTTCAACGTAGTTTTCATGAATTTCGTTGCCCTGCTCGTCCACCAAGTAGAATAACCCTCCGGGTATCGCTCGCCCAATGCCATCCAACTTTGAAGCTGCGTATTGGGGAGACAACCATCCCATACGTGCAGTAGCCTCAGTTTGCCCGTACATTCTAAAAAACTGGCTTTTATTGGTATCGGCAAATTCTGCCAACGCCTTAATCGTGGTTGCTGATAACTTACCTCCCGCTTGAGTGAAGTAACGCAAGTGGGGTAATTGCTTTCGGTTAAACCGCAATCTCACTAACATATCGTACCAATGGGGAACCCCAGATAAAGAGGTTACCGGAAGTGTTTCTATGAGGTGCCAGAACGCCTTGTCCATTACTGTGGCACTGGTCATGGCAACGCAAGCGCCTTTTGCTAAATGAGTTTGAAGTACTGACAACCCATAAGAATAAGAGAAAGGCATGGTCGCCAACGTAATGTCGTCGTGACTGATGGGTAAATAGTCACAAATACTTTGGGTATTGGTATTAATATTTTTGGAGGATAATGCGACGCCTTTGCCACCGCCCGTTGAGCCTGATGTCATCAAAATAAGTGCTAGGGACTCTGCCAGCTCGTGCTTAACATCGCACATTAGCTTGCTGGAAGCATCAGACAACAACAGGTTGGGTTGAAAGTCTTCAATGATTTTATTGAGCCCGTCTTCACTCAATTTTGGATTCACCAGTATTACTGGCCATTGCGCCGACAAACACGTGAGATAATACACTAGGCTTTGTAGTGTATTGTCGATAACCAATAGTACGAGTGGTCGAAAGTGAGTATCTGCCGAACCAGCGTATGTTTGCGTAAGATTTAACTGGGTATCGCCGATCAGCGCGACAAGCTCGCGGTATGATACTTTATGACCATTGTCGTTAATGGCTATGCGATCCGTCCATTGACTTAAAGAAACAACCCAGTCTATTTGCACGTTAGCGCTCACTTTCAACGTTACGCTTGAAATAAACCGTCCACAGGCAATACATGGCCTGTGGTGTAGCTCGACGAGCTGTCTAATAAAAAGGCCACTGCATCGGCCACCTGCTCAGCAGTACCTGCACGCTTAAGGGCGATGCGAGCTAGGATTTTTTCTCGTTGTTCGCCGTCGTAACGGGCGGTAAGATCGGTATCGATAAACCCTGGCGCAACAGCGTTTACACGAATACCAATGGGGGCAAGTTCTTTAGCCAATGATTTAGTCGCCCCGGTCAACGCCGCTTTACTTGCACCATAGGCACTGAGGCCAGCGTTACCTTGCTCGCCTATTTGCGAAACAAGATTCACAATAGCCCCTCTTCTGCTGCGCGCCATAAGTCGACTTGCTAGTTGCATATGCTGATAGGCAGACAGAAAATTCACGTTTAGCTGCTGTTTAAGTAAATCCATGTTACTCGCTAGTAACGGAGCTTCTTTCATTTCTCCAGCGTTATTCACGAGTCCAACTAACATGCCCACGCCAGGCTCTAATTGTTGCTTTTGGATAGTGCGAAAAACTTCTTTCACCGCTTTTTCGTCGGTCACATCATAGGCAAGTGGAATAACATTTCCCACACTCTCCGAGGCTAAATCTTCTAACGCACTCTTGTTTCTGCCTCCGGCAAATACAGTCACGCCACGTTTAATGAGTACGTCTACAATTGCGCGCCCTATCCCACCAGTCGCGCCAGTGACCAGTACAGAATAACCACGCAGTGACGAAGCATCAGAAGGTAATGTCATATTTTCCTAGTATAGATTTGGCTTTTGCCACAGAGCTCATATCGATAATATCGTCGGTATCTAACATGACATCAAACACAGTCTCTAGCTCTGAAATGAGTACCATGTGAGCGGTGGAATCCCATTCTTTGATAGTGTTGTACTCTAATGCGTCTACAACGACTTCTTGCGATACGCCTAATGCATCACAAAATGCTTGTGTTAACTTATCTTGATTACTCACAACTGTCCTCAATACGCCTTTAGCGAGACAGCAAACGCTTAATCATTTGCGTTTCTGACTGATATCTCGCTTGATCTAATTCCAAGGTTACCATGTCTTTTCGATCAATTTCTTGGTATCCAAGCTTTTTATTGTAATTCAATGCCGCCGAATTTTCTTGCTTAACCTGAGCTTGTAACGCATTGATTTTAAGACAGTCAAAACAATAATCGTACAGCGCCAGCGTAGGCGCAAATGCAAGGATATTGCCCTGATACTTAGGCTCACCAATGTATAATCCCGGCGACACTTGGCAAGCACTATCAAGAGACGATTTGTCATTGGTTCTTATATTCGTTGTGCCAATAGGTGCATCTTTATAATACACCACCCAATGTTGCTGTGAGTTATCTCGCTGAAGGCTAGCAAACCAAGCCTGCTGTTGCTCGTCACTAATAATGTCGGTACTCACCATTTGCTGGCGCACAAAATCACTGTTACGCCATGTTTGCAAGGTCTTAAGATGATGAGATTGTACTGGCTTTAGGGTGACCTGATAGCCAGCGATGTGCACACCTTCGGGCGTTTTATCTATTGTTATCACGTATCACTCCGGCTATCACTTCTAACACTCTGAATGCACCGAGAGGGTCATACAAGCCCATAGCGGCTTGTTGCATTGCACTGAGCTTGGCTTCATCGTTGTAAAAGGCCACAGCCTTTGCTGCAATTTCATCAACACCTACAGACTTGTCCACTACATGGCACCAACCTTCAGTCGCCGCCTTATTCGACGCCGCTATCTGATTATCAGCAACGGTAACAAGTAGCGACGGCGTTTGACAAACCCCTAATTCAAACTGACTTCCACCCGCCGCGCTAATGGCAAGTTTTGCGCTACTCCACGCTTGCGCCATATCTTGGCATTCGTGAATATGCTGAACGGGGTAATTTAAGGTGTTACACAGGGAAGCAACCTGCTCATGTTCTAGATTAGCAGACCCTGTAATAACCCTGACAGGAATATCCTGCGTTAGATGATCAATACTTTTTAATAGAGGAACAGTGAGACGTGCTGGATCGCTGCCGCCAAAACAAATTACCATGCCGTGGCGTTGCTCAATCGATAATGGGGTTAACGAACTAAAACTCTGTCGAAGCAAACGGTAACTTTCACCCGTACAAAGCACGGCCTGACTAGCTTCTGAAGCATACAACTCAGAGGTAGCCGCTGGATTTACCACCACCTTGGCCACATCTACAAAGCGCTTTTCTCCATCGTCTAAAACGACGATACACGCTGCATAGTTTTTAACGGCGTTTACTGTATCAATAGGGATATGATAGCCATCTAACACTAACACGTTGGTGTTATCCTTCGATAACAATGACGTTAATGCCTCTTCAGCACTACTCTTGTCTGAGTATTGGCTAATTGGGAAGTCCCACTCGTGTTGAGCTTTCGCTATGTTGGAAGCCTCGAGGGTTAATAAAAAATGACTATCAACACCTTGTTCACGAGCGGCCTGAGCTAACGCCATACAACGAAACAGGTGACCTACGCCGCTAATTGCACCTGCCTCGCACCAGAAAACTAGCGAGGTCACAGGGCAACATGCTCCCAACACAAAGCTGTGCCTTTGACTAAATCTTGGGTGGCTGTTTTCCCCACTACCTCATTCCAATGCTTGGGCGGCAACCCGAACGCTGGACGCACAATTTTCATATTGTCTTTTGTGAGTTGATCGCCTTTCTTCACATCTGCACTGATATAAATAGAACGCCTATATTGCTTAGATACCATTTCAGCGCTCGACCCGCCGTATTGAACACGCCCTAGTGCTTTCCATGCCCGTTCAGTTTCGGTAACTAACGATTTGAGTTCTTCCGGCTCTAATGAAAACGCGGCATCTACACCGCCATCATCACGGCTTAGTACGAAATGCTTTTCGATAACACTAGCCCCCAACACAACAGATGCCACTGCCGCGCCAATACCGCCAGTGTGATCACTCAATCCCACTTGGCAGCAGAATGCTTCTCGCATGTTTGGAATAGTCACCAGATTTGTGTTGCTTGGGTCGGCAGGATAGGTACTTGTGCATTTTAGTAAAATAATGTCGTCACAACCGTGTTCTTTAGCGCAAGCCACTGCCTCTTCAATTTCAGCCAGACTCGCCATTCCGGTAGACATTATAAGGGGTTTGCCTTTACTCGCTGCATGAGCAATCAAGGGTAAATCGGTAAGCTCAAACGACGCTATTTTGAAACAAGGCACATTTAAGCTATCTAAAAAATCAACGGCATCCGTATCAAAAGGCGAGCTAAAAGCCAGCATGCCAAGGTCATTGGCGCGCTTAAACAACGCTTGATGCCACTCGTAAGGAGTCGCAGCTTTCTCATAGAGCGCATGCAATCTTTCTCCCGCCCACAAGCTGTCTTTTTCACCAATGACAAAGTCTTCTGAATCTACATCTAAGGTCATTGAATCTGCGGTATAGGTTTGCAATTTAATGGCATGTGCGCCAGCTTTGGCGGCTTCGTCCACCATTTTCTCGGCAATAGCCAAATCCTGACCGTGATTTCCGCTAAGCTCAGCGATAATAAAAGGGGGTTCATCAGGGCCAATAAGTCTATCGCCTATGCGTACATCGTGTTTCATTTCACATTCTCCAACAAACCAACAATATCATTAACTAACACTGCTGCATCAACATGCTCATTCACGTTGGTAGCAAAGTCAGGCATGGTCAGGCGAGGATCGAACTGTCCACTTATCAACAAAGTTGGTGTTTCTGTTGCCACAGCAAACCATTGAAACGCTGAAGGTGTTGTCACCAAAAAGGCCGCGTTACCAATGATGGAAAGTCCATCATCGACACTTTCATCATCTCTAATAACTTTATAAGGCACGCCATTCTTGTCCAAAAGCGCTATTAAAGCGTTTGTATCAATAACACTCGACGCTGTTGCATCTAAATGCAGAGCGACATACGGCGTTCTCGTTTCAATCTTTTTGAACGGAAGTGACATATCAAGGGTAATGGATGAGTAACCACAACAACGAGATAAATAAAATTCGCAGTAACCTCGGTCTGGCAAATTATCAGTTTCCCACCAACGGCTATACCACTGAGAAAACCCAAACCACGTACTATTAATGTAGCTCTCAGGGTTGGTTACAAGCTCAGGAGCCAGTGATTCTTGCTGCAACCCAGAAATTAATTCGTCCACCGAAAGAGACAATAAATTGCCTTCAACAGGCTGCCCCGCATCTTTGAGAAAACGTGCCAGAAAACAGGGCATAAATGCGGTATCTAGGTTGACGATTTTAGTAAAACCTTCGCCGATAATCTGCTCAGCTAACCCCAAAAAAACTTCCATAGCACTGATGATATTTTCTGGCCATGTATTTTGTTCAAGTGACATTACATGAACATCGGGTGTTCCCAAGCGAAAAAATTGGGCGCTATCACCATAGGTGAGCATACTAATACTTGCCGCTGGAAACTCTTGTTGAAAAAAGCGCACCGCAGGCAAGCCAATAGACAGCACATCGCCTTTGTCGGCCATGCGAATGATCAATATATTTTCTGACATCTTATTCCGACATTTTGTAGGCGCGATACATAAGTTCTGCTCTCATCCAGTCTTCTTGGGTATCAATGTCTTGGACTAGGTAGCGCGGTAGAATAATAGGAATGCTATGGGGTGCAAAGGTAGCTTTGTTAGTTAACCACGCCTCTTTAGTTCCCCAGTAAAATTGTCCGGCATCGTGATAATATTCTTCCAAGTCTTGAGAACGCTTACCTATGAGTTGGGGATTTACCGGCGTTACTCCCCCTTCATGAAGTCGAATGGAACGTTGAACAGGAAAGGCAAAACTGGTGACTGAAAAGGCAAAGCACTTTGAGTCGTCCGCTGATAACCTGTTGATACCTTCTTTCAATCGCTCAGTAGACAAAAATGGCGCAGTGGCATAGATACAGCACACATAATCTACACTTGATTCTGCTGCCTCGTATTGGTTTATGGCGTGCTTAACCACAGGAAAAGTACCAACATAATCGTTGGCCAAACTTTCCTCGCGACGAATAATGTATGTTGCACCGTACGCTAGCGCGACCTCTGCGATTTCATCAGAATCAGTGGTCACGACGATTTCATCAAACAGCTGACTTTCTCTAGCTGCTTCAATTGAGTAAGCAATGAGAGGTTTGCCCACGAACTCACGAATATTCTTTCCTACAATTCGTTTACTACCACCACGTGCTGGAATAACGGCAATATTCATGAGAGTACCTCACAGAGTGTTTCAATAACTGTATTTTGCATATCAACCGTAAGTTCAGCATAGAGGGGTAAAGTAATCGCGTTGTTGTAATATCCTTCGCAATGCGGAAAGTTCTGGGCACTAAACCCTAAATTCTGATAATAAATATGACGATAAATAGGAATATAGTGCACATTCACACCAATACCCTTTTCCCTTAACGTATTGAAAACGGTAGTTCTATCATGCTGAGTAAGTTCAACAGTATAAATGTGCCATGCACTATTTTTATCTAGCTGCGGTAACACTAACGGCAAATGTGATAAGGCATCATCATATCGCTCTGCTAACCTTCTTCTCGACGTGATAAAACTATCGAGACGCTTAATCTGGCTATTTCCAAGTGCGGCGTGTAAATCGCTTAACCGGTAATTAAAACCAAGAGATTGCTGAGAATAAAACCACGGTTTTTGCTGGTCTTGGACTGAAAAATCATTGCTATTTTTGGTAATACCGTGACTTGCATGTAGCCTTACAGAGCTAGCAAGCTTATCGTTATTAGTCAGTACAGCACCGCCCTCAGCGGTGGTCATAGATTTTACAGGGTGAAAGCTCAACGCCGCCATATCCGCATAAACGCAAGCACCAATTGGGTTACCATACTGGTCTAATCCACCTAAACCGTGAGCTGCGTCTTCAATCAATACAATATTGTGAGGCTGTGTAAGCGCTCGTATCGTCTTCATGTCGCAACTACTGCCAGCAAAATGTACCGCAATAATAGCTTTGGGGAGATTGCCGTTTAACGCGGCATTTTCGAGCTTTGTAGCTAACTCAGGCAGACTCAGATTTCGAGTTTTTGGATCAATATCAACAAAATCTACCCTAGCGCCACAATAAAGCGCACAATTGGCAGAGGCTGCGAAAGAATTTGGTGACGTCCAAACTATATCCCCACTGCCGACACCAGCTGCGATACAGGCTAAATGAAGCGCTGACGTGCCACTGTTCACTGCAACTGCATGCTTGGCGCCAGTGTACTTACACAAATTTGCTTCAAATTCTGGTACTTGTTGACCTTGAGTTAAAAACGCATTTTCTAAAACGTCTACAACGGCGGCAATATCACTTTGATCAACAGAATGACTTCCGTAAGGGATCATGACGTAGCCTTGTCTAAGGCTCGTAGTTCTTCCACCGTTAAAAAATGAGGGTTGGTGCCAGAGTGATATTCAAATTTATCTGCGGCAGCTTTGCCCGTCTCACCTGCCCGGTTTTTGGTATAGTCCAAATCTTTATCAAAGAAGGTAATGGCGGGCGCAATAACAAAATGGTCGTCAAATTCTAATGTGTGATGTGCCATTTCTTCCGGTACCATCACCTCGTGCAACTTTTCACCAGGGCGAATACCAATCTCTTCATAGTCTGTATTGCCACTCATGGCTTCAACCAAATCGGTAATGCGTATCGAAGGGATTTTTGGAACAAAGATCTCTCCACCTTGCATTCGAGAAAAGTTTTTGACCACAAATTCCACACCTTCATCAAGCGTAATCCAAAAGCGTGTCATTTCAGGGTGAGTCACAGGTAGGCAAGTTTTCCCCTCATTAAGTAGCTGGCGATAAAAAGGAACTACTGAACCGCGAGATCCTACTACGTTTCCGTACCTAACCACGGAAAAACGCGGGCCAGTAGCACCCGAGATATTATTAGCCGCAACAAACAGTTTGTCAGACGCAAGCTTAGTGGCACCGTAAAGGTTAACCGGATTTGCCGCTTTATCTGTTGATAGCGCAATGACCCGTGATACGTTATTGGTAATTGCCGCGTCAATCACGTTTTGCGCGCCGTTGATGTTGGTTTTTATACATTCATTAGGATTGTACTCTGCTGCGGGAACCTGTTTAAGCGCAGCAGCATGGACTACATAGTCCACGTCTTTCATTGCGGTTTTAAGTCGCTCGTTGTCCCTTACATCACCAATAAAATAGCGCATGCATTCTTGATCAAAACGTTGCTGCATCTCGAACTGCTTAAGCTCGTCGCGAGAATATATAATGATTTTTTTTGGCGTATAGTTGTCGAGCAAATAACTGACAAATTGCTTTCCGAATGAGCCAGTTCCACCGGTAATGAATATTGATTTATTGTTGAAGTCCATCATGATGAAACTCTTAATGAATTTAAATTATTTAATGCTCTTTTTTTACGCTTTGCTTGAGAATCCATAGTGGCAAACTCTCTTATCAAGTGGCTTTCTTGTAATTTATAGATATATCGATACCTGTCACCATTGAGTATTAGCTTCTCTTCCTCACTCAACCGTTCACGGCTTAACGCAATGAAGCTGTCACCATCGTAGGCGTAAAAATCTTCGTATTCGCTTAATTCGTAATAATCAGACACCGACTGTTGTTCGTTATCAATAATTAGTTTTGGCAGTACAAGTTTAATTTTAGCGCTCCCGCCCAAGGCTAAAATAGTTGCTTTTATTCTAGTAACATCATTACATATCGGTGAATATTCAACTTTCTTGAAGTCTCCAGGTAGATAAACAATGGTTTCAGTATCAGATTGATGCTTTAAAGCATCAATCAAGTCTTTGTTCTCAGTCAAAATTCGGCCAAACCTAACACCAGATTTTGGTTGAAAAACATTCCCGAAACCTATGATTAACGGTGAACCAGTGCCTTCATTGGTATCGTCTAACCCAACCAGTTTCATTGCGTCATCAAAAACATCTTTGTAATTGATATCGCTCAATTCATATTTGAAATTAGCACGGTTTTGCATAAGAGAGAGGTAAACGCGAATGCGGTCTTTTGCGAAACTCGATATGAAATCAACACTGTCGTAATCGTACTTCAGATGTTGAAAAATGTGTTCACAGGTAGTCACCCAATAGCTTTGTAACTTAGTAAACAGTTGAAGCATGCTTTCATCGTCATCTATATTCAGTGCTTTAGTCAGTGCACTATTAATATAGTTCAGCGTGCTGTTTAGCAAAAAGAATAGTAAGCTTTTTTGGCGCTTGAAAGATTCAACTAAAATACTTCGCAGACGTTCAATATAGGCTTCCGCATCCGCTCTAGAGGCAACTTCTTCTTCTGCATGTTGTAAGAAAATTTCCAATTCTGATATCAACATATCATGCTGATATCGTTCAGCACTTAGCGCACTGAAAGATTCAAGGTCAACCGCTCGGTAGCACTTGGTCTTTATTGTTTCAATTGCACTCTTTTTCTGTTGTGCCGACGTCATCACCAAAACTTGGTCGGGGTGAAGCGGCACGCTACCCAATATTCTGGCGCCATCATTCAAATTATAGATATCAGCGCGCTTTGATAAAGATTCTTCCAATACACCCTTTGATACTTTAAATTCAAATTTGGAGTGTACTGTTGGTCTAAAGTTACCCGGAATAATCAACGACGTATCATTGTCTTCACTATAGTCAAAACGAGCTTCGCCCTCTTCAGTGTAATACGCTGAATTTTTTGAATGGTGGTATTTAGGATCGACGAAACCCAAATCGATACCACATAAGTAAATCTGTCTACAGTCCCATTGATTTACGATATCCATGGCAAAATTGGCAACCGTAGGATACGCATACCGCAATGTTGTCCAATCATGCTCAGGGTAGAGCTCAGTGAAAGACACCGTAGACGACTCCCCCTCTTTAAACGCCAAGTAACTATCTTTGTATAAAGAGCAGGTATCTGGGTGAATGCCGTTACAACTTATCAGTGTAATAGATTTTAAATAGTCTAAATCACCGATACGGGTTGCCCAGTCAAAAGTAGATCGATTGATTTCAATTTCAGAATGAAAATCGGGGGTTATTCCATTCCTGTGAAGTGTTTGCAGCGCTGTACCACAGGTTATTAATATGGCTTCGTTTTGATTTTCTTTGATGATAGGGATCAGGTTATCTAACGAAGGTCCGTTTCCGATGATAAAAACAGGTACATCTTTTAATTCGGCTGACAATGCATTTTTCGACCCTCGATGAAGAAATGGCGTTGCCTTTTCTATCGAACTTCGCGTGTGTGTTATACCGTATTTGGCATGGTCAAAATAATCTCCCATTGCAATAATGGCTTGCAATTGCTCTCGTAGCCTACCAACAGCTTCCACCAAGTTTGCATTGTAATAACCCTGATAGAAAAAGGTATTGGCTAAAATATAAGGCCCTACGGTGTGAAATTGGCGCAGTAGATCTTCAACAAGGTGGGTGCCGTCATCGCCAATATTTAAGTATAAGCGCGCTTTTTGATTATCGAGTTGGGTAAAGATAGCGTGCCAATCAAGTGCAAACAGTGAAGCATAGAAAAAATCTCTATTTGGTTCACAAATAAAGAGATTTTGTACTTTGTGGTCTTTGAACAAGCTCTCTAATTGATAGCCTACTCCCAAGCCAAAAATAATCATAGATTTGATATCGTTAGGAAGCGTACCCTGAGAATCTTCGACTTCTTTTAACGCAGCGTCACACTTCACCACCATTTTGTAGTGTTCGTAGTTACGCAACTTTTTACCGTGATATCCAAGAATCAAACCGTCTTTATTTGGACGTTTAGCAAAACCACCGAGACTCAAATCACAATCGTCATAGGGTGTATCGCTGCAGAAATAGGCACCTGTGTGGATATGAACCAGATTTACCTGCCCGTCAGCATTGGCAACAGGCTGCCAAAGCGATGGTTTGAAGTCTTGGTAGCTTTTATGAATATCAGGGAAAAACGTCTTTAATGCACTTATATTGCGTTCATAACGCTCAGTATCTAACAGTGAGGCTGTCCAATCACTCGGATTCAGACTTTGCGTCCAAGGCGGTACGTAGTTAATCGCACTGGGCGTGACATTGCATGCCCAATAACGCATTTCATGCCATGGTTTGCTATTTAGCGCAGAGAAAAGCTGGTCAAACACCGGATGATTATAATGCTTGTACAGATAAACATCAGAAAACGTAATATGCTGAGACAGCTCCGACATATTGTCATAAAAATCTCGGCCATCTTTTTCTAATTGGAGGTAGATAGCGGTGCCGGAAGAATTCGCGGTGCGTAATATTTTCTGCCAATCAATAATGGATAGTGAGCATTTAAAGTAATCAAACTCTGGCTCGTAAATAACCAGATGCTCGATATCGTAGTGCTCGATTAACCAAGCAATATGATGTCCACCGCCAATACCGAATACCGCAAGTACATTTATTTTCGTTGGCAATGTCGCTGCATGCTGAACTACTTCCGCGTTTATATCTAACATCAAGGGGCGATGGGAAAAAGCTTCACATTGCGAAACAACTTCAGCATAGGGGTTTAAGCCATAAAAAACGCGACCGCTGTGGTAATCAACAATGTTTATTTCACTATTTTTATTGCAGAACACTGAATGTTTGGCACTCGTGGATCGAACAATTGCGCTGTGAACGCTCGGAATGTAGCGTTGAAATGCATTAATGTTACTTTGAAGGCGACGTTGAATGTCGGGAGCAGCGCGAGATTCGATCGCTAACTGTTTTTCCTCCACATCATCTAGGTGAAGGTGTATTGACTTGAGCATGATTATTTATACTTTTTAATAGCCACCTGACTGCGCACGAATCGGGTAACGTCATCTTTAGCCGCTTCTAACCACTGCTGAGCCAGTTCAGTCAACTTTTTGTTCACTTCCAGCTCAGCATTAGCAAATTCCTTTAGAGAAGCTTCATTTAGCGTCTCCATATGTGCTTTTATAACGTTATCTCGCTCTTGAAGTAAAGTATTAAGCGTGGGGATATCTTTATCGGGTAATGTTTTGAACAGCTCGACAATACGTTGATTAATGTTGCCGAGCAATTCGGGGGTAAAAGAATGGTTTAGTTCGTCTAAATTCACACAGCCTGCCGTTTTTGACGTTGCGCTTCATACGCTTCTTGCTTGGCCTCTTCAGGGATCTGCAGCCACCCATCTCGGATAGGTGTTAACAACGAAATTACCTCGTCAAGCAAAGCAAGCTCATTATTGACATGCGCATCATTGAGCTTATCTATCATGTAATCGTAAAGGGAAAATAGGTTTTCCGCCACTTCTCCGCCCACTTCCATGTCTAAGGTGTCTCTGAGGTGCATGATAATAGCATTCGCTTTAGATATGTAGTCGGCCTTGGCGACGAATTCTTTTCTTTCCATGGCACCCTTGGCATAGGCAATTCGATCAAGTGCACCCTGTAATAGCATAAGCGTTAGCCTATGAGGATCTGCATTAGCCACATCCTGCTTCACATTACCTTTGCGATACGCATTAATACCTTTAAGTGCCATAATAACTCCCAAACAACCTTAAATACCTACACCTAACGCCGCTATTAACGCTGAACCCGTTTGATTCAGTTGCGCTACAGTAAGGTCCAAACTTAAATATCTATCTCTTAAAATGTCTTCGTAATTCAACATACGAAGTTCAAGAGTCTCTCGCTCATCAAGCAGGTTATCCCGCTCTTCTTTAGCCGCATTCTCTCGAAGGGTGATCAATCCACTATAGTTAGTGTATTGATATGAAAAATCGTAAAGTCGCGTCGCAATACCTTCGTCTTCATCGGTGAATAATGTGGCAATTTCGTCGAAATAGTCTTCGATAGCGTCATCTAAGCGCTCTTCTCCCGATCCCAAACCAAAATCAGTAGTGCCTATTTCAAGCTTTCCATCGTCATTAAATTCAACCCCTATTTGAAACAAGCTTCCTAGCTGTGATGCACTCACGCTACCACCCACAATACTTGCCAAACCGCTTTGAATACCGCGAACTAGCGAATCGCCAGCCAAGGCACCATCATCTTCTAGATCCGATTGACCATAGCGGGTCAACGTATTGATCTCGTCGATGAGACTATTGTAGTTGTCGATAAAATCAGTAATTTTATTCTTAAGACCATCTCGGTCATAACCGATTTCCAATGTTGTTGCTTCGTAATCACCATTGGCATCTAACGGGGAAATCTCTTGCACTTCGAATGATACGTTTTGAATCGTGTTTTCAAATTCATTGGTTTCACTCTCAACCGCAATACCATCTATATAAGCTATCGCATTGGATGCCGATGTAATGTTGGCAGCACTAATACTACCTGTACCACCGGTAGTAGATAGCCTGTCTAATTCCGCGGCGCCCGTATCATTGGTAATAACTAGGTCGTTCCCAGTACCCGTTGTATCCGAAGTAAATACAAGTTTTGGGCCAGCGCTTGTACCCGTATCGATAATATTGGCTTGCACACCAAAATTATCATCTGAATTGTTTATAGCCTGCCTGAGTTCAGTCAGTGTCATACCGGAAGATATGTTAATGGTGAAGCTCTCACTACCACCAACATCAAACGTCAATGAGCCACTTCCAGAGGTTAGTACTGCGTCGGACGATGAGGTAAATTCACCGTCATCAGTTACGATTCGGCTGCCACTTGCGAGCGCTTCTACGACAATCTCGTAACTTCCACGCAATGCAGAATTTGACGCTTCGGCGGTTAGTACGTCATCGTCTTCTGAGGGGTTGCTGATAATGGGCTCGCGACCATTGATATCATTGTCGCTACGCAGTTCATCAACAGAATCTTTGAAGTCAGAAAGTTTAGATTTAATTTGACCAAGGCCAGAAATTTCAGCCTCGTTTTGCTCTTCTTTCGCAGTGAGCGCATCTTCTTTGGGGCGTCTTTCAGCCTCAAGTAATTGTGTAACTAAATCGTCTAGCGCTAAACCAGACCCTACACCCAGCGATTGAATTGACATGAGTTACCTCGACCTCATTAAACCTCGTTATTGATAAAAACTCCTACACTGCTACCCACATCCTGCTGTAGCTCTTGGATCCGTTCGGCAAGTTTTAGCACTTCTTCGGAAGGAATTTGCCGTATTACATCACCAGACTCAGAGTCTTTTACCGTTACTACTGACTTGCTTGTTTCTTCGTCAATACTGAAGGTTAAGTTTCGATTTTGTACTTGCAAAAACGACTCTACCTCTTGCACTGCCTCACTAAGCTGTGCGCTTTTAACCTCTCTCACACTGCTATCGGCCGTATTAGGTAAAGCTTGAGTAGAATTACCACTATTCGTTGTTAACGACTCTCGCTGACGAGCAATAAGGTCTTGCGTACTACTTCCTTGACCCGAATTACCTCGTTCATCACTTTTAGCAACAGGCACACTAACCGCATCACTCGGTTGCGCTGACACACTAGCAACGTCTTTAGCGACCTGCTCAGATGCAAAGTTTTGGCCAAATTGATTTGATACAATTTCCATAATTTCCACCCTCCTATTGAAACGGCAAAACGGGTCCTTGCCTGTGCAAGCACCCGTTACATCTCAACTAAGGTAAGTTGAAGTATAGCTTAACCTAGCAATGATAGCGCAGTTTGAGGACGCTGGTTTGCCTGACTAAGTACCGAAACAGACGCCTGCTGTACAATCTGATTACGCGTAAGGTCCGCAGTTTCAGAAGCAAAATCGGTATCACGTATACGTGAACGGGCAGCTGATAGGTTTTCACTAATGCTGCTCAAGTTACGGATAGTTGATTGGAAACGGTTTTGCAATGCACCAAGGTCAGCACGAACGGCCCCTATGCCAGAAATAGCGGCATCGATTTCAGTTAATAGCGCCGACGCACCATCTGCACTGTCTACACCATTGCTAGTAATTCCCAATCCAGTAGCACTAAAACCACTGATTGAACCTAGATTGGTTGAAGACAAGTTAACTGAAATGGTTTGGCCACCGTTTGCTCCAACTAAGAACTTCGCAGAGAAGTTGCCGTCGAGCAGATTTACGTTACCAAATTGAGTATCAGTAGCGATTCGAGAAATTTCAGTTCTTAGCGCTGATACTTCTTTTTGAAGCGCGGTACGGTCTGCACTACTGTTAATCCCGTTTTGAGATTGAACAGCCAACTGGCGAATACGTTGCAATGCTGTTGTAGTTTCAGCCAACGCGCCTTCTGCAGTTTGAGTTAATGAAATCGCATCATTAGCGTTACGAACGGCCTGGTTCAAACCTTGAACCTGAGACGTTAGACGATCAGAGATTTGCAGACCCGCTGCGTCATCTGCTGCACTATTGATACGGAAACCTGAAGACAATCTTTCAAACGACGTGCTTAATTTATCACTTACGTCAAAAAGCTGTCGTTGTGCATTCAATGAAGACACATTTGTGTTTACGTACAAAGACATTGTATTACCTCCTAGGGATCGGATGACAAATGTGCTATCATCAAACCCTTCCAGTTCAAATTAGCTGGGTCACTACTCCCTGCTAATTCCCTCTCGTTTAGTAAATTAAATTACCCCTCAACTAATGGTATCGGCCGCCCCTTGAGGTTCTTTAGTTTTTTTTCGACTTTTTTTTAAAAAAAACAAAAATAAAACACAAGCCATTGTTTTACATAAATAAAATAAAGATGAAAAAGTTTAGAAAAAGTATATTACAGGCGTGAGGAATAATTTAGTGACTAGACAAGGCCTAAATTTTGAGTTCATAATTTAGTCGGCTTTTAGATATTGCGGCAGTCTTGAGCGGATTGTCATCAGGTGTAATTTGTTTGAGACGCGTGCTGAATTGATAAACTGAATTGCAGTCAATGAAACTTAAGTTCAAAGTGGCATGGTACGTGCTTTAGAAATCATGTCAGCGTTGCTCACTGACACTGAGGAAACTGGTTGGGTGTTTTGGCTTTGAAAAAAGGCCGAGACATTAATCTCGGCCAATTTGCTCGTATGTTAGGAGATTGAGCAAATCTGTTTAAGTCGGCTGGCGGGCACTATAGTGGAATAAACTGGCCTCTCAACCAACATTTCTACAGTCTCGGTCCTGTTAGTCGACGCTCTTTTATAAGGCGGCCTTATGGCCGCCTTATTCATTAGGATGGCCTCTCAACTCCTTCCTAAAACGCCTTTCTAAAATTAACCAAGTAGAGACAAAGCAGCTTGTGGACGCTGATTAGCCTGAGACAGTACAGTGGTGCTTGCCTGCTGTAGAATTTGGTTACGGGTTAATTCTGCCGTTTCTGTGGCAAAGTCTGTATCTTTGATACGTGATCTTGCCGCTGCTACGTTTTCAGAAATGTTACTTAGGTTTCTGATAGTAGACTGGAATCGATTTTGAAGTGCACCCAAATCTGCACGAAGACCACCGATTGCTGACACAGCTAAGTCTATTGCCGCCAACATACTAGAAGCATTGGCTTCAGACAGCACATCTTCACCAGAGATTCCCAGACCAGTTGCGCTAAAGCCATTAATACCTGCTCGTGTTAGCGCAGCAGTTGAAAGGTTTACTGAAATAGTTTGACCAGCGTTTGCACCTACCAAAAAGCGTGCTGAAAATACGCCAGAAAGTACATTTACACCAGCAAACTGTGTGGTTGTTGCAATACGTGAGATTTCTGTCTTAAGCGCAGAAACTTCTTTTTGAAGTGCCGTACGGTCAGAAGACGTATTGATACCATTCTGAGATTGAATTGCTAGCGTTCTTATACGTTGCAAAGCAGTGGTTGTTTCCTGCATGGCGCCTTCAGCAGTTTGCGCCAAAGAAATACCGTCATTCGCATTACGTACCGCTTGGTTTAGACCTTGTACTTGCGAAGTCATACGGTCGGTAATTTGAAGACCAGCTGCGTCATCAGCGGCGCTATTGATTCTGAAACCAGATGATAAACGCTCAAACGCTGTATTTAGATTGCTGTTCGTGGTGAACAACTGACGTTGTGCATTCAGCGACGATACATTGGTGTTTACAAATAAACTCATGGATCTCTCCTAACAGTGTTGTGTTGCGCTATTGCTTTTATTATTTGCGCTTCAAGTAAATTATTGGCACTTATCGTGCTTAGTTAAGTTGCCAGTGATAATTTACTGGCGCTTTTCAGTCACTCCGAAGAGCATTGCTACATTGAGATAGCTTTATGCTAACTCATTGCTGACCGGTGGGTTTGTTGTTCCAGAACCTCAAACCTCTCACTACCTCCTGGCTTCAATCTCGCCGGTTAGCAGCTTCCAATCAACGGGTAGCTTTACAACCCTAAACTTATATCTTTATCGGCTTACCTTTAATTTACTTAACAACTTTTTGAAAAATTATTTTAGTAAATTAACCCATTGAAAAATAAAAGCTTAAAAAAGCAAACAATGAAACTTTCACTGCAAAAACTTTAAAAAAAATCGCACTTAAAGCCACATTTACCGCTTTTAAAAAGAAAGTAATTACAATCTCTCCCTTTAAACTAGTTATCGTACGGATCGCTAATTTCCTTTAGGAAAATTTTGCAAAAAGTTGAGATTTGTTCAGATCGAGTAGGAGGGAGTTTCACAACTCCCGTCCTCTCACACCACCGGGCGTACGGTTCCGTACCACGGCGGTTCATATTAACACTGGAACTGTCGGTGACTTTCCAGCAGCGACACTAACCCCATTT
>JALUXV010000497.1 GCA_027013165.1 Alteromonadaceae bacterium
CAGCAAGACCTGCATCAGCGAATATCGCATTTACCGCAGCAACATCGGAATCTTTTACCTGAATTACGCCACCTAATTCTTCGTTGAACAACAGGCTAATAGCGTCACCACTTAATGCATCAAGTGAAAGGCTAACACCAGTTTTACCCGCAAATGCCATTTCTGCTACTGTGGTAAACAAACCACCATCGGAACGGTCGTGATAGGCAACAACCAGCTGTTTTTCTACAAGTTGTTGCATGGCATTAAAGAAACCCTTCAAGCGTTCACTCGACACTACATCAGCGCAGGCATCACCGAGTTGTTCATAAACTTGCGCCAAGCAGCTTGCGCCAAGACGGTTGTTGCCTTCACCCAAGTCAATCAACAGTAAGCGTGTATCGCCTTTATCAGTGCGAAGTTGCGGCGTTACCGTTTTACGAATATCGCGAACAGCGCCAAAGGCAGAAATAACCAAAGATAGCGGTGACGTTACCGACTTATCTTCGCCATTGTCCTGCCATGCCGTTTTCATCGACATAGAGTCTTTACCTACAGGAATGGTCAATCCTAGCTCTGGACATAACTCTTCACCAACGGCTTTAACCGCCTCGTAAAGACCAGCGTCTTCACCTGGGTGACCCGCTGCCGACATCCAGTTTGCAGACAATTTAATACGCTTGAGATCGCCAATATTTGCAGCGGCAATGTTAGTTAACGCTTCACCTACGGCTAAACGAGCAGACGCACCATGTGAGAGTAAAGCCACTGGTGTACGCTCACCCATGGCCATGGCTTCACCGTGATAGGTATCGAACGCACTTGCAGTCACTGCAACATCTGCAACAGGTATCTGCCAAGGGCCAACCATTTGGTCGCGGCTGACTAAACCGGTAACCGAGCGGTCGCCAATAGTGATAAGGAAGGTCTTCTCTGCAACTGTTGGCAAACGCAAGATGCGTTTTACTGCATCAGCAAGGCCGATAGCTGAAGTGTCAAAGGCTTGTGTTTCCACCTTGGTTGAGGCCACATCTCTGTGCATTTTAGGTGGTTTACCTAACAATACATCAAGCGGCATATCAATAGGCTGATTATCGAATTGGCTATCGTTTAGAGAAAGGTGTCGCTCTTCTGTTGCTTCTCCCACCACAGCAAACGGTGCGCGTTCGCGACGGCAGATAGCTTCAAATATCGGCAGATTATCTTCCGATACGGAAAGTACATAACGCTCTTGAGACTCATTGCACCAAAGCTCTAGTGGCGTCATACCGGCTTCGTCAGACAATACGTCACGCAGTTCAAACTTACCGCCACGCTCACCGTCGTTCACAAGCTCAGGCAGCGCATTTGATAACCCACCCGCACCTACGTCATGAATAAATTGAATTGGGTTGTTGTCGCCAAGCTGCCAACATGCGTCGATAACTTCTTGGCAGCGACGCTCCATTTCAGGGTTGTCGCGCTGCACTGACGCAAAGTCTAAGTCTTCATTTGACTGACCAGACGCCATAGATGATGCAGCACCACCACCTAAGCCAATGTTCATCGCTGGCCCACCAAGCACAATAAGCTTGGCGCCAACAGTAATTTCACCCTTTTCAATATGGTCTCGGCGAATGTTACCCAATCCACCGGCAAGCATAATTGGCTTGTGATAGCCACGTACTTCTACGCCGTTGAAGCTTTTAACTTCTTGCTCGTAGGTACGGAAGTAACCCAATAGATTCGGACGCCCAAATTCGTTGTTAAACGCCGCTCCACCCAGAGGACCATCTATCATGATGTCGAGTGCGCTAACAATTCGCTCTGGCTTACCGTAAGCTTTTTCCCAAGGCTGTTCTGCACCAGGAATTCGAAGATTCGATACTGAGAACCCAACCAAGCCGGCTTTTGGCTTTGAGCCTCGGCCTGTTGCACCTTCATCGCGAATTTCACCACCCGAGCCAGTTGCAGCGCCGGGAAATGGCGAAATCGCCGTAGGGTGGTTATGAGTTTCGACTTTCATGAGAATATCGATATTTTCTTGATGATACTCATACTCATGGGTTTGTGGATTTGGGAAGAAACGCCCCGCGTCCCAACCTTCCATAACCGCAGCGTTGTCTTTGTACGCCGAAAATACATGGTCAGGAACAGTCTCGAAGGTGTTTTTGATCATTTTGAACAAAGACTTTTCTTGGTCTTGTCCATCAATGGTCCAGCTGGCGTTAAAAATCTTGTGGCGGCAATGCTCTGAGTTAGCCTGCGCGAACATGTAAAGTTCTACATCTGTCGGATTGCGCTGTAAGCGGGTAAAGCTATCAAACAAATAATCGATTTCGTCTTCGGCAAGGGCCAAACCTAACGAAATATTCGCGTCAACCAAGGCTTGCTTTCCGTCGTTAAGCACATCTACTGTACTGAAAGTACTCGCAGTAGTTTGGGCAAACAGAACCGCAGCATCATTTAAGTCAGTAAATACAAACTCAGTCATTCTGTCGTGTAGCATGGCTGCAACTTGGGCATACTCTTCACTAGAGAGCGGCTGAGCGGTTTCTACGTAGTACGCGCAACCACGCTCTATGCGATGAATCATGTCTAAACCGCAGTTGAGCGCGATATCTGTCGCTTTTGACGACCATGGAGACAACGTCCCCGGGCGAGGAGTTACGAAAAACAAGGTCCCTTGTGGGGTTTGTGCTTTCGCTGAAGGCCCGTAGGTTAAAAGCTTATCTAGCGTGTCTTTTTGCTCGGTGGTTAAATCACCCGTAGAATCTACAAGGTGAATAAACTCGCTGTAAAGTGCTTTAACTTCAATGCCGGATTGACCCAGCTTTGCAATCAGTTTAGTTTGGTTAAACTCGGATAGTGCGGGAGCGCCTCGAAGGACCAACATATAGCTTTACCTGGTTTGTTTGGAAACAACGTTCACCAATGGACACGTTGCCTCTTGAATTGATGAGTATTTCGGCGCGGATTATAGAGGAAATCTGGCGAGTTGATAAGCAACAAGCTTCCTTATGTTGCAGTTTTTTTATAGGGATATGTGAATTAACAATGACAAGAACATTACTATGCGGCTAGATAATTACAAAAAACGAACAAAGGCATTCATCATAATCGTTTTTTGCTTTTTGGCGACTAGCTGCGGCCTTCCCCCCGTTTCAAACTCGTTGGCAGAATTACTCGAGCGGAAAACAATAAAAGTCGGTACGCTATACGGCGCTGCAACCTATTACAATGGCACAGACGGTCCTCAAGGTTTCGAGTACGAACTTCTTGCAGGGTTCGCTGATTACCTAGGGGTTACCTTGGATTTGTACCCGTTTTACAGCTATGACGCCATGCTCAACCAATTAGAACAGGGTCACCTTGATATCGTTGCTACCGGTGATGCTGTCACATCATCGTTACAAAGTCGTTTTAATTACGGGCCAGCATATCAAACCGTTGCTCAACAATTGGTGTTTCAAGCAGGCTCACCTCGCCCCAGAGATACCTCGTTAATTGAACAACCCATTTATGCGGTAAAAGGAAGTAGCCAAGATCAACTACTGCAAACCATAACTAGTTTACCCAACGACTATATAGTTTCCACTGACGACTCAGATTCTGAAGAGCTACTCGCGCAAGTGGCGGCTGGTGAAATTTTTTACACTTTAGCTGATAGCAATCGCTTAGCACTACAACGCAGAAAGTATCCAAATCTTGCCGTGGGTTTCACACTGGAAGAAAAAATGCCTATAGCTTGGGCACTTCCTGTGCAACAAGATGGCTCGGTAAGATCAGCCTTGGTGGAATATTTTGGAACCGTACATCAGTCTGGCTGGTTTACTGTGTTAGAAGATAAATATTTCGGTCATGTACGCCAATTCGATTACGTTGATACACGGGCTTTCATTGCGTCAACCAACGACGCTTTGGTCAAGTTTAAACCTTTGTTCCAGCAGTATGCGGGTGATATTGACTGGCGTTTGCTGGCAGCAATGAGTTATCAGGAAAGTCATTGGGATCCACAAGCCATATCTAAAACCGGTGTCAAAGGGTTAATGATGCTTACTCTAGATACAGCCAATGATTGGAACGTTTCAATGCGTACGGACCCAGAGCAAAGTATACGCGGCGGCTCTGCCTACTTTGCGAGCCTAGTGAGACGGATCCCCGCCCGAATTACCCACCCAGATAGAACATGGATGGCGATGGCCGCTTACAACATAGGAATGGGACATCTAGAAGATGCAAGAATATTAACCCAGCGACAAGGGGGTAATCCAGATCTTTGGGTTGAGGTAAAGCAGCGCCTGCCGCAGTTAGAACAGAAGAAGTATTACCGCACGACCCGCTACGGATATGCAAGAGGAAACGAAGCGTTAAAGTATGTTGAAAACATCAGGCGTTATTACGACACCCTACTTTGGTTAGATGCTCAAGAACAAATATAGCGACTTACTCTTGAAATTTGTCATTTGGATGTCATGTTAACCCAGTAATCTAAAAAGCAATAATACAAACACGCCTGTGAAGTTGTCTTACACAGACGCAAATGACTCTCACTGGATTGAAGCGTGTTGATGAAGAGAAACAAACTAATGAAAAAAGGTGTCAAACTGAAAAATAATAACCGTCGTAGACTCATGTTAAAGCGAGTTCATCAAAAAGTGCTTCAGCGCCGTAAATTGTATGTCACGAGTGATATGTTCACTCAGTTGGTTCGTCCTTCTGAAGAGACTCACGCCTAGCCTTTTTCGCCGCTTTAATCTCTTTTCTGCGGCGACGAAAAAACGCAGACAATTTTTCCCCACATTCCTCAGCAAGCACGCCAGATGTAATCTCAACCTTGTGATTTAAACTTTCATGTTGAAGTAAGTTCATCACCGAGCCTGCGGCACCGGTTTTTTCATCCCAAGCCCCAAAAACTACACGCTTGATTCTGCCGTGGACCAGAGCGCCCGCGCACATAGGACAAGGCTCAAGAGTGACGTACAAAGTGGCGTCGACGGTACGATAATTCTCCATCGCTTTAGTTGCGGCTCTCAATGCTGCCATTTCTGCGTGGGCGGAAGGATCATGGTCTGTAATTGGCGTATTCCACCCTTCACCAATAACCTTGCCCTCAGTTACCACAACGGCACCAACAGGTATTTCCCCCATGGCTTCAGCTCTGTCCGCTAGGGTTAACGCATACCTGATCCAGTATTCATCCTTTTGATCCGGTTTTACGTTATTGAATTCGTCACTCATTAGTCAAAATCACTACTTTTATTGGTCAACATAGTCACTTCACAACTAAACCTTGAATTGTGAAAACATAATTATCTGATTATTATAAATTTTATTATATTGGCAATATGTTTGCTTTTGTTAAACAAAACAAACCTTGTTACTGATAATTTGACTTCTTACGTCCAAAAGGCGCTATGATGTAATTAAAAGTAACCTAGTCTACTAAAAAAGGAAGCTTCTATGAATTTAACAGCGATTGCCATTGTTGGGATTATTGCCTGGGCTATTGTGACTATCACAGGTTCTTCGAAAGACAAGCGAGCAGCTAAGAAAAATAATCATTTGAACGACGAGCTTACCAAGGAAGTAGCTGCACTTAAAGAACGAGTATCCGTACTAGAAAAGATTGTTACCGACGAAAAATACGATCTGAAAAAGCAGTTTGAAGCACTCGAAAAAGACCGTGTAGCGTAAAACGTAATGACGAGGGAAGTTAACTTCCCTCCAAAAGCTTACGTTCTGCCCGCTCCACTCGTCTCGGTTTACCCGAGATGACGAGTACGTCGTTGGGCAGCAATAACTCTTCTTTATCAGGCTCAGATATTTCTTTACCGTTACGTCGTAACCCTTTCACCGAAACTCTCATGCGCTGAAAATCTATTTCACCCAAACGTTTTTGAATACAGTCTGCGCGTTCAGAAAGTACTACTGCATGAATAAACTCTAGCTTGTCCTCAGTACCATAGGTAATTTCGGTGGTTTCTCCTGGATAAAATCCATGAAGATGATCATATCGGCCTTTTCTCTCCGCCCGTACCCGCTTTAAAATTCTCGACATGGGAACACCCGCATAATGAAGCACCTGAGAGATAAGCATTAAGCTGCCTTCTTGCAGTTCGGGCACTACTTGATTTGCACCAGCGCTATACAAACTCTCTAATTGATAGTCCCGCTTGGTGCGCACCATAACGTGGATGTCTGATGATATTTGATGGGACGCATTGATCACTTGTTTTGCTTTCTCGGGCTCATCAAACGTTACAAGGACCAGATTAGCTTGTGAAGCGTGCGCATTGTTTAAAATTTCCTTTTGGCTTGCATCACCAAACAATACCGGCTCCCCAGCATTACGACTCTCTTGAACACGCACTGGGTCCATATCTATGGCAATAAAAGGAATTCCCTCCATTTTCAGCAATCGCGCTACTGACTGCCCAACACGACCAAAACCGCAAATCACCACATGCTTGTTAAATTCACTCGCCGACAAGGAATATCCACTGTCGTCATTATAGGGTTTATTGACAATGCGTTTTGCCATGGACAAACTATTGTTCATTAACCAAGGGGTTAAGGCCATACTGATGATCCCCATGCTAACGATGAGTGAGGATTGGGTGGTGGTGAGTACATTGTGCTGAGTAGCCAGTGCGGCGATAACAAAGCTGAACTCGCCCACCTGACAGAGCTTGATCCCAGCTGACCAAGCATCAATGGCATCGGTTTTTACGGCACTAGCGGCAATTCGCACCAGTACAACTTTAATGCCGATAAGTGCGATAACACCAACAATAATCTCGTAGAGGTATTCAACCAACACCAATAAGTCGAGCTGCATTCCCACAGTAATGAAAAACAGCCCCATAAGAATATCTCTAAACGGCCGAATATCGGCCTCAAGCTGATACTTATACTGGCTTTCACCAAGCATCATACCTGCTAAAAAAGCACCTAGTGCCATTGACAACCCAAAGTAATAGGTTAACCCGCCAGCCAACAAGGCAATGAGTATTGTAGTGAGAACAAACAATTCATCTGTTCTCGTTTTCGCCACTTCACGAAAAACCCATGGAAGTAACCACTTACCTACAGATAACAAGAGCGCTATGACGACAACACCTTTAAGCAGTGCGCTACCTAATGCCAGCGATATGCTCATTTCACCATTGCCGTTGAGCAATGGAATAGCAATCAGAAACGGCACCACAGCCAAGTCTTGAAACAACAACACACTGATAGACAGTTGTGTGCGCCGATTATTTAAAATTCCCATTTCAGATGCTTGTTTTATAACTATGGCCGTAGAACTCAGAGCTAAAGCACCACCGATAATGATAGAAGCGGTAAAAGGAACACCAAATAGGTAGGGGATGAAAGTGAAAAATGCCGTAGTTAACAACATTTGCCCGAACCCAACACCAAACACCATGGAACGCATTGCGATGAGTTTGGGTAAAGAAAACTCGAGTCCTAACGAAAACAGCAAGAAAACAATACCCACTTCAGCAAGTAAGTGCATATCTTCAGGGTGAGCGAAAATACTCAGAATTTGCGGCCCTACCAATATACCCGAGAACAGGTAGGCCAGTATCGGCGGCAAGTGGATACGTTTAAACACCGCGACACTGAAAACGGCAACAATCATGAGAATTATTATGTTTAGAAAACCACTATCTAAC
>JALUXV010000498.1 GCA_027013165.1 Alteromonadaceae bacterium
GCGCGAGAGCCTTCTGACTGCAAAAGAGCAACGTCAAAAAGCTGAAAAAGCAATGATCGAAGATGAAGAATATCCATTGTACCCAAGCTGGGAAGCCATCGAAGCAGAAAACCAAGAAGCTAAACCAGCGGTTTACTTTGAAATTCGCGATGCTGACGGCGCTTTCGTTAATCGTATTGAAGGGTCGACTAAATCAGGTCTTCACCGTGTAACGTGGGACATGACATACGCAAAAACCACGCCTATTACCGGCGCTGAAGGCTCAAGCTGGTTCAGTAGCACAATGACAGCGCTACCAGGTACATATACAGCAACTATGTTCAAACGCGTTGGCACTGAAATCACTCAGCTTACAACACCGGTTGAGTTTGTACTTGAGTCGATTTATGAAGGTGCACTTGAAGGCGCTTCCAAAGAAGAGATGATAGCCTTTGGCGATGCGGTGGCAAAAGCACATAAACGCTCCACCACTACAACGAACGTGCTAAGCGACATGGAAACTACCATGGAAAACCTGCGCACTGCGATTGATCGTACGCCGGGTGATGTTGCTCCATTAGAAGTACAATTTGCTGCGATTCAAGAAGAAATTAACGCCATCAAGAAAGCTCTTTATGGTCTGAATTCTCGTAATCGCATGGGTATAAAACCTGCAAATATTACTAGCAGACTTGCTTATGCGACTTCAGGTTTAATGTCTTCTTACGGCCCTACTCAACAGCATAAAGACCAACTTGGCTATGCTAACGATGGGCTAGATGATGTGAGCAAACGCGTGAAAATGTTGCAAGAGACCACAGTGCCAGCACTGCAAAACGCAGTAATGAACGCTGGCGGTCCTTGGACAGCAGGCCTACCTGTTATCACTGAATAAAAAAGAACGGGCCATTTACTGATTTATTCAGTAAAAATAAAACGGCAGCAGTTATTGCTGCCGTTTTTCATTCATAGATTAATCCTTAATGTCATACCCAGTAATGAAAGTATTACCCTTTGCTATCGCAAGCCTACTTGCTCCATCTATTTATGCCAACGATATTGAAAACGTCACGGTAACGTCTTCGCGCCCCTACTATTACGACACCTTAGAAAAGATTTTCCCGCAACAAACTTACCCAGTTGATGAAACTGCATTGAGTGGGCATGTGAATGACTCCTTGCTCCGCTCCCCGAACATCAGCTTAAACGGCCAAAGCGGGCTACTACAAATCGTTAGTGTTCGAGGATTCTCGCGTTGGAGAGTGCAAACTTTATTAGATGGCGTTCCTATCATTAGTGACCGACGAGCAGGCTCAAGCTATGGTTTTTTACCCCCTGATTTTGTGAGCTCCGTTTTTGTTTTACCAGGAGCGGCTTCAACTTATTTAGGCTCTGGCGCTATCGGTGGCGCCACAGACATGCAGATTTCTCGACCCGAATCACAACAGTGGAAACTTCAATGGGGCTCGAATCAGTACAATCGGGGTCTAACCTACGCTGACGCTAGTGAAAATACTGATTGGAAACTAATATATCGAAAAGCCAACAATGGTGAAGACGCTAACGGGCACACGCTCAACAATCAATTCACTCAAAGCGCGTTGTTTGTAAGGCACCTTCCGGAATCTGGCCCCGTAGACGAAGTATGGTCGTTATACTCATTCAACAGAGACGTTGGAAAATCAAGCAGCGACTTTCCCAACGACCGCATCACCATATACCCAAACTACTCACATTGGCTCGGGAAAGCTCGCTTTTCTGTAGTGAATCATAGCGGCAGCTTCTGGTGGCACCAATCTTCTCTAGAAACCTCCACACTTCGTGTAGATTCCCGAATCAATGACAGCAAAAACCAAGCATTGGGCTTTGGTGCAGATATTGGAAACAAGCATTTGCTAGGCCGATGGAAAACCAATTGGCAATTGAGAGTTGCTGGCCGAGATGGCGTGAAAACCGACGAAACTGAGCGCGCACTTAATAATGAACTTGTTTACAAGCTAACCACACTAGACGCCTCAGAATTCACCCTTAACGGTCTTTTTGACGCTTCAACAAGATTAAACACAACAGCCCTTGCGTGGGGAACGAGTGTCAATTGGATTCAACAAAAGCAGCATGATTTAGCTATTTCTGATACCAACATCAGTGGTTTTATTGGACTCAGTAACCCGCTAGGCAATAAATGGTTAGCCAGTATCTATTGGTCAAGTGCGTATCGTGTTCCCTCTCTAACAGAGCGCTTTTACAACGGCGAAACGCCACGAGGCACAGTCATTGGCGATACATCCCTTGACACGGAGCTGGCGAGCAACGTGCAAAGTACACTAAGCTATACCAGTACTCAGCTATCGGGCAACATCGAGCTTTTTCATCAACGCATATCAAACTATATAGCACGGGTAGAAGTGTCTGAAGATACACTTCAATACACTAACCTAAACACGGCTACTATCAGGGGATTAAGCTTTGAAGTGAACTGGCAATCAGCAGACGAACGCTGGATGGCAAACCTAAGTGGCGCATGGATAAAAGGTAGAGATCAGTCTGACAGTCCGCTTCAAGATATACCTCCGCACAAACTGCGTCTGGACATGAGCAGAACATTTAGCAACCTGCGAATTTATACCTCATTAAATTACCGCGCTGAAAAAAACAACATTGGTGACAGCGAGAGAGAATTACGCAGTGTTACAACGATAGACGCGGGAGGAGAATGGCAAACGTCTCATTCAACAACTGTTGGGCTGCGGTTACAAAATGTAACTAATCAAAGCTATTACACCACCGCTGATGATCAAGCGCCATTTGCCCTTGGGCGGAATATAGAAGTTTGGTTATCGCTCTCGTTGTAAACGGTAGTGTTGTTTGCGATATTTACTTTTCAACGAAGTGATCAGCATTACCATTCCGGTTATCCATAACACCAAAAGCAATATGGCAGCGGGCAAGAACAACCACAGTTTTGCCCCCTCAAAAAACCAGCTTCCATCGTGTATGGCTTCAATAGTATCAGTTCTGCGGTAAGCCACATGAAGCACTTCACCAGTCTGTGTATCTAGCTGAACTTCCCAATGGTTTTTGGCCCGCACTTTCACAATGCCTTTGCTTGGCCTAACATCAAGTCGGTCTATGTCATCCCATTGGGTAATAGCTGCTTGAGGGACTTCTTTTGCAACTGCTAGAATTTGTTCAAAACTCAACATAGGAGCAGCACTCAGCCCTTTTTGCGTAGGCGGCTGTACCCAATCAAATTCCTTTTTTACCTGCAATAACAAACCACTCGCCAGTACTATTAACACTGGAATAAAAATTCCCAAAGAAATCCACAAATGAAGGGAGCGACTAGTTTTACGAAGTTTTATAGACATGGAACCACTACCTGAATACACGCTACTACTATACGTGAGTTAACCGTTTTAGTAACTCAAGTTAACGTCAAATTAGGTCAATGCATCGTGTTTAATGAGTAGCCCCTTCCATGACCAAACAGTCAGCTTTTGGCATACAAACTGCACCACTCTCTCGAATTCCCTAAGATATTCGCGGTTACCCGCTAAAATGCGCAAAGAGAGTGCAAACGTGCTGAAATCCTCACCAAAATTGGTCTACGCTCATACGCGAAAATACCTTGGTTCATTGCTGTGGTGCGGTGTGCTTGCGATGTCGCCGATGGTAATAGCTCAAACCAATGATGCATCGTTCCAAAACCGAGATGCCGCAGCCCTGTTATACGACCGGTGTGAGAGTTGCCACAACGACTACATTTTTTCTGGTAACTGGTCGGTTGAAGATATTAGTGCTGACGACATTGTCCACGGCAGAAACCTAGGGCGTTGGGAGTCTATATTAAAAGCCGTTGAAATGGGTGACATGCCCCCAGCCGATAAAAAACCACTAACCGCTGAACAAAAAGCGGGCTTGTTACAGTGGCTTGAGGTATCGCTAAACAACTACAGTGAGCATCATCCTAATCCAGGCCGCGCAACACTTAGGCGATTAAATCGCAATGAATACGCCAATTCAGTAAGAGACCTTTTGGCACTGGATGTGGATATTAGTGGATGGCTACCCGGCGACGATTCGGGCTATGGCTTTGACAACAACGCTGATGTGCTAGGTGTATCGACTACATTACTAGAACGATACATTTCCGTAGCAGGAAAAGTCAGCCGATTGGTCACCGGCACTGTAGGAGACAATGCGAGCAAAACGGTGTATTTGATTCCTAAAGACGGCTCGGTAAAAAATAGCGGAGTGCCGTCCTTCGACTTAAGAATGAGTGACGACTTACCGCTAGACTCTCGGGGTGGTGGTAGTTTTGATTTTTACGCACCGGTCGCGGGTGTGTATGAAATAGCAGGCTTTATCAACGCCAATACTAATAATGAGGTAGACCGACTCGATATTCACAGATATAGCTATCAAGTTGATTTATCTGCGGGCAGCCATACCATTGGCTTGTCTTTTCGCAAACGGCTGGCGCTAACAGAGCATGTACCTACTGTACGAGAAGGCACAAGCTACGTAGTTTTACCAGACAGAGCCCCAACAACATTAGATCTTGATTTCATAGTAGACGGCGCACGTATTCACTCGGTGAACGTACCTTCATATCACATGTCTGACCGTTTTTCGCAGGCAGCATTTTTACGAGACGTGCAAGAAATTGAGGTTATTGGGCCCCTAAGCAATACACAGCACAATAACGAGCCAAGCAGTAATTCGAGTGTTGTATTCGCACAAAACCGAACGCCAAGTACACAGAAAATATTCATCTGCGAACCAGACAACACACCCGATAGCGAGCTCGATTGCGCCACCACTATTATCGAAAACTTATCTGCTAAGGCCTATCGCCGCCCTGTGACGCACAACGATATTTCGCCGCTACTGTCCGTCTACCAACGAGCTAGAGTTGATCTCGATTTCAAATCTAGTATTGCCACTACCATTCAGGCATTGCTGGTTTCCCCCGGCTTTTTGTACCTTCAAGAGCCTATGACCCAAACGCCTACTTCCAATGATGTATACCAAATTAATGATACTCAATTTGCGGCAAGGCTAGCGCTGTTTTTATGGAGTAGTTTGCCCGATGCCGAACTGGCTGAAGCAACCCAATCAGGTAAGTTGCGCGAACCAGAAGTATTACAAGCGCAAATAAAACGTATGTTAGCGTCTGATAAAGCTCGTGCACTTACCGACAACTTTGCAGGCCAATGGCTATATTTACGTAATTTGCCCTATCACTTCCCTGACGTTTTTGAGTTCCCACAGTTCAACGTTCCTCTGCGCCAATCTATTGAACGTGAAACGGAGCTGTTTTTCACTCGTATATTGAAAGACAACCGGTCAATTTTTGACTTTCTTAATGCTGACTATACCTACTTAAACGAATGGTTAGCCGAGCATTACAGCATCGAGGGTGTAAAAGGCAATGCCTTTCGTAGAGTCGATTTGACAGAAGATGAAAACCGCGGCGGCCTGTTGGGGCATGCAAGCATACTTACGTTAACCTCAAATCCCAATCACACGTCACCAGTTAAACGAGGCAAATGGATCTTAGATAATTTATTGGCGGCGAGCCCGCCCCCTCCCCCACCGGACGTGCCATCGCTTATTGCAGAACACAACGGTATTGCGCTTACCGCCCGCGAACAGTTAGAACAACATCGACAAGATCCCGTGTGTGCTGCTTGTCATGTGCGTATGGATCCACTAGGGCTAGCGTTAGAAAAATACGATGCTGTAGGCGCTTTTCGTACCGTTTACGCAGGACAAGAGATTGACGTTAGTGCACAAATGCCTAACGGCACCCAATTCGAAGGTTTGCAGGGGCTTCATACCATATTGTGGGATAAGCGAGAGCGCTTCGCTCATGCCTTTACCGAAAGGTTACTCACTTTTGCACTTGGGCGAGGTTTAGAGCCCTACGACCAACCCACGGTGCGACAGATAGTTGAGCAAGCGAGTACACACAACTACCAGATTCACAGCATTATTGAAGCAGTGGTTATCAGTACCCCATTTAATTTCAAAAAAGTACCAGAGGCGAGAGATGAACAACACATTGCCACAGCTCACTAGAAAGAGATTATCCCGCCGCACATTTTTGAAAGGATTAGGCGTGTCTATTGCGTTGCCGAGCATGGAGTCGTTGATGCCGAAAGCCCACGCCGCATCATTCGAAAAACGCCCTAAACGCATGACAGTGTTTTATTCGCCTAATGGTGTGCGAATGCAAAGCTATACCCCAAGTTTGGTGGGTGAAAACTATGATATTACGCCGATCCTCAAACCCTTAGAAAAAGTGCGAGACAAGTTCTCAGTTATCTCTGGGCTAGCCCATTATCAAGCCAGTGCATTTGATTCTCCACCTGCCGGGCACGGCAGAAGTTGTCCTGCGTTTCTTACTGGAGTACACGTAAAAGCCACGGAAGGTTCAGATATTTACTGCGGAATATCCGCCGACCAAGTGGCTGCACAATACTTTGCTAAAGACACACAGCTTGCTTCATTAGAGCTGGGGATTGAACCGCCGAGCCTTTTAGGTAGCTGTGACATTAACTACAGCTGTACCTATACCAATACCATATCGTGGAAAAGCCCGACCCAAGCCCTTCCGGCTATGGTAGCGCCAAGCGATGTATTTGAACATTTGTTCGGTGACGGTAATAGTATCGACGAAACAACTCGCCAAATGCGCCTTGCACATAAAAGCAGCATACTCGACTTTATTAACGAAGAAGCTAAACGGGTAAATCGTCAACTAGGAATCAACGACCGACACAAAATGGCCCAGTATTTAGAGTCTATTCGCGATGTAGAGCGACGTATTGCAAAAGCCAAGGAAACCTCGATTGAAATGAATTTAGACGGGTTTTCTGTACCGGCAAATATTCCTACCAATTATGAAGAGCACGTGAAAATCATGCTCGACCTACAAATGCTTGCCCTGCAAACTGACATAACTAGGGTAAGTACCTTTATGCTAGGGCGTGAACTTAGTAACCATGCCTACACCAATTTAGGTATTCCCGACGGCCATCACGCGTTAAGTCATCACGCCAACATACCCGAAAAAATAGATAAACTGGTGGATATAAACGCCTACCACATGCAGCTATTCGCAGACTATTTAGAAAAAATGGCAAGTATTCCAGACGGAGACTCAAATTTGCTCGAGAACACTTTTGTCGTACGAGGTGCATGTATCGGTGAATCAAACGATCACGATCACATGGATTTGCCTATCATACTTGCGGGCGGTGGACTTAAAGGTAATCGCCATTTAGCAGCCAAAAAACACACCCCTATGTGTAATTTGCTGGTGTCTGTACTGCAACAAATGGGCGTTCCTATAGAACAGTTTGGTGATAGCACCGGCCCACTTTCCGAAATTTTGGCATAAGGTATTGTTGTGAAAATTAATAGCATTGCTTTCTGTGCATTCTCGCTATTCGCCCTAGTGGGATGTTCTGATGATAAGAGCACATCAACGGTGACTGAGCCTTCACCACAACAAGAGGTATCACTCGTAAAGGCCAAGCTAGCCATACTTGACCTCGATATAGACGCTTTAGCTACCATTGCATCAACCATAAATGTAAACCACCCGCTTCCCGATAAATCGAC
>JALUXV010000499.1 GCA_027013165.1 Alteromonadaceae bacterium
TAGACAACTTCTACGCACTTTCATTAAAAGCGTCTACAACGCTTGGCGAAAAAGCTTACGCTTACGTTGTACCTTCATACGGTAAACTTGAGCTGACTGGCAGTGCTGGTGGCTATTCAGTATCAGCTGATTCTGATTGGGAATTTGGTTTTGGTGCTGGCGTTGGCTACAACGTTTCTGAAAACACGTCAATTGAAGTGTCTTACGAATCGTTCGACGGTGCTGATTTAATCGGCCTTGGTGCACGATTCACGTTCTAACAAGAACGCGAAAGGGAGGGTAGGCTTACCTTCCCTTAAATTATCTTTGCCAAAACAGTGAATATTTCGGCCATATGAGCTAGGCTCCACACTTTCACAACCCCTCCATTTTGGCATTTATAAATGATTCATAACGATGTACTGCGTCGCCTACGTTACGCCCTGTCGATAAACGATACCGCTGCAATAGGTATCTTTAAGTTAGCAAACTACGACATGGAGTTTGGTTACCTTCATGCCATTATGAAAAAAGAGGACGAGGAAGGTTACTTACCTTGTCGCGATAAACTCATTTCGCTTTTTCTTGATGGATTAATCATTAAAAATCGAGGTGCGCGAGAAGGCGAAGCGCCAAAGATGCTTAAAGCCAAAGAGCGCTTGAGCAACAATGAAGTTATGCGAAAAATACGTATAGCAATGAGCTATAAAGATGACGACATGATTCATCTATTAAAGCTTGCTGATTTTCGTATTAGTAAAAGCGAATTCTCGGCATTCTTTCGCAAACCCGATCACAGAAACTATAAGCCAGCGGGTGATCAAGTGCTGCGTAACCTGCTTCAAGGCATGGTGAAAAAGTATCGCTCAGAAAGCTCAAAGAAAGGCGCAGAGCCAAAACCAACAGCAAAGCCGAAACCCAAATCCAAGCAAAAAACGGCCGCTCAAAACAATGATCAAAAACCGAGTAGCAACGGTGATAAAAAATCAGTCTGGGGTAAGCTGTCTTAGTCAGCATTATTGTCAATATATAAAGGATTAATGATATGAGTCGTCACTTTGAGAGAGCCGAGGGGCTATGCGAACAGCGCGACCCAGCCACTTTTGGTTATGTGTTTAATCAAACCATGTTGCGCGTTGCCGATCCCGTCAGGTCACTCGATTTTTACACCCGTATTATGGGAATGACCTTGCTAAAGCGCTTGGACTTTGAGGAAATGAAGTTCAGTCTGTACTTTCTTACTACAGGTGATGATTTTTCAGATATAAGTAACGACGCAAGTGAGCGCACTATTCAGACCTTTGGGCGACCTGCCATGTTAGAGCTTACCCACAACTGGGGAGATACCGCTGACAACACCCAATATCACAACGGAAACAGTGACCCTCGTGGCTTTGGACATATTGGTTTTCACGTGCCTGATCTTGACGCTGCCTGTAAACGTTTTGAAGCGCTTGATGTCACTTTTCAAAAGCGACCTAGTGACGGTGCTATGAAAGAAATCGCTTTTATTAAAGATCCCGATGGTTATTGGATAGAACTGTTTAATGCCAATAAATTAGGGGGCCTATAAGTCTTGGTTTGTATGAGCTGACAGTTCATTGGCAACACTCAAGGTGTTGCCAATTGAATATCGTACTGTTCTGACCATTGGCGTAAATCTTCGAGTATTTTTAGTGCTGAGCGACCAAAGTCGGTAAGTTCATACGTTACGGCAACCGGACGCTCGTTAATTACTTTTCGAATGACCATGCCCTCTTGTTCAAGTTCTTTTAATCGCTGGTCTACCATCTTTTTTGAAGCACCGCCTAGCATTCTTGCTAAATCATTAAACCGCACGGGCTCATCTTTCAAATGGTAGATTATCGAGCCCTTCCATTTCCCGCCGATAAGACGCATGCCTTTTTCGATTGCGCAGGGTTCCTCGCAGGCGTCATAAACTTTTTTCTTTCCGTTAGCTTCTGTTTTTACGCGACTTTTCATAATGGCCTTTCAATATTTAGTAGGTTACTAAAAGTATACTAATTGAATATGGTTTGTAGGTTACTAAAATATACCTAAATTAATCAAACATTATCGATGTTTATTTAGGAGTGTGTGTAAATGAGCAATGTACTTATTATCAATGGGCATCAGTACTACCCATTTTCTGAAGGAAAGTTAAACGCTTCGTTAGTGGAAAAAGCAGTTACTTTGCTACAAGCCAAAGGCCACGAGACAAGAGTGGTTGTGATGTCAGAGAGCATAGATGTAGAAGAACAGCTTGCGCATCACCAATGGGCTGACGTTGTGATTTTTCAGTCGCCTGTGAATTGGATGGGTGTCACCTGGTCTTTCAAAAAATATATGGATGAGGTATACACCGCAGGCATGGGGGGAGCTTTGTGCAATGGTGATGGCAGAACCTCAGATTCACCAAAATTAAATTATGGTACTGGCGGTACGCTGAGCAATACCAAATACATGATGTCACTCACGTTTAATGCACCTAGTGAGTCGTTTGACAACAAAGACGAGTTTTTCGAGGGTAAATCGGTGGATGACTTGTTGTTTCCTATGCATATGAACTTCAAGTTTTTTGATATGAAACCATTGCCCACTTTTGCCTGTTTCGACGTAATGAAAAACGCAGATATAGAAAATGATCTAATTCGATTTGAACGTCACATTAATACCTATTTTTAAGGAAATATCATGACTACCCATTACACGCAAAAGCTTCACGCTGGCGCTCCATTTCCGAAAACTCAAGCTACGCTTTTAGACGGTACTAAGGTTGACCTTACCGACACTATTGAAGGCTGTGACTGGAAAATGGTAGTGGTGTATCGCGGCCGACATTGCCCACTGTGCACAAAATATCTTAATCAACTCGAAGGGGTTGTGAAACCTCTTAGAGACATCGGCGTAGACCTTATCGCAGTGTCTGGAGATAGCGAAGCGCAACTTCAGCAGCATCTTGAGCAGTTAGACGTCACTTTTCCTCTAGCCTATGGGTTAACCACAGAGCAAATGAAATCCTTAGGAGTATATATTTCAGACCCTCGTTCGCCTCAAGAAACTGACCACCCTTTCGCTGAGCCGGGCTTATTTGTGGTAAATGCTGAAGGAAACATACAAGTAACTGATATCTCCAATAACCCCTTTGTTCGTCCAGAATTAGAAGCATTGGTGCGAGGTCTTGGATGGATAAGAAACCCAGACAACAATTACCCCATTCGCGGTATGCACGCCTAGAACACAGTCGCTAAACATCTAACAGGTGTATGAATAAAATGCACCTGTTAGGACATTATTCTACAAAAGTATAATTTTTATCCTCTGATTTCTTGCCCATTTTAACTACTGAGTACTACGCTTTTAGCAAAAGCTGCCACTAACTGTCCTGCCTAACTCTAAATAGTCCATTGTTATTTAGTCATCACTATACTAACTAAGCTAGGTTGGGTAGCTGTTTCAAGTGGCGTGGTTACGGTAAAAGCAGGGTATGCAGGGGGAGACAAAATTGTACTCTACTCAAATTGCGTCCGAGTATTCATCACCAATTGCTAAATCAATGGCGTTAGCTTTGCCAGCTTTTGGTTTGGCTGTTGCTTGGATATTGTTTTTCTTTGAGCTTCCTTTTATAGCACTTGTTACTAGCTCCCTATCGGTTGTATTTGGCACTTTTTTAGGTTTCCAAAGCGTAACAAAGCCTACTTCAATGAACTCTATGGTTACTGATGCACCCTCTCTGAGTATGCGTAAGACCGATGTGGCAGTGGCTAATCAGGCAGTGGTTAACGCGCTCACTATTTGCGATGGCAATTTGGAAGCCATTAAATCAACGCAAGATGATGCCGTGGCTACCTTGGCTGAGGCGTTTACTAATCTTCGTGGGTTTGTTGCACAGCAAGCCGATGGGATTGAAGCATTGTTATGTGTAGATGAAGCCCATGTGGTCTCGTACGCAAATCAAATGCGCGCTTTTGCTCAAGATACAGACAAGACGCTAACAGAATTTATCGCCTCTACCGAACAAATGTCGTCATCGACTGGGCAGGTTATTGAGCAAGTAAAGACGATGCAAGACGTTATGCCTAAAGTTATTGATGCACTCGGGGGAATTGATGCTATTGCTTCGCAAACCAATTTACTTGCGTTAAATGCTGCAATAGAAGCTGCAAGAGCGGGGGAAGCTGGGCGAGGATTTGCCGTGGTTGCAGACGAGGTTAGAGCCTTGTCTACCCGCTCTGCTCAGTTTAGTGATGAAATAAAAAAGCAAATTGACAGTATCAAATCTTTAGTTGATGAACTCACTAAAACCGCTACATTTTTGGCATCGCAAGACATTTCACAAGTGGTAAGCGCCAAGGCGGATATTAGTCGACAATTATCAGACATCATTCACAAAACTGAGGAAGACCAGATCACCACCAAACGGTTAGAAGAAATTGGTAAGTCCCTTGATTCTGCAATTAATGAAGCAACAAGAGGAATGCAATTTGGTGATATCAACGGTCAACATTTGGACTACACTAAAGACATACTCAAGTTCATTGTTGATCAACTTGTTCAATGGGAGTCGATTGAGTTATCGGTAATGGCTAATAACCTTAACGATTATCAACGAGGTTTAGCCAAACGTGGAAAAACAGACCATAACCCAGTTTCTGCTACATCAATGCAGGTGGGTGAGGTTGAGCTATTTTAGTTTAAACAGCACGTGGTGTTTTCGCCCGATGTCGAATGGAAAGGAGAAGTAAAATATGAGTAAGCATATTTTGGTGGTAGATGATTCAGTGTCGATAAGGCAAATGGTTGAAATGACATTGAAGGGAGCCAATTACAATGTAACTACGGCACAAGACGGCCAAGAGGCTTACGAGAAGTGCCAGACCCAGAGCTTTGATTTTGTACTCACCGATCAAAACATGCCAAGAATGGATGGCATTACTTTAGTAAAGAGTTTGCGTGGACTAGCAAATTTTGCCCGTACGCCAATAGTCATGCTTACCACAGAAGCCAGTGACGATATGAAATCTCAAGGCAAAGCCGCTGGCGCAACCGGTTGGATGGTAAAGCCTTTTGACCCCAACAAGTTACTTGCCATTGCTCAAAAAGTACTGGGTTAAGTAATGTATAAGCGGTGAGGACGAGGCGCAATGAGTATCGAGATTGAACAGTTTCACGGTGTATTCTTTGATGAAAGCGAAGAACACCTAGATGATATGGAGCAATTGCTCATGTCATTTGAAGTTGAATCACCCGACGCGGAAGATCTAAATAGTATATTCAGAGCCGCACACTCCATTAAAGGGGGAAGTGGAATATTCGGGTTTGACGAACTCACACGCTTAACTCACGTCATGGAAAACCTTCTCGATAAAGCCCGTAATCAGGAGTTACTGCTAACAACTGATAGCGTAAATCTGTTGTTGGAAAGTATCGACGTATTAAAAGAAACACTCAACGCCTATCGAGAGGGTACACCAACACCTACCGCATCCATTGATGAGCGTATTGCCCAGTTGGAACAAAACATGGGTTTACAATCTTCCAATACTAACGAAGATGCCGTAGATGAAGGGTTTGGCTTCTTTGATGATGAACCACAAAGGGTTTCCAGCATAACCGATGACGATGGGTTTGGTTTTTTCGACGATGAACCCATTGCACCGAGCGTGTTAGCTGAACGGGAAAAAAAATCAAGTAAGAAAAGCGCTAGCGACGAAGAAGAAATTGACGGTTTTGGCTTCTTTGAACCCTTTAATTTTAGCGACGCAGAGCCTTCAGTACCTGAGGATAAACAACCAAATTCCAGTGTTTCTGTTAGCAAGGCTTCAGTTGAAAGCACGCCAGAGCAAAAAGCAACACCCGTGAAAACGACACCGTCCAAATCGGCGCCAGCCCAGACAGTTAAAGCCAATGGTGCGAAACCCAAGGCGAAAGATTCTGTGTCGATTCGCGTGGATACCAATAAGATCGACGCTATGGTCAACCTAGTAGGTGAGTTAGTCATTACTCAGTCTATGCTGTCGATGATTGGTAACGAAGTAGAAGGTGCCGTTGCCGAGCGTTTGCAACTGGCAATAGACGAACTTCAACGCAATACCCGTGAAATTCAAGAATCGGTAATGTCGATGCGAATGTTGCCGCTGACGTCTACGTTTAACCGTTTTCCTCGTTTAGTACGTGACCTTGCCGCCAAACTCAACAAAAAGGTCGATTTGGTTATTAACGGTGGCAGTACTGAAATTGATAAGAGTTTAATTGAAAAAATAGTCGACCCACTGACCCACTTGGTAAGAAACAGCATTGATCATGGCGTTGAACTACCCGAAGCCCGTGTTGCCGCAGGAAAGCCCGAAACTGGCACTATTATTCTTAGTGCGGAGCAAAAGGGAGGCAACATTATCATAGGTATTATTGACGATGGTGCAGGGCTTAATCGGCAGCGGATTCTTGATAAAGCCCGATCTAATGGGCTTGACGTAAATGACAACATGCCAGACGACCAAGTGTGGCAGTTAATTTTCCAAGCGGGATTTTCCACTGCCGAAGCCGTAACTGACGTGTCTGGCCGTGGGGTGGGAATGGATGTGGTTCGCCGAAACATAGAAAGTATTGGCGGGCGTATCGAGATTGAATCTACTCAAGGTGAAGGCTCAGGGTTCTTTATTCATCTACCGCTGACACTGGCCATTGTTGATGGCATGTGTGTTTCAGTTGGTAATCAGATTTTTGTTATTCCACTGCTTAATATTATTGAGTCTTTTCAGCCTACCGCATCTCAAGTGAAAACCTTGGGTAACGACAGCGTATTGCATATTCGTGACCAATATTGGCCCTTGGTGCCTTTGTACGACTACATGGATGTAGAAAACGCACAGCGCTCACCCACAGAAGGCATAGTAGTGCTGCTTGAAAGTAGTAAAAAGCGCTATGGGGTATTAGTAGATGCACTGGTGGGGCAGCAACAGGTGGTTATTAAAAGTTTAGAACAGCACTATAGAAAAGTGGCGGGCATTGCAGGGGCAACCATAATGGGCGACGGGAAGGTAGCACTCATTATAGATACTGATTCCATTGCAACTACTTACACGTCGCGTCAAATAGAGGAACTACTTTCATGAGTGATGCCGTATTACAGCAAACCGTGATTGGCGGGGAAGAAAAAGAATACCTAAGTTTTGTGCTTGGTGAAGAGCATTATGCGTTGGATATCACCACAGTGAAAGAGATCCGCGGTTATGAGCAAGTTACCAAAATAGCGAATGCCCCAGACTTTATCAAAGGGGTCATTAACCTTCGTGGCGATATTGTGCCCATTGTGGATTTACGCATTAAATTCAATGTGGGAGAGGCAACATACAACGAGTTTACTATTGTCATTATGCTGAATATTCAAGAGCGTATCGTAGGCATAGTTGTAGACGGTGTGTCGGACGTTATTCGCCTAGCCGATGAAACTATTCTGGCACCGCCAGAGTTTGGCGTGGCCTTTGACAGTCGGTATTTGCAAGGGTTGGCTGATGTTGAAGATAACATGGTTATTTTAGTGAATATTGAACGCCTAGTAACGAGTGAAGAACTCGGGGTGGTTGCACCAGAAACAGTGAGCGA
>JALUXV010000500.1 GCA_027013165.1 Alteromonadaceae bacterium
ATCATGACTACCTGTTTTGACTAACACAAACACAGTCATATTGAGTCCAAGGGCTTCAGGATTAACCAGAGTGACACGCTTATTTATAATGCCCTCTTTTTCCATACGTTGGATACGTTTCCAGCACGGTGTAGTAGTTAACGACACTCTCTCGGCAATTTCACTTACCGACAAGGTACAATCACTTTGCAATAGTCTAAGAATAGCTTTATCTGTCGAATCCAAGATTATTTTTCCACAAAAAAAACAAATTAAAGAAAAATATACCTCATTAATTCAGATTTGCACAAAAATTGGTAACTTTTTTTCAAAGGCTCCCTGCCAAAATACACGTTAATATTCACTATTGGCACAGACTGAAATGACAGCATTAAAACAAGTAAACACACAGGGGTTTATCTACGACGACATTACACAAACCATTGGTAATACTCCCTTAGTGAGGCTTTCAAGAATAAAAAGTCATTTCTCACTCAAAGCCAACCTACTGGCCAAAGTAGAGTATTTTAATCCCGCGGGATCAATAAAAGATCGCCCTGCAATGGCAATGATTGATGCACTAATGGCATCGGAAGAATTTACCGATAACACCGAAATTATCGAAGCCACCTCAGGTAACAATGGTGTAGCTTGCGCGTGGTACTGCGCAATAAAAGGCATTCCACTCACTGTAGTTATTCCGGAACACATGTCGATTGAACGTAGAAAACTCATTACCCTTTACGGTGGTAAAGTGATTACTACACCTAAGGAACTAGGTACCAAAGGGGCGATCGACCATGCAAAGTCACTGATACGCAAAAACAAACATGCAGTCATGCTAGATCAATTTGCTAATCAAGCTAATCCTCTTATGCATGCCAACGGAACGGCAAAAGAAATATGGCGAGATACCCAAGGAAACCTAGATATGATTGTTGCCGGCATTGGTACAGGAGGAACTATTTCGGGAATAGCAAGTACATTAAAACAATACAACCCGATGATTAAAATGATCGGCGTTGAACCAGCGTCTTGCCCCGTTCTTACGAAAGGCTACTCAGGTATACACAAAATACAAGGCTTGAGTTCCGGCCATGTTCCCGATGTACTCAACACAGACCTGCTAGACGAAGTTATCGCCATTGAAGATGATCAGGCTATTGATTTTGCTCGACTGTTGGCCCGCAAAGAAAGCTTACCCGTGGGTATATCGTCAGGTGCTGCATTGGCTTCAGCGATTGAGATCGCCTCTCGTTCTGAAAATGCAGGAAAGAATATTGTATTAATATTGGCAGATACTGCTGAACGTTATTTCAGCACTGAGCTTTTTAACGCGTGACAATTAAATGAAGGAAAGGCCGTATAGGCCTTCCTTTTAAAACAATAATAAAGCCCTATGATTAGTTTCTTCCACCGCCGCCGCCAACGGTGTGAGATTTAGTGCTCACAGCGCCTTCACTTTCGTCGAGCCCTTCCTCAGGTATTTGAATAATCACAAAGTTGAATAACTTGGTGCCACTCGCGTCTTCGATCAAATAAAAATTTATTTGATGATCGTGACCTTGCCCATCCACAAAATACTCGAAATAGGTGCCATTAGGTAAAGCTTTAAAAACCGTTGGTTTCAAACGTTTCGTAAAGTCTATATCGCTACCACTAGTGGTTAACACAGCATCTGTTTCAATATCTAACGTGATGTCGTCTTCCCCTGAAGCAGTAATATTTACTGTTCCTAACCCAGTACCTTCTTCAACACCACCAGAAGCATTTCCCGGTGTTGTGAAATAAATGTAGTAAGGGTTTTCAGGATTAGAAAGAACCTCTTCAATCAGCTTTTTTCGATTTTCAACAACTACGCTCATCTTTATTCTCCATGTTAGTTAAACGTAATAACACCTTGCTTTAATAATGCGTTCTCTTGTCCTTCCCGTTCTTGATAAAGCGCAAAGGTATAATCGCCAGGGGCAAATACTGCGTCACCTAAATTAAAATAAAGCATACCCTGCTCTGTAGGATGGATATTAGATAACGCTAATTTCGTTGTGCTACTGTCACTCGCTAAAATATCCAAACTATAAGTTCGCAACTTCCCCCCTGTTAGCGCTGGATTTATAAAGGTACTCAGTACTAACGGCGCTCCTGTTTGATGAATTTCTATGGATGAAGCAACTCCCCCCCGCATCGATGAAACAGGAAAGCTGATAACATTGAGTTGACCCGGAGGTGATTTTGTAGATGGCTCGTCAAAGGAATATTTGAATGAGAGTGGCGCAACCAATACCACAAACACAGCCGCGACTTGCCAAAAAGGCATGGGTCGCTCCCACCACGCCACGGGTTTGTTGGCTATCTTAGCAATATTATCATCATGATTAGATAGGATGGCGTCTACATCCTCTTCTGAAAGACCTTCAACACCTGTCTTTAACTGGTATGCTGTTTCTAGCTCTTGCTGCAATGCTTCGTTTGTTAGGCATCTAACTTCAAACTCAGTGGCCTCATCCTCCGCCATCTTACCTTGAAGATACCTAGCTACATCAGTTGTGTTCCGTGCACTATCTAGCGACATTGATTCCTCCACTTAGAATTATTCTCACCATAGCTACAACTGTGCACAAATTGTACGTTTTCTCTCAGTTACCATCTTAAAACCTTTAAAGCATTACCTGTTGCTCTTGCCACACCGCTTTAAACCTTTGTTTAGCGCGATAAAGTACTCTATCAAAGTGGGTTGGTGTAAGATCCAACGCTTCACAAATTACAGTTTTGTCTTCTTCTTTCAGGTAAAAACGAAGAATGACTTCCTGATCCCGTTTATTTCGCATCGACGTAAGTACAGACTTAACACAACGAGCTAGATCTGCCGCTTCCGATTCACCTTCTGGCCCAACGCTATCAAGCTTCTCCATCGGCAGTTCGGCTAAGTCTACAAACGTGTGCCTTTTCGATTTGCGAAAGTACATCAGCAATTGATTCTTCCCAACTTGAGTAATGAATGCAGCAAGCTTTGACGGATCATTGATCTCATTGGCACGCACTTTTTCAAGCACAATACGCCATGTTTCTTGTACAATTTCTTGGGCTATTTCGCTACTTTTTGCATTCACCCTCAAAACAGTAAATAAGCCCTTGCCGTATCGGTCAATCATTTGCGATTCCGCGGTCGAATCTCCAATGAGAATACCGCTAACAATAGAGCAAGAGATTTGGGCTTCAGTCAGCTCAGTCATAATGCTAACCAACCCCATACATAGTAAAGCCAGCCCAATAATGAGGCGCGCTCCACGGACGGTAACCCGACGGTAAACGATAGTCACGAACGCGCTGCTTAGCAGTTTGCAATGCTTTACCGAGGGATTGTTTTTCTATAAGAAGCGCACTGTAAAATTGACTCATCAAGTACGCAGCAACATCATCCTGAACCTTCCAATGCGTTGCGATGACATTTTTCGCACCCGCCGCCATAAATGCATAACCCAACCCTAACATTCCTTCTCCGTTCACTACTGGCCCCTGGGCTGTTTCACAGCCACTAAGTACAACTAAGCTTGCGCCAATATCCAATGACTCAATCTCTGGAAGAAGCAACAATGAGGATGTTTCGCTTACGTTCGACAAAACCAACCCACTCAACGCTGGGTGTTGATCGTCGGCCACGCCATGTGTTGCAAAATGAATGATATCGACGGAATCAATATCCTGATCTAAAAATGCAGATTTACTTGCATCCTTGCCAGTAAGTATGGTCACCTGATTAGACAGGACCTCACCGAGAATTGCCGTTTCACCATTTGAAAACACTAGTTGCGACGATGTCAGGTCGCCCGCAGAATTTGCTATACCTGACAGAGTATTCTGCGCGACCACTTGTGGATCTGAAATCACCAATGCAGAACTCAACTGTGGCTTGGAATCGCGCTGAAGCATGTCGTAAAAAACGGCGAGTGATGGCATGTAGGTCACGGTATGCGAATCTCCCAACGTAACATACTCACTTACTTTAAGAAGCTCAAAAGGTAAAGCATTGAGTGCGCCATCAGGAAACACGGTAACTGTGTCATATTGTGTTACATCCAGCGGTACGCCCGAAAAGACTTCCTCTGACAAGCGTCCAATTGCTTCGACATGAGCACCTTGGTATTGAGATAGGCTTTGTTTTACCAACTTCACAGCGCTATTCAGCTCGTCGTCACCGGCTATCGATTTCACTTGAATTTCAGACGAAGTAATAAACCAAACAAAACTTTTGCTTGGCCCTGTGTCGAAATAAATCAAAAGCGATTTATCGGTTAACTGCCGCTGCAATTGTTCCAGCTGTTCACGTGAGAAGGACTTCAGTGGTGTGTTTAATGCAACCTCGTTTCTTATTGAAAGCTCATAGGCCTCGGCATTCAAAGCTACCTGTTTTAATGCTTCAAAACGTTGCTCTTTTTCTGCTATTAGATGAAAACTAGCAACGTTTTGCTCTAGCGCGAGTAAATCTTGATGACGCATGTTTGTAGAAGCGTTCCGATTGGCACCAGACTGAGAAATACGTCTGAGTAAGGCTGTTGAACGCAGTATTTCGGAAGATAGCAAAAGAGACTGGCTACTTTCACCAACACGACTTAAGCCGTCTATATACAAACCTATCAGGTCTTGAAAACTACTTTGGAAGCTTCGAATTTGAGAGGCACTTTCTAGTGTATTTAGCTGCTCGTGAACCTCTGATATGGCGCTACGAAAAAGCGTACCTGATTGTTCAACATCACCTATCATTAACAAAGCATCGGCATAACTAATAGTGTTATCTAACCATCCGCTCTCGTCTTGTGAGGTATTTTGATACGCTTGCGCTTTACTAAAATGGTCCCGACAAACAATGCTGTTATTTAAGTAACATTGTGTCTTCCCCATTCCCGCGTGTAACTCTCGAAGTAGATACACGTTGTCTAATGATTCGGCAAGCACTAGTGCTTGGCCATAATGTTCCGCAGAAAGCTCTAACTGTTGAATTTCTCGATAAATTTGCCCTAGTCGTTTATGACTATTGGCCTGATCTCGTTGTGAGCCATAGCGTTCGTCAAAGGCCAATACACTTATGGCGTAATCTAACGCTTTTTGATAGCTGTCTTGCCGCAAATAAAGATTTGCCAAAAAATAATCTATGTTAACACTGTCTACATGCGAGCCAATGTCGTCAAATACGGTTTGGGCACTATGGTAGGAAATCTCTGCTAACACTAATTGACCAAGCGCTTCGTAGATGCGAGCTCGCTCTTGATAAGCCCATCCCAACAGAATCGTGTTCGATAGCGAAGCTTTATTAGATAACGCTAGGTCAATAAACCCCTCTGCACGCTCATAATTACTCTCTGTTCGATATAATCGAGCTAACTTTGTCGCGGCATTCGCGATGAAGTACGGGGCCTCGAATGTTCGCGCTAACGTCAAACTTTCGAGATATTCTCTTTTTGCACTGTCGCTGTCACCTAACCTCGCATACAGCCAACCAACAGTGATTTTTTGCTGTAACAACAGTCGCCAATCACCAATCCCGGTTAATAATTCGTTTGCTTGTTCGTAAATTTCGATAGCGTCAGCGTTCTTACCCTGTCGCGATAACGTATCGGCTTTTATCGTCATATAGTACGCCACTAGGTGAGCGTCTTGTTCGTCAATAAATAGCCCTTCAAGGGCATCCACTGCGCCGATAAGTGTAGAGAGTTCTCCATTCATGTTTTCTAGCTGAGCTAACTCGTAACGAGACAACTTTCCAAGGCGCGAGTCGGAATTAAGCACCTCTACTAGCCTCTCCAAAGCTTCCCTTTGCTGATCGAAATCACTTAACCGATGATACAACTGTGACGCTCTATAGAGCGCAAGGTGGCTCCAATATAATTCTTCGAAGTCGCTCGCTACACGATGTGCTTGAAGATATGACTGCAATGCTAAACCGAGTCCCTTTTTCTTTTCAGATTCAACCCCTCTATTCGCAGACAACAGATAGGAAGCTGCCTCATTGAACAAAGGTAGGACGTGAATCGCATTAGATGTATCAGTTTTGATTACTTTAACTGTAAGTTGGTACTTGCCATGTGCATCTATGTTTTCGTAGGGAGCTATTTGGATCACACAGTTGCGGCAATCACTTCCAGTAACTAGCATCACTTCATCTTGCAACGCTTGGAAAAGGAAAAAGTTTCCGGTACTGAGTAATGCTTGGTTAGATTGGTTAGTATTTCGAAACAAAGACAGCGTTGCAGCGCCGCCAAATTGCTTCACCGTAACCAAAGCGGATTCCTCTGGCATCAGTGAAAACTCGACGACATCTTGATTGCCCAGTATACCCTGAGTAGACAATATAATGTCCCTCGACTGCGCTTTGGCGACCGGAGTATAGGTCGTAATAAAGTTGAGTAACGCGAAAATAAGGAGCGTAACTGTTGGCAGCGTTTTTCCGATCATCAATTAGCCTAGCGACAGCGTTCGCAAAACAACCAGAGTAAGAGTTACAAACAGAAAAGTAAACCTACGATTATCGCATTAACTCACTGAGTCATAAGGAGGAACATCATTTTGTAACTAGACTACTGGTATTCAACTCGCTCACATTGCAACTGAAAAGCAAGGCATAGCTTATAGTATTTAACAAAAATTAGTTTGCTCTTATTACTCGCTTTAGTGAAACAGAGGGAGATTCACCAAATTGTTGCGAATATTGTGCTGAAAACCGTCCTGGATGGCTGATGTTAAAATGCTCGAATACTCCATTCAGTGAATCAAAATCCCCCGATAAAATGGTCTGTCGCACGTCATTTACTTTTCGATGAGTAAGATAAGATTTGGGTAACACGCCCAACATAGACTTAAACGCGTATTCCAAGGTTCGAATTGAACAGCAGCTTGCTTTTGCCAACTCAGCAATAGGAAGTGCCCTGCGATCATTATACTCGCCTATATACTCAATGGCTCTAGACACTGTCTCTCGGCGAGTGTTCACACTCAGTGACGCCGGCAAGTCAAACATATTCGAAAACAACTCTCGAAATGCATTAAACACCACAAATTCAAAATGCTGCTTTTCAATGACAGAGGCATTCCCAACAAGCGCATTCAATGTCTTGAAATACGCTCGAATAAAGGCCTTAAACTCTGCGAGCTTATCAAGAGGTAACTGACCACTCCTGAGCGCTCTGGCATTGTTGTTAATAGTGGCGATTTCTTCATCGTCAAAATGCTGTTTTACCGCAGCAGTGTTAAAACACAAGGTAATGGTTTCGGAGTAATGCGGAAACCAACTGAAGGTTTCCTCATTAGGACTAATAAAAAACAAGCGGTTGTCCACCATTAGCTTTCCATCGACGTAAAGTTCTACATCGTCAAACGGAATGATTAGATAATAGTGGTCTGGTTCATTACAGGCATGGTGTGATACAGCGTTAAGCGTGTTGCGATAGCCTACCCATAAATTGGGCAGCGCCATAACACGGTGACGATTGACGAAATTTCCTCGCTTTATTTGAATAGCGTCCATATCAACACCTACAAACATGTGTTGATACTCTTCAACCGACTGAAAAACTTCTATCTTGTTCATCACTCCACTCTAAAGCA
>JALUXV010000501.1 GCA_027013165.1 Alteromonadaceae bacterium
GTGCGGCGACTGGCGCGGAACTTTATGTTGGGCATGGCACTGTCTGGGTGAATGGCGATAATGGCTATATTGCCATGCAGGTCAGTGGGTTAGAAGTGCTTCCGGGGGCCGGTCTCACGGATTCAGGTATCTGAGAAGCGCTATACGCTATTTTCAGGGCAGTGGACGGACATGCAAATGACAATGGTGCCATAAGAATCTTAAGCGCCACACATGTCCTGTTGTTTAAGTCCTAGTCCGGCAAACATGTCAGCATTCCAAGCAGTAATGTAATATAGGCTTCCGAGATCTGCCTTGGTATAAATACACAGAAGGTGAGTCGGCAAAAGGCATACAAATGCTGATCCTTGAGAAACCAATTTAGGCACAGGCCTGACTAAGAATCAGAATTATGGTGCTCTTTCTGTGTATGAACTCAGATATTAGAGCTTACAACCGCCGTCAGAAAATCATGTAGAGCAGGAACACTATCCACAAATGCATCTGGAGAGGCAAACTTTAAGCGCTCTCTGGATTGCCAGCCCCAACCGACAGCTATAGAGTTACACCCCGCATCGCGAGCAGCAGCAATATCGCTAGCAGCGTCGCCAATCATCCAGCAGGCACAAGGTTCAACACCATACCGAACTTGAAGAATCTTAAGTTTTTCTGCTTTACTTCCTCGAGTTTCTCCACCAAAGATATCACTGATTACGTGATGAATATTTACCTCATTTAAAGACCGCTCAATAGCTATCCTATGACTGGCCGAAAGAATGCAAACGACTCCTGTCAAAGCAAGCTCGCTCAATAGAGCAGGCATGCCATTAAAAAGATTGGCTGCCCTGTTTTCAATCATCCGTTGTAAGACTTTGTCAGCAAATCGCAGGGATTCGATTTCATCAAGTCCTAAGTAACGCCCTAGGGAATCAAATGTTACATTATTTATAACTTCCCATATATCGTCACTGATCACATCAGCATTTAGGTTAAACTCTCTTGCTATCAATTTAACTGTAGAAAGGCAAACATCTAAGCTATCAGCTATAACACCATCAAAATCAAAAACATAAAGTATTTTTTGCATTTCCATCCCTTAATAGTCTTTCATTGTTTGTTGAAGATCATCCCGCTGCTGAAGCTCTATCTCATGATCAAGCTGGGCAAAAGATTGCGCTGAAGCTGAATTCCCATGCACAAAATACTTTCTAGTTTCTTGCATAAAATAATTAAAATGCACTACTAGACTCTGCTCTTCTATAATCACAACACCATAAGCAGGTGGCTCATGGCTGCCAAGTAAACGTTTAGCATCTATCTCAAGGTTCAGAGCTGCTTGATGGTTTAATGAGGGCATTAATGAAAATGAAATACCTTGCCAATTTCCAGTGATTGGCCGGTGTACGTGGCCAAAAAAAAGGTGTCGAATATTGTTATGCTTTTTAACAATGTTTGCGAATGCTTCCACATCCTGTAGCTTAATAGAATCCATAAACCGAATACCAGTTTCTACAGTTGGGTGATGAAGTACGATAAAAATATCTTGATCACTATGCTTCTCTAGAGTATGCGAAAGCCATGCTAGTCGTTTAGTGCATAACTCACCAGCATGACTCCCTTCTTTAGCTGTATCCAGCATGATGAAAGTGCCACCTGATGTTTTGATCGCGTACTGTACAAAACCATTATCATCTTGGGGTAGCTCTGGAAACACGGATTGCAGATGTGCTCGATTATCGTGATTCCCCATACCCAACGCATAAGGAATTTTAAGACTCTTCAATGCTTCTTTTAATGCAATGTAAGCTTCTGTCTCACCCTGATCCACTAAATCCCCACTAATTAAAACAAGCTCCGCATCAAAATGGTTAAGGTTTATGCTTGCAATTGCAGCTTTAAAATGCTCCAGCGGGTCTAGCGCGAATAACTTTCGTGTAGGCGCGACAAGATGAAGGTCTGTCAAATGGATGATTTTCATTTTTCCACCAATTAGCGAGCGCTGGTAGCACCAGCGCCGCAGTAAGTCTTCAATTTATTGAGGCATCAAAAGCTGAACTTCGTGAGCCATGTCTTCTAATACTGCTCTAGGCTCATGAACTCGTGAGCCGGTGACAATGCTTTCTAAATGGCTCTTGATGACATCAGTGATCCTGAGGGCATTCCCCCCTGGAAAGGAATACATGGGAAGCATCAGAGGAAGTTGACCGATCATCACTGACCGATTTGAATGCATAGCATAAAATTCTTGAAGGTCATGTGTATTGGCATGCATGTTCGGGGGTACATATCCAGTCTCCTCGACGACAATGGTCGCGCCGTTTGAGCCCGTTGCAAATTTGATGAACTCCCAAGCGGCCTGCTGCCTTTCGGCATCTTTAGTCAACATAACCAGGGTGGTGCCTCCTGCAGGTAAACCACCACTAGGTTTAACATCAGGAAAGGGCCCCGTACGAAGGGTGAATAGATCACCGACTTGGTTGCTAATACTTTCCAATCTTCCAATAGTTGTCACTACTATCCCTGTATTACCGACAACGAAAGATGCATTTGCAGCATCCCACCCCATATTGGTCATACCACCATCTAACACCATTCGGGATAATAGGTTTAAGGCAAACTCACCACTACTATCATTAAAACTGACCTGCTGCTCATCCTCACTAGCCATCTGACCACCTTGGCTAAGTATTGGTGCCTGAAGTAGCCAATTTCCAGAAATATCCCAATCGTAATAAATACCTTGTCTAGACTCTGGCAGGTAATTTATTCGTTCAGCAAGTTCAAGCACTTTATCCCAAGTCTGAGGAAGCTCCCCCCCCTCCCAGCCCGCTTTTTCCATTAAGTCTACATTGTAATAAACCGCCGGTAGAGAAATAGCGAAAGGCAGACCATATAAGCCATTATCAAATCGACCTAGGTCTAGCATTGCGGGGTAATAGCCTTCCTCATCTAAATTATCTTCCTGTTCAATAAAAGGTGTAATATCAACAGCAATGTTCCGCTCTACTAGTGGCCGAACTTGGTTGATGCCCTGCATCGTTATATCAGGAAGGCGGTTGATAATGGCCTCCCTCATAACTTTCTGGCTGGCATCTTCATAGCTTTCGTAAGGTGCACGATATTGAATCCGAATCTCAGGGTGAGAGGCTTCAAATTCATTTTTTAACCGTGTCATGGCCGAATCGAAGATAGCACCATATGCATACTGAACTACAAGATCAGTTTTTTCACTAGCATGAGAGGCATTCGTTAGGCACAAGCCACTTAAAACAAAAACAGCGAATCTTTTCATTTCAATTACCTTATTGATAAAAAAGCTTGTTACAAGCCATTAGACAAGTATCACTTCATTCCAGCTGTCGATATGCCTTCGATGAAGCGACGCTGCGCTAGTAAAAAAGCAACTAGCAAAGGTAGTACAACAATAGTCGCCGCTGCCATAAGGGCACCATAATCAGACCCCGACTCTGCGTTTCTAAAGTCAACTACACCTAGGGTAGGTGTATAATAATCTTGATCATTAAGCACGATAAGTGGCCAAAAATAATCGTTCCAGTGAGCAATCACTGAAAATATGCCAAAGGAAATAAGTGCAGGGATAGAATTGGGAACAACTACACTCCAAATAATTCGGAACTCATTCATACCATCCATTCTAGCCGCATCAATCAGATCATCTGGTATACCAATAAAGAACTGCCTAAGAAGAAAGATACCGAAGACTGACAATGTAAATGGCAATATCAACGCCCAGTAACTATCTAAAATACCAACATAGTGAAGTTGCAAATACCAAGGAATAGCAACTGCTTGAGCAGGAATCATCAAGCATGCTAGAACACATATAAACATAGCAAAACGACCAGGAAAACTGAGTTTAGCAAGGGCATAAGCAGCAGGAATAGAAACCAAAAACTGAAGAATAAGAATAGCAACCACGACTAACAGTCCATTACCCATGTAACGTATAAGAGAGGTGTTAGTCAGAGCCCTTGTATAGTTTTCTATCAATGCCCAATGCCCAGGCAGCCAATTTATCTCATTACTAAAAATTTCATTAGCTGGCTTAAAGGAGGTTAGCACCATCCATATAAAGGGCATCACCATTACCGCCGCCAGCATTATTAAAAATGCATGACGCAACAGTTCAGGATACCATCTTTTCAGCGTAGGCTGGAGTCGACCCATATCAGAACTTTCCTTATAAATTTATAAAAACTATGTATATTTAACCTTTTTCTCCAGAAACAGGGATTTAACCACTGTCACTAGAATAACTAAAGTGAGAAACACCACTGTTAGAGCTGCGGCGTAACCCGTGCGAAAATATTCGAAACCCTCTTTATAAATAGTTAGCAGTAATACTTCGCTACTATAACTAGGCCCCCCTTGAGTCAGTATTTGGACAGTATCAAAAACTTGAAACGCTTTTATTGCTGTCATTACAACGATAAAAAGCGTTACTGGCCCCAGTAGTGGCCAGGTAATGTGTCGAAAGCGGCTAAAGCCTGGAGGCACACCATCAATATCTGCAGCTTCATAGAGGAATTTAGGTATAGCGGTCAGCCCTGCTATGAACAACACCATATTGAAGCCTGCTTGATGCCAAATGCCGATGACACACAGTGCAGCAAGAGCCCAATCCTCATCCCTTAACCAGTTATTTGGCGTACCACCAAGAGCTGTCAGAAGTTGGTTGATTAGCCCAAATTCTGGGTGGAGTAAGAACTCCCAAACAATAGTCATCGCAACTAGAGAGGCCATGACAGGCAAAAAGAATAAAGTTCGATAAAATCCTTTTCCAAAACTCAGTTGGTTAATCATCAATGCTAGAAGCAACCCTAGGCCGATAGATCCAGTCATAACAACAGCAACATAAACACTAGTATTAAACAACGATTTCCAGAAAATAGGATCATTTACCGCAGATTCGTAGTTTTTTAATCCAATCCAGGAGAAGTTTCCCATACCAAGTTGCCAATCGGTAAGTGACAGCAACATAGTTAGTGCAATAGGTCCTAGCATTAACAAGATCATTAGAATAAAAGCTGGAGCACTTAACCCAATTCCCCACAGCTGCTCACCATATCGATATCTTGCAATAGATATGCGTCTATGAAAATTCATATGCGCGGCCCTCATTTACCTGGTTCTGTTGTTGAGCAAGCCTCTTTCCATTGTTGTCGAATATATGTAGCTGCTGCTCATTAAATCGCACTGAATAGCATGCCTCACTACTTAAGCTATGGGCTAAACAGGGAGAGCAACGGACAATGAGTTCTTGTGATTGACCACATTGAAGATGCACCAGCGCTTCAGAGCCCAGGTTTTCGATATGCTGCACTTTACCCTTAAGATGCCCTTCTCCTGACGCATCTATAGACGCATCTTCTGGGCGAATAGCGAGAGAAATCTTTGCCCCTTGTGTATGGTCGATGCGTGTAACTAACTCTCGATCTAGCTTTACTTTGTTAAATGCAATAACCCCACCCTTTTGCACGGTTGCATCGAAAACATTAATCTTCGGCGTGCCAATGAACTTTGCAACCCGCAGATCACTTGGAACCCGGTAAAGTGTGTCCGGAGTATCTATCTGAGCGAGTTCTCCATCAATTAAAACAGCGACACGATCGGACATCGTCATTGCCTCGGCCTGATCGTGCGTTACATAGACAAATGTGCTGCCCATTTCGCGATGCATCTGAACTAGTTCGCGACGCATATGCACACGTAACGTTGCATCCAAATTCGATAGAGGTTCATCCATCAAAAAAGCTTTCGGATTTCTCACCATAGCGCGCCCCAACGCTACGCGCTGTCGTTGGCCGCCTGACAGCTGACCAGGGCGACGATGTAGTATAGGAAGTATGTGCAGGCTCTCTGCAATTATTTTCACGCGTTCTTCAATATTAGCCTTAACCCGACGAGAAGATGGCAGCAATGAACTGATGATTGGCGTGCGATGTAAACGTTTACATTGCATACGAAGAGGCATAGCAATATTGTCAAAAACACTCAGGTGCGGGTAGAGAGCGTATGATTGAAATACCATAGCCAACTTGCGTTCACGCGGCAATAAGTGGCCTGCCGATTCTCCATCTATCAAAATTTCACCGCTAGAATGAGTTTCAAGGCCTGCGATAGTCCTTAATAACGTGGATTTACCACTTCCAGACTCCCCCACTAGGCTTACAAATTCACCATCTTGAATCTTAAGGTTTATCCCATTGAGCACTGATTGCTCACCGTAGCGTTTGTGCAAATTTATAAGCTCGATAGAAGCCACTATACCTCCGATCACCCTAACAATTAAGGTTACTGATTAAGTAATTGGATAACTGTATTGTCATTTTTGTCCATTATGATGACAGTAGTATGAAGATATTGTTAACAAAACAAGGATTAAGGCATTGGGCAACCGGATCACAATAACGGGAGTGGCTAAGGCAGCAAACGTATCAACTGCGACCGTATCGCGTTACTTGAATAGCTCGGCTACCGTAAGCGAAGAAACTGCTGAACGAATTCGCGAGACTATTGATCGGCTGGGCTACATTCCCAGTCTTGTCGGTAAAACGCTGAAGGAAAATCGCTCCAGAATTCTGGGGGTTGTGATACCGAGCCTTGTGCCACAAAGCTACTCGTGGGCTGTAGACAGTCTGCAAAGAGCGTGTCGAACCTGCGGATACGCTTCCATGATCATGACGACAGACTATGACTTAAAAAATGAGCGACATGCCCTAGAGACATTGGTATCTCGAGGTGTAGATGGCCTATTACTTAATTTGTCATCCTCATATTTGGATGAACATTTAGAATGGCTACAGCAACATCAACTACCTTTTGTTTTTCTTTTTAATGAGCACGAGCACAACAGCCATCCTTATGTTGCCGCAGAAAATCGTGCCGCCATGCGTGAAATTGTCAACAAGTTGATCTGCTTAGGGCATCACCGGATAGCATTATTTGCTGGGGATTACCAAAAGGCACACCGATACGAACTGCGTGCATTAGGGTATAGAGAAGCAATGCAAAAGGCTGGACTAAGTGACCACCAGTACGAATGCGAATTACCTCTTTCCTTGGAAGGTACGGCCATTGCTTTGGATCGTCTATTGAACGAGGACTCACCTCCAACGTAAGCGTTCATCCTACGACGTAGTTGACCTACTTCACGTCACGCAGAGGCCTAAGTAACTCCGGCGAGACCTTGTACTGTTTCCTGCCTTCCTCGCCCAGCACGATCACACTCTTGCGGTTGATCTTGGTGACGATCCCCAACACCGGTCCTTCTCGGCCTTCGAAGGTCACTTTCAGACCAACCCGCAACCGACTC
>JALUXV010000502.1 GCA_027013165.1 Alteromonadaceae bacterium
GGTGCGGCCTATGGATTCGCCTACAATCGTGCCGCCCAGAAGTTAGACTTATATTGTGGCGACCCTACTCACAATATGGCGTTACTCACTGAACACGCCCTATCGTTAGAGAAGCATCAAGCGGGCTACCCTAACGAAAGCCACCTGCTTTTTGATGAATCAAGCAATGCAACGGCAATTGTGCGTAGAGACGCAGATACCTATTCGGCAAAGTTAGGATTTTCCTCGCCTCCCTATACCGAGTGGACATGGAAAGATTTGGGAATTTATATTGGCGGCCCAGTAATGATCAGGCTAGAAGAAAATTTTTTCTTAGTGGCAGGCCGAGACTGGGATGAAGAAGACGACAAACTAACAACCAAAGTCTGGTTACTGGACGTAACAGAGCCAAAGCTTACCGAATTACTCACGCTTCCCAGCGCAGGAGACAACAGTTACCCGGGACTGTGTGTAATAGAGGACACGGCCTATTTGTCTTATTATTCCAGTCACGAAGATGACCAAACGTCTGTTTATTTTGCAGAGATTAACGGTGTGAATGCACTATTAGATGTAATTAAACAAACTTAAATTGGCCACTTGGGGGAATGATGCCAAAGCGGCATTGAGTGCAGTTTCTTGACGAGCAAATTCTGTTGACGCTTCAGCATAATCCACATCCTCAATTGATGAGCGCGCAGCTTTTGCCGAAATTTCCAAGTCCAAGTTACTTTCATACAATGACTGAGCGACATTCAAACGGCCACCAATAGACGCACGTTCGATAGATATTTTTTCAAGACCGTTATCGATATTGATTAGTGCATCAGCAATTGATTCTTGAAGTTGGCTCCCTTCCACAGTGCTGTCCATCAATATATTGGTCATCTCATCTAGAGCCTGTGCAATACTTTTCTTTTCTGGTGCATCTAATGAAAAGTCAATGGTATCGCCCACGGCAGCATCGGCGGTAAACGACAACCCCTTAACAACAAAGGGCTCGCCAGATGTGAAATTTACCGTGTCGACAACCGCACCGGTTCCTGTGTTTCGAAGTTCAGCTTGACCAGTGGCGAGTATGGTAATTTGATAATTATTATTGGCAGCGGTGCCAGAATCATAATTTCTATCAAAGAAAGTATCAAAGGTACCTTGCTCTTTAATAATTGCAGACTCTAAATCAGTAACCGTGTTTCCCGTTACCGTAAAATCATAGCGTGCTAAAACGTTTTCAAATACTTCTAAGCCACTGGTCGTAGATTGAATACTCGCACTGTTCGAAAGCTTCATAAAATTGGTTCCTCCATCACCAGCAAAAGTTACTGAATTTCCAGTGGCTGAAGGATTGTAGGTAAACGCCTGATTACCCGATTGAAAACCTGCGTAAATATAATGGCCATCGGCGTCTTGCGTGTTCATTAAATCGAATACTTCTTGACGTATCTGTTCAAGTTCAGAACCGATAGACGCTCTATCAGTGTCGGTTAGTATACCTGAACCTGACTGAACAATGAGTGTTCTGGCGCGGTTTACCGAGTTGGTGATATTAGTCAAAACCGCTTCTTGTTGTTCCAATGCGTTGGTAAATAGATCGATATTTCGTTGATACTGATCGAGCGAATCTAACTCTTCTGCAATGCGCAGCACTTTTGCAGCACCTACGGGGTCATCAGAAGGGCTATTGATACGTTTACCCGTTGCCAGTTGTTGCTGCGTATTAACCAAACCGGTCTGGTTGTCCATAATTGCTCGAACGTTTTGGTCATAAATTTGATTAGTAGATATACGCATTATTTACTACCTCGCAGCTTGCAATATGGTGCTAAACAACTCTTGCGCTGTGCTCAATATTCTCGCGGCTGCGGCATAAGACTGTTGATACTTAATCAGGTTAGATGCCTCTTCATCTAAGCTTACACCAGAAACCGACTCGAACCAGTTTTCTGATTGGGCTTGCATGGCTTCAGCAGCTTGCAAAGAAACGGTAGCCGTTGCTGCATCTTCACCAATACGGCCTACCAGTGATGCATAGGCATCGTGAAAGCTGCGCTGCTCGTTAGTAGATTCACTACTCAACTGTACCAATTTTTGACCTTGTAACGATGCGAGCGATAACGCGTTGGTGTTGTCGTTGAAGCCATCTGTATTGTAGCTCAGCGTAAAGGTATCTCCAGCTGCGGGCACCCCTTCTAAACTAACATCATAACCAGGATAATCATCTAACGCAGAGAACGCCGCAGGCCACGCCGGACCTGCACCATTCGCCTCGGCTTGCGCAAGTAGGTTGTTTAAGTCGGTAACACCGGTTACCGTGGTAATCACATTGGCGGGACTTTCGCCATCGAGTACTTCGAAACTGGTCTCAGAGGTAAAAACAATTTGTGCGGGAGCGCCAAACGTTGCACTGGGGGAACCTGCTAAGTCATGAATACCACCAGCGCCATCGAAGGCAGATTGGTCATTACCCGTTCCCACTTCGGTGTTAGTGATCGACACACCAATAACTTGTGCACCGCCTAAGTTGTTGATATCGGCATCAACTCGAATAGGGGCGGCAAAGGCCAAATCCTCAGCCCTCTTGGTAGCAAAGTCTATCTCCGTTGCGGCGTTTTTTGTCGGTTGAAGTAAGAAGCTATCGCCAACACTGTAGCCACTAGCGGTGGTAAATTCTATTTCAATGCCGCCGGCAATTTCGTTATATCCCGTTGTTATCGCCACATTAGAGAAAACCAAGTTATTACCACTGCCATCGGTTTGCGGTGTTCCATCACTATTGAGGAGTGTTACTTCCACTTCAGTAGGTACACCAGCAGCAACATTAGTCACTTCAATGCGATAATCGGCATCGGTAAGTTCACTGCCCTTGCCTTCGGTGACCTGTGCGAATATCTCTTGAGTGCCCGGTGTTCCGTCGTAATTTAACCCTTGAAAGACAGGCATGGAAAACACATCAGTACCCAGCTGGCCATCAAGATCCATCCCGAGCTTATTTTGACTATTAAGGGCGTCAGCAAATGCTAAAGAAAGCTGACCTACATCACGCATAGCGGGCCCTAAAACATCGTTTCTGTATCTAAACAGCCCACCCAAACTTCCGCCCAATTCAGACTCAAAGACATTAATCGAGGTATCATTTTTTGTACTAGAACCGAAGTCTGTAGACAAACTCAGTTGTTTGAAAGTTAGGTCTGCGTCGCTTGTAACATCGAACAGATTAAACGTGCCGTTTTCTAGGACTAACGAATCTCCTGAGGTCAGGTTAATCATTACAGCGCCATTTTGCTGAGTGCTTTCCCTTACTTCTATTGACATAATAGACGCAAGCTCATTAATGGCTTGATCGCGTTCATTAAGTAAAGCAGTAGGTTGCTCACTAGTATTGTTACCATTAGCAACAATGATATTTTTATTCAGAACACCAATACTCTGTATCAGGCTATTTGCGCGGTTAACCTCTGTGGTGATCTCGTCGTTTAGCTCATCTTCCCGCTGCGCCATAAAGTCGGTGAGCACACCCATCCGCTTGTAAAGAGACTCTGCACTGCCCAATACTTGTTCGCGAGACGCAAGGTTTGTTGGGTCATCTGACGCGGTTTGTAGTGCACTAAAAAAGTCACTCAACCCCGCCGACAGTGAATTAGATTCATTCGCAAGCATATCGTCAAGTAAAGAGGTTTTTGACGAGAATGCGTCTAACTCTCCCACTTGGGTAATATCACGGCGCAACTGGTTTTGAGCAAATGTATTAACGATGCGTTCTGTGCTGCCGACCTCTACGCCAAATACATGGCTATTTTCAAGCTCTGTACGCTCTCGTGTGTAACCTTGAGTATTTACGTTGGCAATGTTGTTACTGGTGGTTTGCAGCAATTTGCTACTCGCAGTAACACCACTATTGGCAAGAGTAAATAAATCTACTGAACTCATAAAATTACCCTCTTACTCATGGCATTCTCGCACTCAAGCGGTCGCTGCTATACACACTCATGATTTTGTCGGCATAGTTAGGGTCGGTGGCATACCCTGCCTCTTGTAACGCTTGCGTGTACTCTTTTGCATCTCCCGCATTATCAACAGCTTGCTGATATCGCGGCTGCGTAGTAATGAATTCGGCATAATCTCGCATAGCGCTTTCTAGCGAGTCGTATTGTCTAAATGACGCTTTTTGTTGTTGAGGTATTTGGCCAACAAACTCGAGAGTGTTAACCGTTACTTGGTCACCCTGCCAAGTGTTATTGGCTTTAATTCCAAATAGGTTGTGACTACTATTTCCATCAGCATCGTGGATAACGTACTTACCCCAACCTGTCTCAACGGCGGCTTGTGCAATCATCGCTTTTGGATCTAAACCAAAATCTTGAGCAACGCTTTCAGCGATAGGACGCAAGGTATCAATGAAATCTTCTGGCGAATCAAATATTGCGGTTTTGGTTGCAGTGTTAACGCCCATGCTGTTTGAGGTCAAAGCACTTTCAGCAAGTTCACGGGTGGCAGCCCTGCGAGCTGCATTTAGCGAGCTCACATCACCATCGCTTCGAATAGTACTTGCAGGTCGGTAACTATCGTCTTGTTGACCGAGCTGCTTCACTATGAGATCCGCTAGCCCCATTCCTCCGCCTGACGCTAAATCGTTAGCGAGTTGTTGGTCGTGCATGTCGCGGTAAAACTTCACCTGCTGTGAATTAAAGGGGCTATTTTCATCGGCTAATGCATCTTGTGCTTTGCGCATAGACTTGAGCATCATCTGCACGAAGATAGCTTCAAATTGTTGTGCTGCTTCTTTTAATACACCTTCATCACCAGATGCAATGGCTTCGCGCATAGTATTGATACTGCCCAAGTCGTGGACATTACGCGCCATTTCTAGTTGATTTTGGGTATTTAAGGCATCCATTAGATGATCACCAGTTCACCGCGCAGCGCACCTGCTTGACGTAAAGCTTCTAAAATTGCCATTAAGTCACCTGGCGCAGCTCCTACTTCATTCACTGCCCGAACCAATTGGTCTAAGGTCACGCCAGGTTCAAACTTGAACATCCGACTATCGCTTAAGTCGATATCAACAATAGATTGAGTTGTTACAACAGTGTCGCCATCGCCGAAGGTATTGGGTTGAGAGACTTGCTGATTTTCAGCGATGGTTACTGTTAGACCACCATGAGTAATTGCAGCGGGTAACAGCTGAACATCTTGACCAATGACTATGGTTCCCGTACGGCTGTTTATCACTACCCGAGCGGGTGCATCTGCCGGAGTAAACTCGAAATTTTCTAGCGTGGCTAAAAACCCTACGCGCTGCCCTACGTCTCTTGGCGCGGTTACACGTACTGATGCGGCATCTATCGGGGTAGCAATGGTGTAGCCAGTTTCAGGCTGAGCACCAAATCTTTGGTTTATGGTATCGGCTAATCGCTTTGCGGTAGAAAAGTCAGGGTAATGGAGATTCAACGTAAGTGTATCTCCATTGGCAAAACCACTGCGTACCTCTTGTTCCACCATTGCGCCGTTGGGGATCCTACCTACAGTAGGTGTATTTACCACAATACGCGACCCATCGCCGCCTTGAGCACCGAAGCCGCTAACCACTAAGCTTCCTTGAGCGACAGCATAAATTTTACCATCGACACCGCGCAAGAAGGTTTGAAGCAAGGTGCCACCTTGCAAACTGCTAGCTTCACCTACAGATGACACGGTAACGTCTATGGTTTGTCCCGGTTTGGAAAACGCTGGCAAATCTGCATGAACAGCCACCGCAGCTACGTTTTTAATTTTAGGTTTAGTGTTGGCGTCTAGGCTGATACCAAAGTTACTTAGCATTGTTCTGAAGCTTTGTTCAGTGAATGGACTTTGTTCACCGGTTCCCGGCAAACCAACCACCAAACCATAGCCCACTAGCTGGTTGCTTCGAATACCTTGAATACTCGCTACGTCTTTAATTCTTTGGGCATGGGCGTGACCGGTAAATAATATTAAAACAAGTATTTTGAGAATAATGAAACTGCGCATCTTAACCTCCAAGCCCTGCTATAGGGGAAACCACGACGACGCGAAGAACTTTGATAGCCAACCTTTTTCCTGCGCTCGTGCGAAACTACCGGTACCACTGTATTGGATCCGCGCATTAGCCACTTTTGTCGACGTTATTTCGTTTGTTGGGCTAACGTCTGCTGGACGAATAATGCCAGTCAAACGAATGTATTCATCGCCGTGATTAAGGGTGATCCATTTTTCTCCGCGAATAACCAAATTGTCATTGGGGAGAACTTCCACCACGGTTACTGAAATACTTCCGGTAAGACTGTTACTTTGGTTTGCCGCTGCGTCTCCGGCGAATTCGTTGTCAGTAGCAACGCCCAATTGGATAGATTCGCCGCCAATAGCCACATTTTGCCCACCAAGACCAGTGATAGGATTGATGTTTACCGTTGAGTCTCGAGAGGTTGATGAACCGGCAGCTTTGGTAGCATTGGTATTTTCACTCAAAGTCACGGAGATGATGTCACCTACTCTGCGCGCGGTCACATCAGCGTACAAACTATTTGCTCTTTGTTGACTGAATAGCGAACCATCTTCCACAATTTGTTCACGAGGATAAACGGGAACCACGGGAGCAAACATAGGATCATCGGCTCTGACCGGTGTTTGCATAGTGCTTCCACAACCGCTTAATAAAACCAATACCACCAACAATGAAAGAATACGCATAACAATAACCGTCGCTATAGCTGTTGGATAACCTGACCAAGCATTTGGTCCACTGATGAGATAACTTTTGAGTTCATCTCGTATAAACGTTGGCTTTCAATTAGGTTTACCAGCTCTTCGGTAACATTAACGTTTGATGTTTCAAGTGTGCCTTGTGAAATGGTACCCAACCCTTGAAGGCCCGGAATACCTTGAATTGGCGCTCCACTCACTGCGGTTTCAACAAACAAATTCTGACCGATAGGCTGCAAACCTGTAGGGTTGATGAAATCGGAAATATTCATTTGTCCCAATACCTGAGGGTCGGCTTGTCCACGCACAGTGGCACTCACTTCGCCGTCCTGGGAAATAGTAATTTGCTGTGCGTCTTCAGGAATAGCAATGGCAGGTTGTAGTAAGAACCCGGCACCAGGTGTAACAATTTGCCCTTGGTCGTTCAGTGTAAACTGGCCATTTCTGGTATAAGCAATTGAGCCGTCTGGCTGAAGAATCTCAAAGTAACCTCGACCTTGAATAGACATATCCAAAGAATTGTCAGTGGTTAACAAGTTCCCCTGCGTATGGGTTTTTTGCGTAGCAACTACCTTTGAACCCGCACCTAACATTAAACCGGATG
>JALUXV010000503.1 GCA_027013165.1 Alteromonadaceae bacterium
AGAGCTCTTCTTGGTCAAAATGTGACGCAAGTGAGACTGTTTGCTTTTAAAGCGGCCAGAACCCGTTTTCTTGAAACGCTTGGCGGCACCGCTTACAGTTTTCATTTTAGGCATTGCTAAAACTCCGCATTGTTTAAATATCGACTTAGGTGTGCAGTCACCGTTTGTCGGTTAATGTTTGCAGCAAGGTGTTTCAGGGTGCAGATTCCTGAAAACTTTAGACCATTACTACTTCTTAGTTGGGGCTAGCACCATGATCATCTGGCGTCCTTCCACACGACGTGGGAAAGACTCACAGTTGGCAACGTCTTCTAAATCCGTTTTAACGCGGTTTAAAAGTTCGATACCAATTTCTTGGTGCGCCATTTCACGACCGCGGAAGCGGATCGTAACTTTGGCTTTATCACCACCTTCAAGAAAGCGACGCAGGTTGCGCAGTTTGACCTGGTAATCGCCTTCATCAGTGCCAGGGCGAAATTTAATCTCCTTGACCTGAATTTGCTTCTGTTTTTTCTTTTGCTCTTTTTGAGCCTTACTTTTTTCAAAGAGGAATTTGCCATAGTCCATAACTTTACAGACTGGCGGCTCAGCATTTGGACTGATTTCTACAAGATCCAGGCCTGCTTCTTCCGCAGCCTGCGTCGCTTCGTTTAACGAAACAACACCTACCTGTTCCCCGCTACTGCCAATTAATCGAACTTCTCTGGCTTTAATCTCATCGTTAATGCGGGCTTTATCGCCCTGAGCCTTGTTGTTAGCGCCTTTAATGTGCTATTCCTCCAAAAAACTAATTCTTTTGCCTGTAGTTACCTACTACTGATTGTTTTGCAACTACAGGCACCGCCGTGAATTCACGGAATCGACTATTTGATAGTCTTCTCAGCCACTTCTTGCTGAGCTAAGGCAATAAAGTCTTCGATTGGCATAGACCCTAAGTCATCACCTCGACGAGAACGTACTGCCACTTGGCCAGATTCTCTTTCTTTATCACCTACAACGAGCATGTACGGAACACGCTTCAATGTGTGCTCGCGGATTTTAAAGCCAATCTTCTCATTTCTCAAGTCAGACTTGGCTCTAAAACCGAATTCTTGCAGTTTTTTTACACAATTGTTGGCATATTCGCTTTGTGAGTCGGTGATATTCATCACAACCACCTGTTGCGGTGCCAACCAAAGTGGGAAGAAACCCGCAAATTCTTCGGTCAAAATTCCGATAAAACGCTCTAATGAACCCAAAATTGCACGGTGAATCATTACTGGGACTTTGCGTTCGCCGTCTTCAGCAACATAAGTCGATCCCAATCGTCCTGGCATAGAGAAATCTAATTGAACCGTTCCGCATTGCCATGCACGATCAAGACAGTCATGCAGGGTAAACTCAATTTTAGGTCCGTAGAACGCACCTTCGCCTGGCTGGTAGTCAAATTCAATATCGTTGGCTTTCAGTGCTTCTGCCAATGCAGCCTCAGACTTGTCCCAAATCTCGTCAGATCCAACACGCTTTTCTGGGCGTGTTGATAACTTAACGGCAATTTTTTCGAAGCCGAAAGCAGCATAAGTTTCGTATACCATACGAATACAACCACTCACCTCTTCTAGAATTTGTTCTTCTGTACAGAAAATGTGAGCGTCGTCTTGCGTGAAACCGCGAACACGCATTAATCCATGTAATGCACCTGAGGGTTCATTGCGGTGACAACAGCCGAACTCAGCCATTTTCAATGGAAGGTCACGGTAAGACTTAAGGCCTTGATTAAAGATTTGTACGTGACCAGGACAGTTCATCGGTTTAACAGCGTACTCGCGCTTCTCCGATTCAGTAGTGAACATATTTTCTGCGTACTTGTCCCAGTGACCAGACTTTTCCCACAAGCTGCGGTCCATCATTAATGGGCCTTTTACTTCATCATAGCCATACTCACGTAATTTTTTACGCACAAATGACTCTAACTCTGTGTAAATTGACCAACCGTCGTTATGCCAAAACACCATGCCCGGAGCTTCTTCTTGCCAATGGAATAAATCTAGTGACTTACCAATTTTACGGTGATCGCGCTTTTCAGCCTCTTCTAAACGCTGTAAATACGCTTTTAACTGCTTCTTGTCAGCCCACGCCGTACCGTAAATACGTTGAAGCATTTTGTTATCGCTGTTACCGCGCCAGTAAGCACCAGCCACTTTCATCAACTTAAAGTGATGGCAAAACTTCATGTTAGGCACGTGAGGACCACGACACATATCGATGTATTCTTCGTGGTGGTACAAACCCGGCTTATCATCTTGGCTTATATTTTCGTCCAAGATTTCCATTTTGTAGCTTTCGCCGCGCCCCTCGAAGGTATCGCGAGCTTCTTGCCAACTCACTGTTTTTTTGATGACGCTGTAATTAGTCTTAGCTAACTCCAACATACGCTTTTCGAGCTTTTGCAAGTCTTCTTGGGTGATACTCTCTTCCATATCAACATCGTAGTAAAAACCGTTGTCGATAACTGGGCCAATGGCCATTTTTGTATTCGGCCAAAGTTGCTTAATGGCGTGTCCTAATAAGTGCGCACAGCTGTGGCGAAGAATTTCTAAACCTTCGTCATCTTTTGCGGTAATAATTTGAAGCTGCGCGTCTGATGCGATCATATCGACTGCATCTACTAATTCACCGTTGACTTTACCTGCAATGGTTGCTTTGGCTAAACCAGGGCCAATGTCGTTTGCAACGTCGAGTACAGATACGGGATTTTCGAAAGCGCGCTGGCTTCCATCTGGAAGAGTAATAACTGGCATAATTGTCCTTTAACAGTGGTGACACCTACACTGCGCCACTTGTATATGAAACCATAAAAAAACACCCACTGTCGGGTGCTATTGACTAAAATCTCGCTACTTGATGTAAGTATGGCAGCGGAATCATTGGATTATAACGACTTCATATCTCTGTGCAATGAAATTGGTAATATTGTGTAATCTAAAAGGAAAGTTACTGTCGTATACATTGCTGAAAAATAATGGTTTCATCTTCAATAATAGAGGCGTATTCGCAATAGAGGTCACGATGCACAAACCAGTAGCTAAAAGGTCAGTGGGAACAGTTTTGCTTATAGTGTTCTGCGTGACCTTACTAGCGTCATGTGCAGATAAATCCCGGTTGAATTATAACCTTGAAGAATACACTAGCCGCTTGAGTAGAGTATTGGATATCGATATACCGCCAACTACTCTCCAGCCCAAGCATCAATTACCACCTGCGTCACAGATGGTAAATACACTTCCTTCAATTAACATTGAAATAACTGAGCTGCTCTCGCTGCGTCAATGTGAGCTATCAACCTTGGTTGCTAATAAAAATACCGCTTTAGGTAAGGTGCAATTACCATCCCAACAACTTATCTATGAGCTTTCTCTTGTAAAGGCTCTTCGTGACTGTGAAACGGTGATCCCGCCATCCACCGGTATTCACGAGCAACTGCAATCTTGGCGATTAGCTAAAGAAAACCAGCTGTCTTATCGCTGGAGTAACTTTCTACAGTCTAGTCAGGATGTTAGAGCGTCACTCACACAAGCATTAGATGTAAATGTAAGTGAAGATGCTGCTGTAAGAGGCTACTTTTACCTTAATAAGCTAAACAGCAACATTGCACAAATGAAAACTGCGAGCGAGGTTTTGGAGAGTACGAGTGAATTAGAAAACCATTTATATGAGTTGCAAAAGGCACGGTTTCCAGCGTCTACTTGGAACGAGCAGTCAATGATAACAGGCTACTTATTAGCGTTGAATTCATCACTGTCGACGGCGCTTCCCGAGGTGAACTGTACGGACGGCAGGCCCAGTGACACGGCTAAAATTCTAAGGAATGTATTTTATCTTTTCTTTATAGAACAAGTTCAACCTGTAGCAAGTAAAGTAACCGCATTGCACTACAAAATAGATCCCGTGTTTAGTACTTGGTTAAATGAGCCCACATTGAGTTTGGAGTTTAAAGCGTTTATTAAAGGGAATCACAAAATTGGCTTCGCTGAATATCAATCCGCAGTACAGCAACATGTTCAACTGTGGCAAACCTTTCTTGCACGCTGCAACTTATCTCCCACGGCTAGCGGGTAGCAACAACCAGATACGAACCGAAACCCACGGTAAAAAGAAAACTTCCCCACAATGTGTGTTCTAACACCACCGCCGGTGTTGAGCGTGTTTTTATATATCGGTAGCCAAATAGCGCACCACCGCACCAGGATAAAATCACCGCTATCCAGTTGCCATATACCACATGCGCTAAGCCGAATAAGAAGGTGCTCACACCCCAACGGGTATTTTTAGAAGGCAAAAGTGGTTTGTAACGATGAAAAAAGAAGGTTCTGAAAATAAGTTCCTGCGGGATAACGGATACTAAGGGATACACTATCAGAGTTGTTAGCCACAGTCCTGTCTCTTGCATTGGCCAGCGCATAAACTCTTCCGGTGCGATCAAATACAATGAGATACTCATCAACACCGACAGTGGGATAAACCAAGAAAAACTAGATACGAGTTGAGATTTTTCAAAACGCCAATTGAATAGGCGTTGACGATTAAACTGTTTATCAACCAACAATACACAGAGGCAAATTACACCTACAGAGAACAACATCACCATTAAATAGCTGGCAACTTCGCCGATGAGCATATATACAGATAGCGGAAGCACACAAAAAATCACGGTCATTTCTGACCATAAGTACCAATAGCGGAAACGGCTTATCTTTGTTAATTCAACACTGTTAGGCACTTGTATTGCTCACCTAAAACCAAAATTCACGCATCCATTCACACATACATGTCACTGCTATGACACTTTTATGAAGTATATTAAATATACAAAAAATATACAGCGCCATTTGCAAACAACACGCTTAAATTGTCTGTAGCTGAATTTTGTTAGTTGGCAAAGTGGAAGATTTAAAGTAGCTTTCGGTGCATGGGGTCTTTTTTATTCAACAAATATTCGGGTTTATGGCATCAATAACTACAATTAATTTGCTCGAACGCATAGCCGAGCATTACCCGAGTTTGTCGCCCTCTGCGCAAACAATCGCAAACTACCTACAAACAAATCCACTCGCGGTAATTACTCAGTCGACTGCGCTTTTGGCTGAAAATACCAATACGTCAAAAGCCACTGTTAGCCGATTTTTTAGGCAGCTGGGGTTTGCGTCGCATCAAGAAGCAAAGCTTGCTTTAGATACGTTGCGTGAAGAAGGCGTTCCCTTGGCTCGCTCACCGGCCGACGCACCAATGCTAGACAGTGAGCTGAACAACATAAACAGTACTTTTTCGAATATCGATGAAAACCAGCTAAAAGCCATTGCAGCTGAGTTTATCAGTAGCAGACAGGTCCATATTATTGGTTTTCGAAACGGTTTCCCGCTAGCGCTACACTTGCGTCAGCAGCTAAAGCAAATTCGCGCCAATGTGCACTTGCTCCCACAACCTGGGCAGACGTTGAGCGAGGACATCATCGACATTTCACCAGAAGATTTAGTCGTTTTATTTGGTTTCAGACGTCGCATTCAACGTTTTAATGTGCTTCTGGATCAACTCAGCCAAAAGCAGGTAGTTTTGATTACTGATCCTACGGGGCAACAGTACCGAGACAAAGTCAATCACCTGCTGGTTTGCCATGTGGGTAACGACGCTCCGTTTGATAGCTATGCCGCGCCTATGAGCTTAATTTCCTGTCTATGTAACCTGAGTTATTCTCAATTAGGCGATAAAGCGGTGGAACGGGTTGAAACAATCAGAGATTCCTACAACCATATGAACGAGCTAGCGCCTCCTGCACAGTAAGCCCTAGTTAGCATACGCATAGCAATGCCCCTTCCCTTTGCTCACTTTTTACGCAATACTAGCTTTGACAGATAACAACAATAAAATTCGGGTGCTACCAAGAAGTTATGTTGTTTGGGCCTTTAAACCACCGTTGGTGTTGATCATGGTGGTTGTGCATTAAGGAAGTAAGCTAGTATGGAAACCGCACATTTAATCGTCGAAGAAGCAAACCAAGTGCTAAATTTTTGGTTTGAAACCCTTACTCCTCAACAGTGGTTTACTCAAGAACCAGCAATAGATCGTACGATTGCTTCTCGATTCTTACCTCTGCATAAATCTGCAACTCATGGCGAACTGTGGCACTGGCGCACCACGCCTAGAGGACGTCTGGCTGAAATCATAGTGTTAGACCAATTCTCTCGCAACCTTTATCGAAATTCGGCACATGCTTATGCATTCGACGGAATGGCGCTAATATTAGCCCAGCAGGCGATAAGCGTAGAAGCAGATAAAGCATTAACCGCAGAACAGTGCGCATTTTTGTACATGCCGTTTATGCACAGTGAATCGCTTGCGATGCACGACGTAGCGCTTCAGCTTTTTTCGATGCCGGGGTTAGAGCAGCAACTGGCCTTTGAAAAACAGCATATTGCCCTACTCAAAGAATTTGGCCGATATCCTTACCGAAACCAAGTACTGGGACGGGAATCAACACAAGCAGAACAGGACTACTTAGCCAATAACAAAGAAGTTTTCACCAAATAGCCCTCGCACTAAAAGAAACGACAGTTTCACTTGACACTAAGCAGAAACAGGTGTTTCATAGCCATTATTGTTTTGTTATTAATTCGAGAAATGTGTCTAGTCCTTTCGTAAAAACACCCAGCTACAGCGCACCGGTAAATCCAGCACCCGAAACGCCGCTAAACTCGTTTAAGCTTGCTGTGAAAGATCTGTTTCACATGAGCGGCTTACCTACAGCGGCAGGAAACCCTGATTGGCTAGCTACCCATCCAATACCAACGACAACAAATACCACTGTTGAGCAACTGCTAGAGGCTGGTTGTACCTTTGCAGGTAAAACCATTACTGATGAACTGGCCTACAGCCTCCATGGACAGAACAAGCACTATGCACCTTTGGTAAACCCAGCTGCGCCTACTCGTATACCTGGCGGGTCGTCTTCGGGTTCAGCTGTTGCGGTAACTTCACACCTAGCCGATGTGGGTTTGGGTACTGACACAGGAGGCTCAATTCGCGTTCCCGCCAGCTATCAAGGGCTTTGGGGGCTTCGCACTACCCAATTCGCGATTCCATGCGACAACATGGTTCCACTCGCGCCTTCATTCGATACGATAGGCTGGATGACTCGTGATTTAAACACAATGCAAAAGGTGACAACTACCTGTTTTGCTGCAACAGAAAACACCAAACAAGGTGACAATAACGACCCCATCAAAAAAATA
>JALUXV010000504.1 GCA_027013165.1 Alteromonadaceae bacterium
GAAACAGATGTGTCTCGAGCTTCGAGAATGGTCTACTTTTGCCGGTGAATACCGTCGAAATTAAAGATTAGCGATGCAAGCGAATAACGTCGCCTTCAAGTTTCTGATGCGAGACATTCAAGTTTTGCTCGATAGCCGCTAAAAGGGTGTCTACGTCTTGAGTTTTAAATAGGCCGGTAATTCATTATAAAAACTAATGTTTATGTGGAAGTAATTCTCAATTGTCGAAATGAAATTAGGGCCTAGAATAGCCGCCAAATTGTTCACCTAAAACTTTCAACGCTCACGGGAATTATTGTAATGAAAACTTTGATCGCTACTTTCGCACTTGGTCTTGCTTCTATGTCTGCTAACGCTATTGAGTTTATAAACTCAGATGGTTCAGCACTTAGCCAAATTTGTATTGCTGCTGTTGAGTCTGACAAAGCACTTGACGCTGTGAGTGGTCAAGAAATGAAGCGCATTGCTTGTAACGATATGTCTTTGGAAGATTTTATTGCTACTTACCGTGCAACAGAAACTGTTGAGCCACAAAAGGCAGTTGCTTTTGAAAACGCTAACAGCACAGTAGAAGCGCGTTTGTGTATTGCTGCGGCAACATCTAACGAAGCATATACACAAGAACTAAGCCGTATCGGCCGTAGCATAAACAGTGCTACTGTTGCTTGTAATGGTGAGAGCTTGGTTGACTTTGCTAAGAGCTTCAACAAAACGTTCAACGGTTAATCCCTACCAAACCCATGTTGAAACGGACGGCGCTGAATTCAGCGCATTTCAATCCGAATGCTATCGCCGATATTAGTAGAAAATGGTGAACTTGCTGCCGCTAGGAGCGAGTTCACCCATTATCTATAGCTGCTTACCCATTTGCTCTACAAGTTTCAGTGTGGATACATCAGTTGAAAATACCGTGTTTAATCCTTGTGGTTCTTGTGCAGGATCGCCAAGATAGTCATCGCCTGCTTGCCAGATCCCATCGTCATCGCTGTTCGCTACACCCATACCACCGAATGCCCAGAAGTTGATCCCTGCAAATACTTTATTTGCGTTCTTACTCTCTAGAAGCGTATCGAGAATGGCCTGATAGAAGCGGTTTCGATATGTCACAGAGCTATCTGGTGACAGAGACTCGTCGTCTCTAGGAAAACCAAATTCAGACAACACGATAGGCTTGTTCAACAGGGTGGCGAGTTCACTATGGGTTGCTATATAGTCTCGTGCGTTGTCAATGGATACCACAAGCGAAGCCTCTGGATTTTTTGGGTCAAACCAAGACCAATTTTTGGGCCACGCGTGCATGGTGAGGTAATCAATATCAGGGTGTTGATGCATTTGGGCAAATAGCGTTGGGCTATTCAAACTCCCAGCGGCACCCTCACTCCCCGTTGAAACAAGCTGATTAGGGGCAAGGTCTGAGATTAGCGAGGCACTAGTGTGCAACCAATGTCTGTATGCCGCTTTGTTTTCTGGAACGAAGATTCTGGGCTCGTTAGCCAGTTGCCAACTCATTATGGTGGCGTCGTCTTTGTAGTTTTTGCCCGTCACCGTATTGGTTCGGCCCATAATGAATTTTACGTGATCGTGATAGGCTTCTATACAAGCTAGGCAGGAGTAATACTGCGCTGCGTAATCCATGTAATCTTGCCATTCATTTTCCTCATCAAATGGATTGGGTACTGGCCCGTAACCGTTCCAGCTGAGGTACTGAGAATACCCGCCAGACCAAATCCAGTTGTTGTTCATGTACAGCACGGCAACCATGTCTCGTTTGTCCATTTCGGCAATGAGCACATCTAAGCCTTTTAGTAGATCAGCATTGTATTTACCTTGCTCGGGTTGTAATGCGGGTTTAATGACAGCGTTTCCTACACTCCCTTCGGCACCAACTAACACTCTCAAGTTAGTGATGCCATATTGCTTGAGCTGGTCAAGTTCTTGAGTGAGTCTTTGCTTACCTGCTTCAGTTGCACCGAGCAGTGGTCCGTACCAATAGTTGGTGCCAGTGAAATAATACGGAGCACCGTAGCGATAAAACTGTCCGTCAACAACAGAGACAAATCTGTCTGGCGTTGCCTCCACAATTGTAATGCTTTGCGTATTAGAGGGAGCTGACTCACCAGACTCGTTTTTTGCGATGACGCGATAATGATAGGTGACTCCGACCTCTAAGGTCGATGTATCGATAAACAGCGCGTCATGGGCTGGATCATAGTCTTTGATGCCGTCAGTAATATCAGGGGCAATGACTTCCCACGACAAATTATTACCTTTACGCCGCTCAATTCGATAAGTTCTTCCTGTTGGAGAGCCGAGCCAGTTTATCTTCCTATTCTGAAAAATGGGGCGAAGTGTGGGGGGTGTTGGAATAGTAAGAGGCTTTGGTTTCTCCAGCCCATTCATTCTTGCTTGTGAGCGTCGAACTAAAGAAATAACCGCTAATTCTTCGTTGTCATCGCCCTCGGCAAAGCCCGGTAAGTGATAACTTTTATATCCGCTGTCACCTTCGTAGTGCCAGTAGAAACCACCGTTATGACGTCGCCCTCTCATGCCCCAAATGAACGCCCCCGAGGCTTTATGCCCATCTACTTGAGCATCTACTACTGTGTCCATGATTTGCGTCATTTCTTTAATAGGTAGCAGCCCAAACTCACCCACCATGTACGCTTTTTTACCTTCAATAGCGCTAAGATTATCGATAATGGTTTGTGGCTTGTTATTACCGTTAACCGAGTAAAAATGGTTACTGATAATATCTACGTTAGGGTCGTCTAATGAGCTAGGTAAAATTGATAAATAGTTCCCGTCTACAACCAAGTGTTGTGGTGATAATGCTTTAATAAGAGCGGCTGTTTTAGCGACAAATTCAGCGGTAGATGCCTTTAATTCATTGCCTGTTTCCCACGCCATGATGGCTTTTTCTTGATAGTAATAGCGCCCAGTGATGGTGTTTTTTCGATTGATTACCTGATGAATAATGTGTTGATACGCTCGATACGTTTTGCTGGTAGTGTCGTATAACGCGTTTTCATCTTCTTGGTAGAAATCTGCAAGCTCTTTTTTACCTCCCCACCAACTCCAATGGTCGATAAACGGCAATATCAATCGTATTTGATACTTGTCTGCCAGTGAAATCATGCGATCGTAAACTACCATCGCCTCTTCATTTAGCGAGGGCATATCATCGTAGTGGGTTGGTGCTAATACGTGGGTTTGTCTACCACATGCTTTATCAGAAGGATGAGCCACCGACAGCACGTAAATGCGCATCGCTTTGTGGCCGGTGGCATTGAGTGAAGCAAACCAGTTTTCTTGCTCATCTGCGGTTGGCCACTTAAAAAACTGCCCCCATCCTCGGTCATCGGCCATGCATTTTCCACGGGTGTCGTCTTCTATACGATGAAGCTCTGGCGCATGAATTCCAGCGAATCTGAATTCTTCATTTCCGTCATATAACACACTACCGTCACGGGTGATAAAGTGAGTGAAGTTTGCCCACGTTGAAAATGAACAGGTCAACAACATTAGGGCGAGAACACGTTTCATCATTATTGGCTTGCCTCTACCTGAACGAATAGCTTTTGGAGTTCCATCATAGCCCGCCCATTGTGGTAGGGTGCCTTCCAGAATCCAGCTTTATAGATTTGCTCTGTACTGTTTTGGTCACATTTAGCGACCCAATGCCATTCACCGTGTTCTTTGTCTATATGTTGGTGTTGGATAAACTCCCAAATCTTAATGCACAGTTGAAAATAGCGTGGGTCAGAGGTGAGAGCATATGCATTCATGAAACCAACTAAGGCTTCTGCTTGGACCCACCAATAACTTTTCTCATCTTTGTGACCAGAAGAAAAGTCAAAGTCATCACAAACCTGTCCATTGCTACCAATAGCTTCGTTGGCACAGACTTCTGCCATTTTAATGCTCACGTCCTTAACTTGTTCGGTCACTGACGCATCGCCAAGTACAAGCGCAGCTTCCCAAAGTAGCCAGCTGGCTTCAATATCATGACCAAAGGAATAGGTTTGAGATTTGTCTTCCCAGTCCATCTCAAAAAATAGTTTTAGGTGGTGGGTTTCATCACACACTACGCGCTCCAAGAAAACATTCAGCACATGTCTAAACGCTTCTTCAACTTGGGGTGTTGGATTGACTTTGTACAATGCCGTATATGCTTCCAATACATGCAACAAGGTGTTCATGGATTTAGGCAAGTTTAAATCTTTATCGCTGAGTCTATAGTCAGAGATAGGAAGCCAGCGCCTATCACACGCTTCGACGTAGCCACCTGATTCATGGTCTCTGGCATGCTTCTCAACAAAACCAAAGCACGACATAGCAATAGCCAGTGCATTCGGATCGCCCGTAAGGTGGAAGTAGCTACACAAAGCATAAATACCGAAGGACTGGGCATAAGTTTGCTTTTTGCCATCTGCAACTTCACCCGTTGGTGCTACACTCCAAACCAGCCCACCGTACTCACTGTCGACGAGATTGTCTAATAGCCAGTTATAGCTTCGTTTGGCTTGCTGAAGATGTTCAGCCTCGCCAGATTGACCGGCAAGTTCACTGAAGAACCACAAAATACGTGTGTTTAAAACACAGCCCTTTTCTGCGGTGTGGTTTGGCTTACCAAAAAAGTCTACCTCGCCGACAAAGCCACCGTTGAATTTGTCCAACGCTCTCGACTGCCACCACTCACTAATGCTTGATAGCTCGTGGCTAATACTTTGCCTGTTGAATGAGGAGAGCTGTAGTTTTTCCGCTTCCATCACATCACCTTTAGGTTTTTGTCGATCAACGCGTTAATGGTTTGAACAGAGGCTGCTGAGCGCAATCCGTCTTCAGGCGTGTTAACGCAATAGTCGATAAGTTGCTCTATTGATGATGTAGCCACATGTACACGGGTATCTGAGCTGGCGTAATATATGAATACTTCATTGTTGCTGTTGGCTATCCAGCCGTTACAAAAGGCAACATTACTTACGTCACCGACGCGTTCCTCGCCCTCAGGCCCTATAAATAAACCACCTGGCTTGTGGGTAATTTTCCACGGCTCATGCAAATCTGTCATGAACATGTATAGAACATAACGAAGGCCTGCTGCCGTATTTCGCACACCGTGAGCGAGATGTAACCAGCCATTATTGGTTTTTATAGGAGCAGGGCCTTGTCCATTTTTGAGTTCAGAGATGGTGTGATAAACCTTGTTGTCTATGATCAGTTCTTTCTCAACATGGGCATTTTCCATAGAGTCGGTTAAACCCCAACCAATACCACCGCCGCCGCCAACACTGATAAAACCGTCTTGTGGGCGAGTGTAGAGGGCGTACTTACCGTCTACAAATTCTGGGTGAAGTACTACATTACGCTGTTGGCCACTGTGCGTGACTAGGTCGGGTAGGCGCTCCCAAGTGACTAGGTCTTTTGTTCGAGCAATACCGCATTGGGCCACAGCAGCAGATGTATCGTCAGGTTGGGTATGATCTTTACGCTCGGTACAAAATAGTCCGTAAATCCAACCGTCTTCATGCTGAGTTAGGCGCATGTCATACACGTTAGTGTCTGGTTCATCGGTTTCTGGCATGGTGACCGGCTTGTCCCAAAATTTAAATCCGTCTACGCCGTTTTCGCTTTCGGCTACGGCGAAATATGATTTGCGGTCACTCCCTTCAACGCGAACCACAAGTACATAGCGTCCTTCAAAAAATATTGCACCGGCATTGAGTGTGGCGTTTACGCCAATTCTCTCCATCAGTAACGGATTAGTATTAGGATCAAAATCATAACGCCAAGTCAGTGGAATATGCTTTGCAGTGATCACTGGGTTTTCCCAGCGTTGATAGATGCCGTTGCCTAATTCTTCTGCCTTGTTTTGTTTTAAAATCAAATTGTCGAAGCTAGTTTCGATGCGCTTCTTTCTGTTGAGAAATGAGTGTTCTGCTGTCATAAAAAAATACTCTAATAAGGTTGAGAATCTGGTTGTTAATGTGCTTTTGAACAAGCTGGGTAGTCTTCCATTTTGTCCCACCAGAAAAACTTCAGATAAATGGAGGTTAGAACGATAACGATCATGCTAAGGGCAAAGGGTTGCCATTGCTGAATCACTATAAAGATGGGGGCTGCAGCTAGGCTTGTATGCCATATCAAACCAACAAATACGTTGCATAGGTCCCGTACCATGTCCTTGTTGATCACAAGGTTTTCATCTTCTTCTTGCAGTGCTTTGATAACCGGTGCCCAGAAACCCCAAGGGCGAGTTTTTAGGTAAAAGTTTTTGAGCGTAGCCATGTCATCAGGCGGCGTAAGTAAACTCACTGCGACACAGGCGGTTAAACAAATGCCGAACAAGATAGGAAATCCGTAGAGTGGCGATATATCGGTAAACATCATAGGTACTGCAACTAGCAAGCCTGCCACCATACCCGCGAAATAACCCATGCCGGTGAATCTCCACCAATACCATTTGAGTAGGTTTGAGGCGGTATAACCACCGTAAAGGGCCGACACTAACCACATAATGATGCTGTTGAGCGACGGTACAAATAAGCCAATAGCGGTACCGGCCACAATGAAAAAGGCTGAAACTGCATAACTGAGGTGCACGTAGTGTTTTTCGTCGGCGTCTTTTTTCATGTAGCGACGATAGATATCGTTAACTACATAGGCTGGCGCTGAGTTTGTGGTAGCTGCAAACGTCGACATGAAGGTAGCGAGTAAGCCAGCGACGACCAAGCCCAATAGACCGGCAGGGATAAAGTTGGCGAGTGCGAAGGGGAGAATTTGCTCGAAGTCCACATCAGGCCCCATGGCTTGAAGTTCGGGCATGAAATACACCAGCGCCAGTACGGTAAGACCGGTTATCATCATGTATCTGGGAAACAACAATACAACGCTAACAAACCAACTCATTTTTGCTGCGTCAGTGGGAGACTTAGAAGACAAAACTCTTTGCATGTCGAAGTTAGGCGCTGGTCCTGCCATGCTTTGCAGAATGCCTTTGAACAACACAAGCATCATGAATATGGAGAACAAACTCCAACCATCCGTCTGTATTTGTTTGTTTGCCTCATCCAAAATACCCGACCAATCTAGGTCTAAATACCAACCGAAGCTGAGCTCGTCCCAACCCTCTGGAGTGACTTTGGCAAGCATTTCTGGCGACACTTGTTGCATGGCAATAATACCAATGGCGATACAAGCGAAGGTCATTATTACGAACTGAAGAACCTCGGTGAATACCACGCT
>JALUXV010000505.1 GCA_027013165.1 Alteromonadaceae bacterium
AACGTATTAGACAAATACTTTCTGCGTCCACTTACCGTAGGGTACGTCACGGTAATGCCCCAATTTGCCCGTACGGGCTTACTCAATGCTGCTGACAACCTGCAAGAACCAGCAAACTTCGTGAATAACGTACTTCAAGGAAAAGTCGACGACGGCATGGATAGCCTAGCTCGCTTCATGCTTAACACAAGTGTTGGAGTGTTTGGTACTATCGACGTGGCTTCAAAGTTGGGTATCGAAGTAAAGCAAGAAGAATTTGGCGAAACCCTTGGAGTATGGGGAGTAGACACTGGGCCCTACATGATGCTTCCAGCGCTTGGTCCAAATGATCCCAGAAGCTTCACGGGAGACATTGTTGATGGCACTGTGTATCCGATGGCTATCATTGAAGGTAATTTTGCGGTAGCCAGATATGTGGTTTCACTGCTAGAGACTCGTGCAGCACTGATGGAACAAGAAGCTCAGTTAGCTCAGTCGTTAGACGATTACGCATTTGTGAGAGATGCATACTTTGCAAGGCTTGAATTCTTGGTGACTGACGGAGCCAACTTAGACGATGACAATATTGAAGAAACTCTCGATGATTTTGCAGAGTTTGAATCTATGTTTGACGACTTCGAAGACGGTACAGAAGAGCAAGAAGAAGATAAACAAAAGCCCCAATAATAGGGGCTTTATCGTTTGATAAGGTCAAAGCTTATTTGGGGTATCCCATTGGGTTTTGCGATTGCCAGTTCCATGTGCTTGCACACATTTCATCTAAGCCTTTTACGGCTGTCCAACCTAACTCTTCACTGGCTAGCGCTGGATCAGCATAACAGGCTGCAATATCGCCACTTCGTCTTGGTTTGATGGCATATGGAATAGTTTTGCCACTAGCTTTCTCGAAAGCTTTTACCATATCAAGTACCGAATAGCCCTGACCCGTGCCAAGATTGTATTTGTCTAATCCTTGTCCCTTCGCTAATCGCTCTAGGGCCTTTAAATGACCGTTGGCCAAATCTTCAACGTGAATATAATCACGTACACCCGTGCCGTCAGGTGTGTCGTAGTCATCACCAAATACGCCGAGTTCAGTGAGTTTTCCCGTGGCCACTTGAGAAATATAAGGCATAAGGTTATTGGGTATACCGTTAGGGTCTTCGCCAATTTTACCTGATGGGTGTGCGCCTACTGGGTTAAAGTAACGAAGTAGAACAATATTCCAATTATTATCAGAGTTGTACAAATCTGATAATACGTGCTCTACCATTAACTTAGACATACCGTAAGGGTTAGTCGGTTCGCCTGTGGCCATGTTTTCACGTAATGGAAGAGCGGTTGGATCGCCGTATACGGTTGCAGAAGAACTAAATACGATATTCTTCACATTGTGACGTTGCATGGCCTGACACAGGGTCAGTGTTCCATAAACGTTATTTTCATAATAAGACAATGGCTTTTGAACGGATTCTCCTACCGCCTTCAGACCTGCAAAATGAATGGTCGCAAAAATATCATGTTCGCTGAAAATTCCGTCTAAAACTGCGGTATCGCGAATGTCACCCTGCACAAAAGTCACCGTTTTATCGGTTAATTGTTCTACGCGACGCAAAGACTCTGCACTGGCATTACACAAGTTGTCTAGAACAACAACGCGGTAATCCTGCTCTAGCAACTGCAATACGGTGTGACTGCCTATATAGCCCGCGCCTCCGGTAACTAATATAGTCTTCATGTTTACTCCTTTTCAGATAATGGCGGCAAGTACTTTGCGCTAATTGAATATTGAATTGGTTTAACTACGAGTGGATAGGCTAAGAAAACAAGCCCCGCCCATAAAATAGAAGTCCAGTTTGTGGCTGTTTGAAGAATTAAGGCGAACGCCGGCACAATGACAAGTAACTTTAAAATATTAAGTAGTGTTTTTTCGGGTACAGATAACTGCTTTGATGCAAAATGTAAACGTTTAACCCGCTCGGTTAAAGGAAGCCCTTTTAAGGCGGGAATGTGACGAGTCGAAAAATAAAGTGTCATTGTGTTCTCAATAAAATAGTTTGCACAACTGAGGCTGCTTTATTGTAGGTGATAGTTTTGTGGGTTAAAACACCTAAAACAAAAAATCCGATATCAATTCAATGATATCGGATTTTTGTTATTGGTTTATCCTGAATCGCTTGTCTTATTCTGCTATTCCTGATTTTTCCCAAATGCGAGACTTAAAGTTAAACAGTGCGATAACAATACCTATAGCAATACTAAACAGCGCAATTTGAAGGTAAAGGTTAGGCATTTGTTGAACGTTTTCTGGGTCAAAGTTACCAGAGAGTAAACCGGCAATGATGTTGCCTATAGAGTAAGTTAATACGAAAACTCCCATCATTTGGCCAGCAAAACGCTTAGGTGACAACTTGCTCACAGCACTTAGCGCTACTGGGCTAAGGCATAATTCGCCAACAGTATGGAGGAAGTAAGTAGTAACCAACCACATTGGGGCAACTTTAAGACCTTGTGCGGCATATTGTGAAGCCATAAACATCACGATAAACCCGCTTGCCATAATGACGATACCAATTGCACATTTAAGCGTGTATGACGGATCGATCATTCGCTTAGCTAGGTTAATCCATAGTGCTGCGAAGAACGGCGATAAAATAATGATAAAGAGTGAGTTTGAAAGCTGGAACCAAACGGTGGGGATAGATGACAATCCAAACCAAGATGTAAATACTGAACCTTCAGATAAAGCACGCGCAGTATAATCTTGAGCGAATAGATTTAATGATGAACCTGCTTGTTCAAATCCAGACCAGAAGCAAGCGGATGCAACACAGACTAAGAATAGTGCCCACATACGACGTTTTTCATCGTCACTCAAATTACCCTTGAAGTAGATAAAGCCAAAGTAAGCAAAGAATATTGCGGTAAAGAACACTGCAACTTGTTTGGCTAAAGCAAGAGGATCGATAGTGATAGCACCAAGATGCGCCAGCACAATGACAACAACGGCGAGCGCTACCACGGCGTAAACCGCTGTCCATGCTTTCTTCTTAGCGGCACCTTCATAAGGATTAGCAGGAAGCACTGAGTCAGACGAAAGAGAATTGTTGGTAAAGTAATACTGTACCAAGCCCAAAGCCATACCAACCGCAGCGATACCAAAAGCGTAGTGCCATCCCCAGTTCTCTTGTAGATATCCGGTGGTTAGATAAGCGATAAGTGAGCCAATGTTTATGCCCATGTAGTACAAGGCGTAGCCACTGTCTCTACGACCATCATTATCACCGTACTGTTGACCAACCATAGCTGAGATATTGGGTTTTAATAATCCTGTCCCCGTGGCGACAAGAATTAGCCCAACAAAAAATAAGTTCTGCAAGTCTATTGCGAGTACAATGTGGCCAGCAAAGATCACCAAGCCCCCGTACCAAACGGCTTTTTTACCACCGATAAGGCGGTCTGCTAACCATCCACCAGGTAGACCTAAAAAGTATACTGCGCCTGTATATAGGCCATATATTGCACCTGCAGTAGCAACGGTAAATCCAAGACCTTCTTTTTGAAGGCTTGCTGTCATAAAGAGTACCAAGAGCGCTCGCATGCCGTAATAGCTCATGCGTTCCCACATTTCTGTGAAGAACAACGTGCGCAGGCCCCCTGGATGGCCAAAAAAGCTGTTGTCGTTAGTTTTATCTGTAGTCACGTTTTAAATCCAAACCTGTTATCGTTTTTATTGAAGCTGTCGTTGTCACGACGCTGGGGCGCAGACCCCTTGTTTGCTTAGCCGTTATACTAGAGCTTTTGATAAGACACAAGGGAAGTGGGGAAACAGCGTAAAAATTTGAGCGCTTTTACGCTGTTTTAAAAAGTTACTGACGAGAAACTTATTTCTTGTTTGTATGGATTACAGTTCTCGAATAGTGGCTAATACTATACGCACAATACCATACGCCAACAGAAGAACTACACCAAACAATGTTAAGCTATAAATAATAGTTGGGTAAGCATTATTTTCTGGGAGTGTGGGAGACTCCACTGTTACTAGGTATTGCAACTTCTGATAGGTTTCTACACGCGCATTTTCCAGGGTAATCAGCGATGATGAAAATGCCTGTACAGCTAATTGCAGCTGCACTTGCAGATTGCTGTAACGTGCCATGAGTTCACTTACCGATATCGGGTTGCCATTTTCATCGGGCATGTTGATTTTCTGTTTCTGTGCACTTATTTGGCTTTCCAGTGCGGCAATTTCTCGTTTTAAGTTGATTACTTCTGAGGCACTGTCTGACATTACCCGAGATATCGTGTTTAGCTCAGCTTGCTTTTGAGCTAACGTCGCTTCTAGCGTGAAGGCAATTTGTTGAAATGCCGCCCCTTCCGCCGTCGGGTCTAGTACATTGTACTGAGCCTGGAACGCGAGCAGTTCGGTTTTTGCTTGCTGTAACTTTGTTTCAACAATTTCATGTTCGCCCTGGGCGAACTCCAATTTATTGCGTGCGAGGTCATTGTTAATGGTATTGATGAATTCTTCGGCTTTTTCGACAATTGCTTGGTTAATGGCTTGAGCAAAGGCTTGATCGAACCCTCTAGTTTTTAGTGTAATGACTGAGGATTGAGAGTCCACGGAAACTGTAACGTGGTCAAGATAGAATTCAATCAATTCTTCTTGATAATAATCTTTAGACAGCCGGCTAAAAAAATCTGCATCGCTCGAAGTGTAGTGATCGCTTAAGCTCAGTTTTTCATCCAAATGATTGATCATATCAGCAGACTGAATGTAAGCCTCTACCAATTGGCTTTCAGTATTGAAACCAGTGCCAGAAACGCTCGAAAGTAATATGGAAGAGGGGTCAAAACTACTACCTCCCTCAGTTGATTTTACGATTAGCTTACTTTGACTCTCGTATAGTGGGGATGCGAATATGTTTAAATAGATGGCGTACAGTAACCAAGGAGCAATAAGTACTATGTACTTATAAGATGAAAGTAGCTCATTGATTTTTTTTGTAAAATTTTCCACGATATTAACCTAACTTTAGCGCTTTTTTACTGTGTTTGACTCTGAAGTGTAAATCTCTATACCTTCTTCAAGGTCATCGTAATAACACAGCTGTCCATTTTCTATTATGACTGCCGATGTGCAAAACTCTCTTATTTGATCGAGTTCATGACTGACCATGATTACTCCCGAAGATTGACTCTTTTCTTTTAGAGTTCTCTGTGCCTTTTTTCTAAATATTGGGTCACCAACTGAAGTTGCCTCATCTATGAGATAAACGTCAAAATCAATATTCATACAACAGGCAAACACTAATTTTGCTCGCATTCCCGAAGAATAGGTTCTTACTGGTAAGTCATAACGTTGTCCTATTTCAGCGAAGGCTTGCACCTTATCTTCATATTCAGGCAACGAGGGGACATTATTGATGCGGCCTATAAAGCGAGTATTTTCTCGCCCTGTCATTTGTGGATGGATCCCCGTCTGTAACGCAACAGGCCAAGATAGCGAGCGATTAGTAGTAATGCTCCCGCGGTCTGGGTATTCACTCTTCGCTAACATTCTGAAAAGTGTTGACTTACCAGCACCATTTTTCCCTAAGATAGCTACATTTTTTTCTGTAGGAAAGTCGAAATTCAAGTTTTTAAAGATATATTGTTTACCGAGTTTACTAGGGTAACTTTTTGTAAGATCACGGATACTTATCATCTCGCAAGTACCTTTCGCCAAGTAAGATGATACAATGCAAGACTGAAAAATAATCCTAGCACAACTGCGCGTAACACGTATTCGACGGATACGCCCTTATCTCCATAGCTTTCCAAAATAGCGTACCTACTTAACTCAATGAAGTGAACAAGAGGGTTCCAAGTTAACAAATACCAGTACTCTTCAGGTATATCTTGCAGACTGTAAAATACGCAAGATATGAACATCAAAGGTCTTGTCATCAGAGACTTAATCTTATCGACTTCTGGAACAAAGGCAGCAGCGATTCCAAATATCAAGCCGATACTTAAAGAAAAAATCCATACGCTAAAGAAAAGACAAATGAGAGCCAGAATATCGCTAACGCTCACTTCTATTCCCAATAGTAAGACAGTTGCAATTAGCATAGCGACAACAATCGTTTTAATCACTAGTTCGATAAAACCCGCAGTCAGAATTGCAGAAATGGGCTGAACCTGTCTAAAGGCATATAAAGGCTTGTTCTTACGAATCGACATAGATACTGACTGCAACGTAGAGGTAAATAGTTGCAGTGCTACCATACCAACCATCATGAAAATCATAACTGGTAAGCCATGTGCATCTCTTCCTGATATTAAACTGCGAAGCAGCGATAAAGCCGAGATAAAAACGAATGGCTCTAGAAAGGCCCAACTGAGTCCAAATTTGTCATTGAACTTACTTTGTAACTCCCTTAGGAAAAGCGCAAATATTACGCTTCTCCACGCGTAGAGTTGCTCCTTAAGGGTTAACATATTAATCTCTGTCTACGATATTTGTAGCTGCATTGGCCGCAATTGCGATTTGGTACATTATTTGGGTAATATCTTTCACAGACTGAAGTATCTTAGGGTCAATTGCAGGTAATACCACAACTTGATCTCCTGCATCTAATACTCGTTTGACATCATTGTTTAACCACATTGAACCCTCGACAGAGGTGAATAAAACACTACCGTTGGCTTTGATAACTAGTATTTTGTCGTCTTCGGCACGCTCGGTAAAACCTCCAGCCCAAGCTATATAATCTTCTGTGCTCGCATCAGGGTTAAAAACTAAAGATTGGGGCAATAACACTTCACCGCCTACATGAATCAAATCGGTAGTTGTTGGTATAACAATGGTGTCATTGGGTTCAAGAAGAATATTAGCGACTTCTCCATTTTCAGAAACCACTACTCTACCTAGTGGCTCTACTTGGCGAGCTCGAGCAATAAAGTCTGATACCATTTGGGCTTCTTGTACTCTTATAGCACCCTCTCCGGTAGAGGCGATTGGTGCCGTATAGATACTCCTCTCTAGTCTTTGTAGGCCTTGCTCAATAATTTCTTTTTGTTTTACAGCAACACTTTCACGAAGTAGAAAGATATTCTTGGTATCAGATAGCACGCCATCGGCGGCAATATAGTCGAGTACGTCGAGCAAACGAGTGCCTTTATCGACCATGATTTGAGATGCACCACGAAACGAGCCAGCTACATTTATACGGTATATTTGAGGATCGTTATCAGCCACATATTCAACGGTATCACC
>JALUXV010000506.1 GCA_027013165.1 Alteromonadaceae bacterium
TGAACTATCTGTTCCCTTATGTGTTTACGAGAACCCTCGAGTCACCCAATTCACCTTTAGTGATAACCTTTACGAAGCGATTACCCAACTCCCCAAGGTTGGCGCTATTAAAATTCCAGGAATGCCCTTTGCCACTGCCGAAGGCGACGCTCGATTCGCTCAACTAAGAGCAATGGTTCCCTCGACGGTGGCTATTGGTGTGAGTGGCGATCAGTTTGGCGCTGCTGGAATGCAAGCAGGGTGCGATTTGTGGCTTTCGGTTCTTGGAGGTTTATTCCCACGCACCGTTCAACACCTGATTAGTGGTAGTGAAATAGCCTTGCTTCAGCAGAAGCTCATGCCAATGTGGCAATGTTTTGTTGAACACAAAGGAGGCTTACGAGTGATGGCAACGGCGGCAGATATTTTAGGTTATAGCGAAGGCAATTGCTTACCCGCTCCACTATTGCCCATATCAGGAGAACACCGTGATGCCCTTGAAAAAATGTTAAAACTACTCGCGTTAAAATAGCGTGGCTTAGGAACATTAAAACGCATGACCAACCCACTCGCCTCTCGGTATTTTGTTCAGTACATGTTTGCAGCTGTGCTGTCACGAATATGTACCGGTGGTGCTATTATTTCTGTAATTTTGCTTGCTAAAGAATACGGTGCCGATAGCAAACTTGCTGGCGCATTGGCCGCATGCCTTACTGTGCCGCATTTGCTCGGGCCTATTTACGGTAAATGGTTAGACACGGCGAAAAATCCTAACTTGATTCTGGCATTTTTTGCTGGGCTGTATACTGCCGCATTTCAAATCGCCATACAGTGTTTTCAACACAATATGTTGTTTGGTGTATTTGCCTCATTGTTAGTGTGTGGCGTGTGTAGTGCCTTTATGATGGGCGGATTAGGAACACAACTCATCTATATCATTCCCGATAACCTCAACTATCGCCGCAAAGGACAGAGCTTCGACACCTTTACCTATGGTATTGGTCATACCCTTGGCCCATTGACAATAGCACTACTCATTACTCAGTTTTCAACATCAATGAGCGCCACGATCCTCACATGTTTACCCGCGTTAGCGAGCGTATTTATTGTGTGCTTTCCAAAGCGCCATTCTGAACATGCGATATCACAAAAATCGACGCCTAACTTTAATGAGATCTGGGGCATATTTCTTGGTTCATCGTCACTGAAAATCACACTGTTTATGACGTCGAGCGCCTCATTCGCCATTGCCGCACTTCCCGTGTTAGCCGTCTATTTGAGTGAAGGCTGGAATCAACCAGAAGAAAATGGAGCGTATCTAGCTACGCTCTACGGTATCGGAGGGTTATGCGGTGCGCTATTACTATTGTCGTCTCCGTTAAAAGGAGAGGCCTTACAACTACTTAAGCGCATAGGAAGCCTGCTGTTTTTGAGCATAGCCTTCCTTGCTATTTCTTGGAGCTTTCCTCTTGGCCTTTCCGCCTATTGGATATGTGGGTTCATCAACGCGATATTTTTTGCATCAACCCTTGCCGCGCGCACAGAATACGCCCCTAAAGAAGGTGCTGCGCAAGTGTATATGTGGGTGGCCGCGGCGAAAGTGGGCGCGGGCGCATTAGGGGCGTTTACCACAGGTATCCTCTTGGAATATCACGTTAATGCCCCACTCATGCTGTCAATGAGTGTGTTGGGAGGTATGTTAATTCTTTGCTTCTATACAAAGAAAGACAAGAATTAGCTTGGTGCTACCGCCCAACTTTACGGTATAGAAGCTAGCTACAATCTCTCACATTCGCGGTTAGTAGCCCAGTTCAGTTAGGCTTGCATAATCGTCGGGACGACGCCCTTGTGGCCACAGCATCACGCGATCACTTTCATTGATGGTGTGTTCGTTGATACTGGCGATACGTCGGCGCATTAAACCATTTTCGTCAAATTCCCAGTTTTCGTTGCCATAGGCGCGAAACCATTGGCCAGAATCATCACGAAACTCATAAGCAAAACGCACAGCAATTCGGTTCTCTGTATACGCCCAAAGCTCTTTCACCAAGCGATAGTCCAGTTCTCTTGTCCATTTACGGGTCAAGAATTCGCGGATCTCTTGTCTACCGGTAATAAATTCGGCGCGGTTTCGCCATTGACTGTCTTCCGTGTACGCCATAGACACACGCTCTGGGTCACGATGATTCCATGCATCTTCTGCAAGCCGCACTTTTTGTGCTGCGGTGTCTTGTGTAAACGGTGGAAGTGGTGGACGTTGCATGGTGTAGCTCCTTATATAGTTGTGGTGCAACCACTATATGAACTATCCACTGATAAATAATTAGCCAATTTTGAAATTTATTATTACGATGAATGAAATAATAGTAGGAGAGCGTTTACTGTGGATAAGCTACATTCCATGCAAACTTTCATCGAGGTTGCCAAGCATCAAAGTTTTTCTGCTGCTGCCAAAGCCCTAAACCTGTCTGCACCTGCGGTAACAAGAGCAATAGCCAACCTTGAATATAGACTTGGCGTAAAGCTATTACACAGAACCACTCGTCATGTTCGATTAACCGATGCTGGCCAAGGTTACTTGATTGATGTGAAACGAGTTTTTGAAAGTATTGAAGAGGCTGAAGCCGCCGCAACAGGTAGTTACGCTAAGCCTAAGGGAACATTAACAATTACCGCCCCTCTACTCTTTGGACAAATGCATGTGATGCCCATTGTCACTGAATATCTTGAGCGTCATATTGGCGTTCAAGTCAGATGTGTCTTTTTAGACAGGATCACCAATCTAATGGAGGAACAATTTGATGTGGCTATTCGCATTGACCATCTCAAAGATACCAGTTTATACGCCACCCAAGTAGGGCAAGTCAGTCGTATCGCCGTGGGTGCACCAAGCTATTTTGAGCAATATGGCTATCCTCAGCACCCGAGTGAACTCTCGGATCACCGAATTATTGCCACATCTAGCGATCAAGTGAGCACATGGGATTTTAACGACAAAGGCAAAAAGCTAGCAGTAAAAGTTACTCCCAGACTAACCTGTAATCTAAGTGCCGCATCAATTAACGCTGCTATTAGTGGCCATGGGATAGCGAGAACCTTGTCTTATCAAGTGGGAGAAGCAATCAAGGACGGCCGTTTGATGAGAGTACTCGAAAACTTTGAGAATAGTCCTTTTCCGGTGAGCGTTGTTCGGCTTGAGGGGCGTCAAAGCAGCGCAAAAGTTCGGCATTTTGTCGACTTAGCAATAGAACGACTACGGGAAAATTCCTTTATTGGTTAGCGCTATATACCCGTCCGTTCGATTGTCGCCACTGTTTAGGTGACTGTCCGTATAATCGCTTAAACTCGCGGCTGAACTGAGAGGAGCTGGTATATCCCACTTCCATTGCGGCCACATTAACATTGGTACCCTCAGCTATTCGCATCGCTGCGTTGTTCAGTCGCATAGACTTGATAAACTGAATCGGCGACAGATTAGTTGCTTGTTTAAACTTACGATGAAATACAGCGCGACTCATCCCAATATGACCCGCAATGTCATCGATAGTAATAGCCTCACTCAAATTTGATGACAAAAACTCGATGGATCGAGCTATCTCATTTCCCACGCCAAACGCACGTCTAGCAGCGTACCCAGAATCACCTTTCAAAATAGCATAATACAACTCTCGTATACGGCCTGCCCCCAGAATAGCGATATCAGTTGTACTACCTTCAAGAGATACCAAGCGAGTTAAAGCATCAGTAAACTCATCATCCCACCGTGCAGTTGTTAAGCCTTTCGGATGAGGTACGCCTTTGGGCAGATTGGTTGAGCCTAAAGTACTCTCCAATTCAATGGCGAGTTCTGTCATAACACGGGTATTTAATGTGATGTATACCCTGAAGTCATGTGCGCTACACAAGCAAATCTAAAAGAACGCGCATATTACGGCCCTACGGGATTAATGAACTTTGGTGGCCCGGTAGGTGAATGCAAGCTTGAGTCTTTTGTGCTCGAAGACACGGTTCTAAAGAGACTATGGGAAGTGTCTGAACAAGCAACGTCTCACAGTTGGAACGTATAGCTTTAGTTTTTCAGACTAAACTTCACACCATGAATATGAAATTACTAGTCTTAGCATCGGGGCTTACTATGACAACACCATCAATATCTTCGAATTCAGTTGAAAGCTATAGAGAACATCAAGTAGCTCAAGATATTGACGGAAATCGATACAAAACCGTAGAAATCGGTGGTCAAGTTTGGCTTGCTGAAAATCTTATAACCACTCGATTTCAAGATGGCTCTGATGTTTCAACAGGCTGTATCCCAAAAGACGATGAGGCTAATCTTCTACTCTATGGCAGGTTATATAACTGGGACGATGTGGCAGATGAAAGAAGCATATGCCCAGCCGGATGGCGTGTTGCCAGTGATGATGATTGGAAAGCCTTAGAGTTGGCAATAGGTATTTCGCCACAGCAAGTTGACGCAGAAGGGTGGCGAAGAGAAGACGATATTGCGATTACCATCAAGAAGTCTCAACCAGATTCCTTATTCAAAACATTTGACCAAACTAAGGTCAATGCCTACCAATTTAATGCTACACCTGCCGGTGTTAAAGTGGGCAATTGGTATATTACTCAGGGGGTTTACACCGAATTTTGGACAAGCTCTAGTGCGAGTAACAAAAAATCCTATGCAAGAACATTAGCCTATTCTTGGTGGAACGCTCACAAAGGAGAGATCCGCCGAGCACAACTAAATAAGGAATATATGTTTTCTGTTAGATGCATAAAGATATAAAACACTAAGCGCCCGATATTCTGGCAGGCTAAATGTTTGCAGCTATACTTTTGAGTATTGAATTTTCTATCAGTTAATAGGTAGTTCGGGGGTTTAATGAAACAGATTAAATTTGTTGCTCTGGCCATTGTGTTCCTATTTTCTACCTCTGCCCAAGCTGTTTTTATAAGTAATGCTGGGTTTGAGCAAGATATCTCCGGTGGCACAATCACTTCATACTTTTCGGGTGATTCAATTTTCGGTTGGACAGTAACCGCCTCTGACGTTGAAACAGTAACTAGCGGTTTTTGGGCACCATCTGAGGGACTGAGAAGCCTTGACTTAAATGGTGTAAACCCGGGTGCCATTTCACAAACAATATCTGGGTTTATCACCGGTGCTACGTATGAATTACTTTTTGATATGGGGGGGAACTTTTATAGCCCAGCCCCTTCTCAAGTAGCTAACGTTAGTATTGGTGCTGCTACCCAAAATTTTACCTACGTTCCTGAAATTGGAGACACTCCGAGTAGCTTTACGTGGAAGGAAATGTCTTTACTATTTATTGCTACTGGCACCAGTCAAACACTCAGCTTTTCACAAGTGTCAATTTACCCAGCATCCGGAGCCGCACTTGATAATGTGCGAATAAACCTAGTAGAAATGTCTATGGTTTCCGAACCGAATATTGTAGCCCTAGTATTAGCAGGTCTTCTTATTATATATATCAGACGCAAACTCAAATATTGACCTAAAGACTTAAGCTTTAACACCGCTGGGTAACCCCACTTATTGTGTTCTGGTAATCTGAGCGCAATTGCATTGTGTCGTGAACAACTTGTCGTTTACCTTGTTCTTTTGCAAGGTAAAGAAGTCTATCCGCTTGAAGAATAAATGATTTTATGTTCGCGTTGGGGGGAATGATAGAGTTAACACCAATACTTACACTCAAATTGTGGCTTGCTTTCCCATCAGCAGTGCGTATTTCTATCTTACTAATCTCAGTGAGAATTTGATTTCCTAAAGCCCTTGCTTGTAATGGATCAATATTCCCCCAAACGACAATGAATTCATCACCGCCGTATCTAGCGCATATATCTGATGCTCGACCAGTGTATTGCAACAAAACGTCAGCAATTCGTTTTAGGCTATCATCTCCTGAATCATGTCCGAATTCATCATTAATGCTTTTGAAATCGTCAACATCGATGATTGCTAAAGATATAGAAAACTTGCTTCGTTTACAGCGGTACCACTCCAATTCCAAAAACTCATCAAAGGCCCTACGATTCGCAATGCCTGTTAGAACATCATGATTGGCGAGACAAATAATATCGTGCTCCTTTGTTATGTTTCTGTGCGAAATCAAAAGAAACACTTCACCATTAGACTGAATTTTCTCGACCTGCATGGAAAACCATCGCTCTTCAGTAGGACTACTGCATTCGTACTCCAGTTCGAAAGTGTCGATCTCATTGGTCTGGATTGAATGGAACTTATTCAATACAACGTGCGCAGATTCGTCTCCTGAATTTGCACTTTTTTCGACCGGTTGTAAGTAGTTTGAGCCAACCCAATTAAAATCCGTTTCAATACCATTTTCTTCACCGAAGCGTACCCAATACTCATTTACGTGGACAATATTAAAGTCACTGTCAACAACGGCAATATTGTTTCTGATATTATCAATAATTGAAAGAAGCAAGCTGTTATCAACTTCTTTTGCCATGTAGCCTCCACGCTTAAAAGCTCAAACCAGTAAGCCCACTATTCAAGGTACAACTTTCATTCATTAGACATATAACGATAGGGAACCATCAAAAAAGATGACAGTCCTAATTGCAAAGTTTAGCATAGATTAGAGGTTCACCGTAATACGGCAAATTAATACGGAGCATTGCGACTACTTATCAACATCACACAGAGAACATATATACTATAGGTATGGGTTAAAAAACCTAAGTGCCCCACGTATTTTTGTATATTCAAGCGAGATATTATTTTGTTATCTGCCATTGGTTTAGGATCCAAGCAAGCCACACTTAAGGTATACATTGCCAACCGCCCCAACTATTCCCACTACCCATCGTTAGACACAATTACACCTTTGAGCGAAGGTGAAATCTACCAAATAGGTACGGCATGCGGTAACGGATGGAGAAAGGTATTTAATGTATATGCGAAATTCGTCTTCGCTTTAGGGCATGACCACGCAAAGACTTTTGCTAGTTGGCAGCAATACCGAGATAAAAAGTTACTACAAAGCAACAGTGACACGAGTTTACTGTTCTCAGCGCCGGATTTAACCTGCAACGCCATCCATATTGTCATGGGGCGCACCTATGCCAAAGCCCTGCTAAAGCAAGCGCTGAGTGATGTTACATTGAATTGGTTAGATGATGAGTTTGCCGTTTGCACAACTAATAAGCTCATTGTTTGCCCCTACTTTGATTATCGCCAGTTA
>JALUXV010000507.1 GCA_027013165.1 Alteromonadaceae bacterium
GAGGGCTTCTGAAAGCTCCATAAAAAAAATCCGATGACCTTACGATCATCGGATTTTGATCCTCTTGTGCTTAATGTCAACTCTTAACTGATCGGCATTAGACCTTAAGGTCGCCTTTTTAAAGTGCAGAGGGTTTACTCTGCAACCATGTTGAAATGGTTTGCTCCCTGATGGGTCATTAAATTCGGTTCGCTAACACTTGAGCAATTGGGCTATCTTGTAAACCGTTCTCGGTTACCCATGCTGTTAGAGTCTTACCATCCGCTTCTGGGGCAGTAAGGTCGCTCTTAGGCATTTTCTTAACAAGCAAAGAGCCAGATTCAACAGCGCCGTTTAGCAATGCCGTGCGGATCAAGCTATTCCCGCTGCATGTAATGCCGTCATAGTAATCTTTAAGTTTTAATCTGTAGTCGGCTTCAACTGCACGCATTTTCTTACGTAGTTCGCCTTTATCATCGGCCTGAACGATAGTACAGATGTTTGCTAGTGCTTCGTTAACGTTCGCTTGTGCTATACCAGAAACGCCAAGAGAAGCGGCAATGAGTAGAGAAGCTTTAACTATTTTCAACATGGTTAATTCCTCGAATTTTTAATAAGTTAGTTCGTCTGTTCGAGATAAATTAAACTAAAAAATAGTTGGTAAAAAAAGCCTACTGACAATACTTAGGTATTCTTACACATACCTTATTGAGAGCGGGCAGAGACGACATCATCTTCTGTTAACCAAGTCAATGCAGCTTCCAAGGTAGAAAACTCTCGACTTTGATATTGATGACAATCAGGTGGTAAAACAAAGCTTTTTGTTACACGGGAGGATATAGCAGAAGAAGATACATAAGCCTCTTTGACCATACCGGCTTTGATAGCAATTCGAGTGGCCTCATGAAGGTGAGGAATAGCATCAGCGGTTGGCATCCAATCGTCACTAAGGATACCTACCACACCAAACGGGGGAGTGAGTTGAGGGAAAATAATCTCATTAATAGTTCGAGTAAACTCTCTGGCCTTTTCCAAATTCCATCCGCCAGAAGCCTCAAGATAAACAATATTATCTTGAACCCAAATATTCAGCTCGCCGTGGCTATCGAATGACATAAATACCTTACTATTAACACACTACGCATATTATAAACGCAGCGTTATCGTTAAGGGTGTCATAGGTAACCACGCTTTGCCATTAAACATTATGATGAAATTTTCACAATAAGTAAGTTATTCATTGATACGGGGCTAGCAATCAGTCGCTACTTTTTAAGTCGTCCAGGTGATATTTGTCGATGAGTGAATACAGTGTTGGACGCGTAACACCAAGTAGTTCGGCGGTCTTTGACATATTTTTATCAGCCGTCTGGTAGGCTTTGCGAATAGCTCTACTTTCAGCAATTTCACGAACTTCCCGCAAGTTAAGAGTCTCTAGTTCAGTTTCACCGCTAACTGGCATTAACCCCATGTCATCTGGCTGAATCACCGTACCTTCTGCCATAATTACTGCCGACTTGAGCTTATTTTGCATTTCTCGAATATTGCCAGGCCACTTGTGAGCCAGCATAGCGTTAATTGCCGACTCAGAAAAACTCTTCGCTTTTGCGTTAAATTCCTCTCTGTAGCTATTCAAGAAGGTTCTAGCTAGCAGCACAATATCTTGATCTCTATCCCGAAGTGGCGGGATCAAAATAGGAATTTCACCTATGCGATAATACAAATCTTCGCGAAAACGCTCTTCTGCAACCATGGTCTGTAAGTCGCGGTGGGTTGCACAAATGACGCGAATATCCACAGGAATTTCATTCCTCCCGCCCACACGCTCTATCACGCGCTCTTGAAGAAAACGCAACATTTTTGCTTGTAAACCAATAGGCATGTCTCCGATTTCATCTAGAAACAGCGTTCCGCCCTGTGCGGTTTCGATTTTACCAAGGGTAGTTTTATTCGCGCCGGTAAAAGCACCTTTCTCATAACCAAACAACTCACTCTCAAGCAGGCTTTCAGGGATGGATGCACAGTTAATAGCTACGAATGGTTTGTCTTTTCGAGGGCTATGCTCGTGAATACTTCTGGCAAAAACTTCTTTACCTGTACCACTCTCACCCAATAGCAAGGTACTAATATCGGTATTCGCAATTTTTTCCGCTTTTTTCACTACCGTTTGAATTGCATCACTATTACCAATGATGCGCCCCATGCCTACTCTTGCACGAGAGAGAATGCTGTTTTCGTGTTCTAAAGTGGCTAGGTTTAGAGCTCGGCTTACCAGCAGTATTATGGTGTCTGAATCAATGGGTTTTTGATAAAAATCATACGCACCAAACTCAATAGCCTTCAGTGCGTTTTCTTTGTCATTGTTACCCGTAACCACAATAACTTTAGTTCTTGGCGCAAGAGAGACAATATCTTGTAAAATTCTGAGTCCTTCAGAGGCATTCGCAGGATCAGGTGGAAGCCCGAGGTCTAAGGTAACCACTTTGGGCTCGAATCGGCGCAACTGCGCAATTGCGGATGTATGATCGTCAGCAAACACTACGTTGTAGTCAGTTAAGCTCCATTTTAATTGTTTTTGGATACCCAAATCATCGTCAACCACTAAGATGGTTTCTGCCATTACCCTATTCCTATTTTTTACTTCATCCTGCAATGAGCGCTGCTTTTTGCACTCGACACGTATTTCTAGTTAATCGGAAAAGCCAATGTAAAACAACTCCCTTTTCCAACTTCGCTTTTTACTTTCAACGAACCGCCGATAGAGTTCATATAATCCTTCGCATCGTAGGCACCTATCCCCATGCCGGCGTTGCCCTTTGTGGTGTCAAAAGGCTTAAATAATCGATTTTCAATAAAGTCTGTATCCATGCCACAGCCGGTATCTTCAATATGTACAAACTGTCTTTTGCCACTAATAGACTTGGTTAAAGTAATGTTAACCTGCCCGTCATTGTCCGTTGCCTGTTGTGCATTACTAATTAAATGATAAAAAACATTCGCCACTTTTTCGTGGTCTACATTCACTGATAGCTCTTCAGAAACATGCACAGTGGGTAATGGTAATAACCCCTGACATCGTTGTTCAACCACTTGCTGAACAATCGTAGATAGCTTGACCGTTTGCTGTTCACCAGCGATAACCGTTTTCTTCTCAGTAAGTTGTTTTAGCATGCGATCCATGCGTGATTTTGTATGTACAAGCGTATCGAACGTATCTTCTATAAACTCAGGGTTATGCTTGTGCTGTTCAGCATTCGCCAAAATCAGGTCAACTTGCGCCATCACGTTCTTGAGGTCGTGAAGTACAAAAGCAGACATTCTATTGAAGGCAGCAAATTGCGCATTTTCAGCCACGTCTTTGGCTGCTTCGTGGTGGTAAATATAAGTGCCCACCTGTTCAGTCACAGCGGTTAGATAGTCCCTCAACTCCCAGTTTAACGACACTTTTTCGGTATCTCGAGCCGCCAATACCACTACACCCCAAATTTTTTCGTTGTTGTACAATGGCAAAAATAACTGGTACCCCCACGCCTTGAGTATTTCTCTGTCTAACTGGAGCCCTTGGTAATTGAAGGGTTTAACTTGGTACTCATAAGTGTCTATAAACCATGGGTTGGTTTCACAGTGATGCGCCATCGTCACCAGCAAAGCATGGTTGTGTTCATTCTCTTCTAGCGGTCTCACCGATGCGAGAGCTTCGAACTCTTCTCCTGATTTTCTATACAATACGCCAGAGTCATAGTTAATTGCTTTGAGCATACCCAACAACGCGCGCTCATAAACCTTTTCAGGTTCGTTTACATTTGTTGAGAGGGCCTTAGTCAGCTTTACCCACTCTACGCGGTAGTCATATTGATTCGCAAAAAAGTGTTTAGTGATAAACACCTTTATTTTAGTTCTAAATGAGTTAGACAAAAACACACTGGCTAAGAGTGCAAGTGACATAACAACCAGTATAATTTGTACTGTGGCTCCCCAACTGCCACCAAGATAGTTAATCGCATATCCGGCCAGTGCCATAACGAATAAATAAGCTCCGGCAACCAGTAATAGTGAACTATGCAGTACCACATCACGAGATATAAAAATATCTACGCCCCAATGACTAATTCTACGGATAGCAACTACTAAGAAGGGAATCAATAAGAAGTAAATGAAGCCTCGCGCAGCTATGTAACCAATTTCAACCTGATTTACCATAGTTGCATTGGCATATGTCACGAATTCGAATAAGTGAGTAGCACCTAAGTACAATACCAGTGGTTTGTATGCCCACTGATCTTTGTTGGCTTGTCGATACATGACTTCTAGTAATATCAGTACTTCCAATGCCAACACAATCAGGAGTAAATAACGCCAAGACGGGTCAATGTAAAACAAATTGGGGAGGATGAGAGTTACCAACCCCGGTAGTAAGATAAAAAAGGTGGTGGGGCGGCGTATTATCTGCCAAAAGCTAGTGAAATTATCTTGTAAACAACTGGCGAGAAAGAGCAACCACACCAGTTGTTTAACGGCATCCATATTGAGCAATCTAGACAAGCTTATGGGGCCAAATAGCGTAGCAATCATACTCAACGACCACACCAGCGTAACCACAGAGGCCAGTACCAACATATGTTTGGCAACACCAGACTTTCGCACAGTAAGCAAAAGTAGCAGCAATACTAAATACGCCAAACTGTTCAGTGCGTAGCCTATGTCTGAAATCATTCCTTTTTCACCACCCTATGCCGCGTTATTCTATTGTGGTACTAACGCTTTTTTAGTACTAAAGAGCCAATGGAGTACCCAGCACCAAAGGAGCAAAGAATTCCCACATCTCCAGACACGAGATCCTCATGATATTTGCCAAATGCAATCACAGAACCGGCAGACGCCGTGTTAGCAAACTCATCGAGGACGATGGGCGCTTCCTCTCGGCTTGCTTCGCGCCCCAATAATCGCTTAGAAATCAAAGTATTCATATTGATGTTAGCTTGATGCAGCCACCAACGCTTTACATTTGTAGGTTCAATATCGTGACGGGATAAATGCTCTGCAATATGCTCAGCCGCCATTGGACAAACCTCTTTAAACACCTTGCGTCCAGCTTGATGGAACAACTTGTCTGCACCGTAAGGATCAACATCTTCTGCACGGGTGATATAACCAAAGTTAGAACGAATATTGTTTGAAAATTGTGTCACCGCTTTTGTGCTAAGTACCTCATACACATGTTCAGATGTAGCAGTGTCTGCGCATTCTAGTACGGTAGCCGTAGACACATCGCCAAAAATAAAGTGGCTATCACGATCTTTATAATTAACTTGCGGAGATACCAATTCAGGGTTGATTACCAATACGCATTTCGCACTACCCGCATTCAACATCTCAAACGCCCTGTGCATGCCAAAGGTAGCCGCAGAGCACGCGACCAACATATCAAAACCAAACCCTTTAATTCCAAGAGCACCTTGAACTTCAATGGCTATTGCTGGATAAGAACGCTGTGTGTAAGCACAAGACACGATAACGGCATCGATATCGTCTGCTGTTTTATTTGCTTTTTCCATCGCGATTTTCGCCGAGGCGATAGCAAACTCGGCTTGATGGGAAAGCTCCTCGTCGGCACGAGGTTCAATAAGAGGCTTCATGCGATTAACATCCAAAGCCCCTTCTTTTTTGTATATGTAACGCTGTTTAATGCCCGACGCTTTTTCGATAAATTCAGCGCTGGAGTGAGGCATTGGCTGCACGGTTCCGCTTTCGATTTCTAACTTATTTTGTTCGTTAAATTTATCACAATAGGCGTTGTAGCTTTCTACAAGCTCTTGGTTTGATATGCTTTCTTGTGGGTGCCAGACCCCAACCCCACTAATAACGATTTGCTGCGACATGGGTAATCTCTTTTCTGTATTTGTTGTAATTTGTACGACGAGTAATCGCGACATTAGCACTACTGTCTAATAGGCCCTCAGGCAAAAGGGGAAGGCTTAACTCAGAATGTGTTCAGCCTCACTATGTGACAGTACCAATGCGCACAGATAGTCATAGCTTAACTCAATCCATGGCATAAGTAATCTAGGGGAAGACAAATTAGTAACGCTTTCAAGGTCTACCGTTTGAACTCCATAAAAAAACGGCACTCGAAGCGCCGTTTTTTGGTTAGTTAAGGTGTGTAAGCTTAATTTTGTGTAACTTGCCACACAGTCACAGTACCACTGACTTCACTGCCCACTAACAGCAATGCTTGACCGTTCGCACTATCGTCAGCACTCACAAATACTAAACTTTCAGGTGCTAAGTCACCAATCACATCAGCTGCTGTTAAACCTTCAGTTAGGTCGCGGTTAATGACGTACTCAACAAATTGCGCATCGTAAGGATTGGTAACATCATAGACGAAAATACCGCCCATACGTTCTGTACCGATAAAGGCATAAGTGCGGTCACCCACCACACCAACAGTGAGAGCTTCTGGTTCTGGACCTTTGTTTTCAGAACGTGAATCACCTTCGTTTTCATCGTCGTTGTTATTGAACTGTGCACCGTGAACGGAAGCTGTAATACGCTCGAAGTCATCGCCTGAATCAAAAACTACTAAACCATTTTGGTCCCAAATGGTGAATGAACGTGCACCATAGGCATAAGCGGCATCGTATTCACCATTACCATCGCTATCGCCCATAGCATTAGTTACGCGAAGGCCGTCTGCTTCTCCCGTGGCTTGCAACATTGCCAGCTCAGAGTTGGCTTCAGCCGTTAAATCTTCAACTTTTACTTCGTCGATATACGCAAGACAGCCATCATTTTCGTCAAACTCTAGACCACCTTCTGCCAAACACGTTGCTTCGTCAGCTGCGTCAAAGAAATACTCTCGAGCATCGCCCTCATTGGCAGTAAGAATAAAATCGGCGCCCTTCCAAGTGAAACTTGCAATAGTGTCAGGCTGGTACAAACCATATATTCCTTCGTATTGACCAAAGCTAACACCACCGTCTTCCTGAATATCAATATTCAAACCTGCCCAAGACTTAACACCAAGACCAACAATCTCTACAGAGAGATCTTCAAGGTCAATCACTGCAATACCGTTATTTTCTTGCAAGCTAACAAATGCAGTGTCATTGGTTGATGTAATGTACTCTGGCTCAAGGTCTTGTGCTACTGATGTATCTATTGTTACACCTTTGATAGTTCGGCCTGATGGGTTGGGGAATAACATGCCTTGAGCAGCCAAT
>JALUXV010000508.1 GCA_027013165.1 Alteromonadaceae bacterium
TGGATGCTTTTGGTGCCAGCAGAATATTCTGGAACCGCTGTTATACACCATGGGAAATGGAGCGAGATAGGGGGCTAAAAACGGCGTTAAAGGAACGTGGATTTATCGCGAAAAGCTTTAACGGCAGCTTGTTATGGGAACCTATGGACGTACTCAAAAAAGACGGTACACCGTACAAGGTCTTTACGCCTTATTACCGAAAAGGTTGTTTGGGAGCGCAATCACCAAGAGTGCCCATGGGAGTTCCATCAAATATTAAGTTTGCCGAAATAGAACACAAAGGTACAGAAATCGACGCTCTAAAGCTTCTTCCTACCATTCCTTGGGATACTCAGATTGCAAAGCAATGGCAACCCGGTGAGATCAGTGCTTCAGACAAGTTAGAGGAGTTTATTTCATCGGCAATTATGCAGTATCGAGCGCGCCGTGATCTGCCATCGGTAGCTGGGACTTCGCAACTTTCACCTCATTTACATTTTGGAGAGATTTCACCGCATCAAATTTGGTACGCCGTTCTAAGTGCCTTTGGTGATACTTCACAAGAAGGGATCGACACTTATCTCAGCGAGATTGGCTGGCGAGAGTTCAGCTACTATTTGCTATACCACTTTCCAACACTAGCTACGGAAAATTTCAACACTAAGTTCGATCACTTCAAGTGGCTATCAGACAACGAAGCCCTAAATGCTTGGAAGCACGGTAATACAGGCATTCCAATCGTAGACGCGGGTATGCGGGAGCTTTGGCAAACCGGTTACATGCATAATCGTGTTCGTATGATTGTGGGATCATTTTTAGTGAAAAACCTCCTAATTGACTGGCGTGAGGGAGAACGATGGTTCTGGGATTGTTTACTCGATGCCGACTTAGCGAGTAACAGTGCGAGTTGGCAATGGGTAGCTGGCAGCGGCGCAGATGCAGCGCCATATTTTAGAGTGTTCAACCCAGTATTACAGGGAGAAAAGTTTGATACCAAAGGCAACTACGTTCGCAGGTATTGCCCTGAGCTAAAAGACTTACCCGACAAATACATCCATAAACCCTGGGAAGCCCCTTCAATCATTGCCAAAGGTGTAGGTGTTGAATTAGGAAAAACCTACCCTATGCCCATTGTTGACCTAAAAGCATCCAGACTCCGAGCGCTCGATGCGTTTGCACAGATAAAAGGAAAGTAGGGTGGCAGGAAAACTTATTCTGATATTGGGCGATCAACTTACCCTAGACCTTCCCATGCTGCAAAATGCAGACAAGTCTAATGACACCATATTAATGGCAGAGGTGAGGGAAGAAGCCACCTATGTAAAGCATCATAAGAAAAAGATTGTTTTTCTTTTTAGTGCTATGCGTCATTTTGCACAGACACTAAGGCAAGAGGGTTTTAATGTTCACTATATTCACTATGACGAGCCCGATAATCCAGGCAGTTTATTTAATGCAGTAAGAGATACGGTAGCCTCTACCACTGCAACTGCGGTAGAGGCAATGCAACCCGGTGAGTATAGACTCGACAGTGAAATGAAAAGCTGGGAGCAGAAGCTAAGAATCCCGGTAATCATGAACGAAGACACTCGATTTATGGCGTCTATCGGTGACTTTGCAGTGTGGGCAGATGGTCGTAAGCAATATCGCATGGAGTATTTTTACCGAGAAATGCGAAAGCGCTATGACATTTTGATGGAAAACGGTAAGCCAATCGGAGGCAAATGGAACTACGACCAGCAAAATAGAGCAACGCTGCCGGCGGGAACCAACGTTCCTAAAAATACCGTCTTCCCGATAAACTCGGTGACTCAACAGGTGATTGCATTAGTAGACGAACACTTTCCTGAGCACATGGGAAGTACTGACAGTTTTCACTACGGTGTGACTCGCGAAGATGCCCTTCACGTATTAGACAATTTCATTTCGGAACGAATTAACAATTTCGGTACTTATCAAGATGCCATGTTACAAGACGAGCCCTGGCTTTATCATTCGCATATTTCACTGTACTTGAATTGTGGCTTGCTTACGCCGCGAGAAATTATTGATGCTGCTGAAGTTGCTTATCATAGTGGCCAGGCACCATTGAATTCTGTCGAGGGATTTATTCGGCAAATACTTGGTTGGCGAGAGTACGTGAGAGGTTTTTACTGGTATTTCATGCCTAAATTAAAAACTGATAATTACTTCGATAACCACCGATCACTGCCAGATGCCTATTGGACTGCCCAAACTAATATGAACTGTATGCGACAATGCGTCAAAGAAACCAAAGAAAATGCCTACGCACATCACATACAGCGTTTAATGGTACTGGGTAACTTTAGCTTGCTTACCGAATTGTCACCTCAGCAGGTTCAAGACTGGTATTTGAGTGTTTATGCCGACGCATACGAATGGGTTGAATTGCCCAACGTAGCGGGAATGATCTTATACAGTGACGGTGGGAACCTTGCCAGTAAACCTTATGTGGCGAGCGGTAGCTATATCAATAAAATGTCTAACTACTGTGGTAACTGCGGTTATAAGGTCAATAAAAAAGTAGGCGATGATGCATGTCCGTTCAATTATTTGTACTGGCATTTTATCGACAAACACAAAGACAAGCTCAAAGAAAACCATCGCATGGGAATGATATTAAACACGTACCATCGTATGAAACCTGAATTTATCGACGCAATGAACAACAGTGCAGAACGTTTTCTGAGTAAATTAGATGCCAACCAAGAAGTGTGATCTGCCACAAAAAGTGTGTCCTGTTTGCAACAGGCCGTTTACTTGGCGTAAAAAATGGGAGAAGAACTGGGAGCATGTTAAATACTGTTCCAAGCGTTGCAGTGGGAATCGTAAGCAACAACTATTGGTTTAGATCAAGATGCTGTCCAAAAATCAGGCAACGCTACGTGAATGAAACACTAGTTAGACCTTGCGAAAGTAATTTCATGCACGTAGCTCGCGATTTAGAAATGATGATTTTGAGTGATTCGAAGCTTATGTATCGCAAAGGGAAAATAGCGGACTTGAATATTTACCGAAGCTGACATGATCAACGCATTACAAACTGAGACTTTCAACAACCAAAAATCAATGGCTTAAAAGTAGTCACAAGGCCTTTTTCATAAAAATGGAAGTAGATGCTAGATTTTTTGCATGTTTTAGCATTATAAAATGAGTTTTTTCTTAATTTTTGGCTTACATTGCACTGAAATCTAAAACTCATTAAAACGTGCAAACTATCGACACTCTAGCCCAGATGCCGCATTTGAGGGGAATTGTTATACAAGCGAGAAACATTTTTACGGCCACAAAAATCAAGTAAAACTCCAAGAGTCAGTGAGTCGTTACTTAAATAACCACTTTTCAATTGCCTCTAGATTATCTATTACGATCTGTTGAGCCGTGGGTTTCCCATGCAAAATGTTCGGATCAATTTTCATCATCTGAAGCAGGTAATGGACTAAAGCTGCTCGAACAGTAATGACGAGAATGCCATCTTTCATTCCATAGTCATTTGCAACGACTTCTTGTTGCTCAGGAGATAATCGAGGATCTGGCTTAAAGCATACATTAACCTTTGTATGCCAAGAATCATCATTATCTGAAGATATAGTAGCTTTACCCGCAAATTCCGGGATATCAAAAAAACGAGTTAGTACAAAATCTCGGAATTCCTGATTTTTCTCACAATAAGCGCGCACATGCCAGCGCATCCCCGAGTGAACAATTGAGTGCGGAGCTATAATTCTTCCATCTTTATCAGGTGAGTTAACAGAGCGGTAATCAACCTCAAGCCTTTCTCTTAATCTACAGGCTTTTATGACGTGTCTTAACACTTCAGGTTTGATCTCAAAGCTAGGCAAAGGTACTCTGGTAGTGTGATTGAAACCAAGCACAATATTTTCAAAAGTTGAAGTTAAATCTGAGTTCCTTTGAACAAGTTGTAAATACTCGTCAACAACACCAGATGTAACTACAGGTTTGAAATCCGGCGATGGCTCGTAACCTTTTAGAGAGCTATTGTACTCAAGGTTTCCCGGAGCTATTTCGTTGATGTAGGCATTAATATCTTTTGATGCTTGCTGACGTCCTATCCCAAAGTGCTCGATCAAGTGACCGGCATTTAGCTTTCCCTCCCAGATAGCAACGATTTCAATCAATCGATAGCGTTGCAGAAGATCGTATCTGTACGGCCACTTCATAAATTACCTGTCTCTATTCACGATATATTCCCACCAAATAGAAACACAAAATACCTTTCATGACAAAAAAATACTTATTGATGTGTATGTTTATGCGACAGTGTTCTAACTGGCTTTGTTTTCTAAGTTACAGATTTTAAGTGCAAACTTTGTCTTTTGACTTTTAAACATAACGTTTAAGCATTCCATCCTGCCTGATTAGGCGACATGTGTATGTTTACAGTTATTTATCTGTCGCTAATGGCGACATATAGTCTAATTCGTAAACGAAGAGGAATGACTTATGACGCTATCTGATCACGCAAAGAAACGTTGTCAGCAACGGGGAATATCACCGGATCTTATTTTGGTGTTAGAAGCATTAGGTATGGAGATCTGCCAGAAAGGTAACTCCTACGTGCTACAGCTAGATAAGAAAACCCAGCGTTCATTAAGCAAACGATTAAAGTCGCTGTTGATGCAAGTACAAAAGAATATTTTCGTTGTTATTTCTGACGACGAAACAGTGATCACTGCTGCTCATAAGCATTAAGGAGAAATTAGCATGGATATGTACCTTATTACGTCAATTTTGATGGCTGTTTTATTTATTGTGGCGGTTGTTGCTCTAACAATAAAGTTAAACGCGTTGAAGTCCAGTCATAATTTAGAAATACAATCATTGCGATCCTCATTGGACTCATCAAAAGTAGCCTTGGAGCACTCGGAAAACAAGGTCGCCACTCTGGAGCAGCAGGCAAAGCAGTTGCTTGAATTAAGAGAAGAGTTAACTGAAGCAAACTTAACAATTGCATCTTTATCCTCGGAGCAAAAAGGATCTGAAAAATCTCTCGTTAATCTCAAAGAAGAGCTTAACAATGCTAAGTCAAAACTTGAGCATCAAGCTGAATCATTACAAGAATTGGCCAGAACTAATGAAGCAAAGTTATCTTTGGAAACGGCTAATCAAGAGCTCAAAACTGTAGTGCAAACAAAGGATAAGCGTATTGATACTCTTCTTGCTGAACTTCGTGAAAAAGAGCAAAAAGTATCGCAGTTAAACACGCAACTCGAAAAACAAGCCGAACACAATGCGCAGGTTGTTCAGGATCTCAAAGACGCAAAAGCAATAATGACCCAAGAGTTTAAGGCGTTAGCGAGCGATGTTCTCGAACAGAAAGGCAAAGATTTTCGTTCACAACATCAGGAGTCGTTGGAAAAAATCCTTTCACCATTTAAGTCAGAAATCGGTGAATTTAAACGCAAGGTAGAAGAAAGCCAGAAAGAAGATTTAATCCACCGTAGTAAGTTGGGCGAAGAGTTGAAACAACTCAGAAAGCTAAATCAACAGATCACCGATGAAGCTGATAACCTGACAAAAGCGCTAAAAGGCGAGAAGAAACTTCAAGGGAACTGGGGGGAAATACAGCTAGAACGCATTTTAGAATCCAGTGGTTTAATTAAAGGTCAAGAATACGAGAGAGAAGCAAACTTCAAAACAGATGAGGGCAAAAATCAGCGACCTGACTTCATTGTAAAGTTACCAGAAGGTAAACACCTTATTATTGACTCTAAAGTGTCACTGAATGCGTTCCTAGAGTATTGCCAAGCAGATTCAATTGAAGAGCAAGAGCGAGCGCTGAAACTTCATGTTGCTGCAATGAAGCAACATATCAAATCCCTTAACGAGAAAGATTACCCGTCACTGACAGGGCTACAATCACCAGACTTCGTGTTCATGTTTGTACCAGTTGAGCCTGCATTTAATGTCGCCTTACAGTCTGATTTCGCGATGTTTGAAGAGGCTTTCGCTAAACATATCGTTATTGTTACACCGACAACGTTACTGGCAACATTAAAAACAGTGTCAAGTATCTGGACTATCGAACGTCAGAACAAAAAAGCGGCTGAACTTGCAGAGAGAGCTGGACTTGTTTACGACAAGCTGCGCGGCTTTTTAGTGAAGATGGACAAGCTTGGAGGGCAGTTAAATACAGCACAAGTAACGTTTGATGACGCAATGAAAACGTTACGGAATGGCAATGGTAATTTAGTTCGCCAAGCTGAACAGTTTAAAGAACTAGGAGTTAGGGTCAAAAACGATATTCCTGAAAATATATTGGCAAAATCTGATATTGCTGATTCGCTTGTACTAGCATCGGAGGCTGAATAATGAGCGTGGAAGTTACTTACGAATTAGCCGGTAGAATGACTCGCAAAACATATAAAAGCTATTCCAGAGCAACAACAAGTATGCGTAAATGGTTTGAAAAAAACGATGGTCGGGCAATTATATATCGCTTTAATACTGAACCTGAGGTCATTCAAACACTCTGTCAGTTACCGGCGAATACACAATCTGAAACGAATTTTTACCAAACAAGAGCATGGCGAGCTTTACGACTTAAAGTTTTACGTGAATCAGGAGGTCTCTGCACTTATTGTGGTTCAGGTACTCAACATGGCAGCGTCCTGCATGTTGATCATATTAAGCCACGCTCAAAATATCCGCATTTGGCGCTCGATATAACCAATCTACAGGTTCTCTGTGAGGACTGCAATCTCGGCAAAATGGACAATGAAATTCTGTGCTCAGGTTAATGGTGATGGTTTTTGCTATGAACAAAATAGATATTGAAAAATTATCCGTTTGAGCTCAAAGGACGTTGTATGCAATGTAGCAATGTAGCAATGTATAAATAGTGAGCTGGTTTTTTAACCTATCAGCAAAAATGATAGAGAATTTAGAAAGGCGATTCTCTAATTTTGTGCTTACTAGCGCTGATTCTTCTATATAAAAAATTCCCTATATACTTTAGTATATAGGGCTGGAGCGCTAATCATAATAAAAAAATAACATAGCTTTTTGAAGTATTGCGGCTATTAAAAAGGATTAAATAATGGCAAATGAAATGCAGATTGAGCTTTCTTGGCTTATCCCAGATTTTTCAAAATTCACCTTACACCCACAAACAGGTA
>JALUXV010000509.1 GCA_027013165.1 Alteromonadaceae bacterium
ACATTGGCCGATGTAGACGCCTGTAAAGCAGCAATGCAATCACAGTCACAAACCGAAGAAAAAAGCACCAATATGCAAATTCAGTGGTAACACGCCCCTAAAACACCTCTAGTGTTTGCATAGTTACAAAAACAATGTGCATGAATAAAATAAGGGTTCACTATGTATAAGTTACTACTCAGCGTACTGGTAATATTGTTAACCGCCTGCGCCAACCAAAACAGCACCACGGCACCAGTTAACATTGTTATTGCTATACAAGACGACGGTGCAGGTAGCATTGCCCACACCAACAATGCCGTCGTTCGATTGGCAAACAATTTGTCTGGCGAGCTTAGTGCAGGTGGCGCAAACGTTTACGATTTAGGGGCCGAGTTTGATTATTCAGGGCCAAGAAATCGAGCCATGTTAATGGACATGGCGAGAAGCTATCAACGGGCACCTATCGACTATATCGTTCTGCTGTCTGCCACATCACTCACCAGAAGCTTAGATCACACCACACAAATCACAGGTAGGGTTTCAAGCGAAACGGTGAATGTAAATACTGGCCGTTACTTAGGTAGCTATGCTAGCCAAGGTTCAAAAATAAATGTAAGCCCGTCTTGTCGCAACAGTTGTATAAACGATACATTGAGTCGCTCACTTAACACCACTGTGGGTGAACTGGCCAGCGCCATCTTGTCGGCACTCCCGTCGCGACAAGCTTCACAACCACCGAGTCACCCCATTAGTGGCAGTAGCGAATTCGCACTGATTTTCGACGGTTTTACGCCACAAAACATGTCAGATATTGAAGAATATTTAGTGATCTTTTCGGGTTACGAAGGCATGCGACTCGTGAACAACCGCCACACTTACACTGAAATTAGTTACAACGCATCCATTAGCCGTTCAAAGCTTTCTAGAAATTTGTATAGAACATTACATGAGTTGGGCATAAATGGTACGGTATCGATTACCGGCAATACGGTAAGGGTGAACAAAACTACCACCCGACAAAACCAATCGCAATTTGATTTAGAAGGGTGGTAACCGCTACCCCACTTCAGCAATTGCAATTTTACAACCGTTAAAAGCAAAAATAATTATGCAACAACTTGGACGTTATCAAATACTCAAACAACTCGGCGCTGGCGGGTTTGGGGCAGTGTATTTAGCCCACGACCCGGTGATAAAGCGTGATGTTGCCATTAAGGTGTTTCAACCCAAAGACGACAACCTCATAGCCTTTGCTACGTCGACTAATACCGAAGGATTGAATGTACTGCGCACCCGTTTTGAAAACGAAGCGCATATACTTGCCCAACTAGACAGCGCTGTTCATGTAGTATCGGTACTAGACTTTGGTGAGAGTGACGATGGCTCACCGTTTTACGTCATGCCCTTTTTATCAAAAAGCTTATCCGACCTATTAGGTAAAGACGTATTTGATACGCATGCCATTAGTGAGCTTAACGACAGCGAACACCCTAAAGCATTACCCTTTGACCATGCGTTGTATTATTTTGAACAAATACTTGAAGGCATGGCGGCAGCCCATAAAAAAGGGCTAGTCCACCGCGACATTAAGCCCGGCAACATTATGCTGACCGATGATAATCAGGTTAAAGTGGTGGATTTTGGTATTGCCAAAGCTCCTGACGGTGGTCATTCAACAGTGTCTCACTTGGGTATGGGCAGTCGTAACTACATGGCACCCGAACAGCGAGAAAGTGCCAAGCATGTAGACACCCGCGCCGATGTATACAGTTTAGGTGTATTGGCCTACCGCATGTTTACCGGAAGGTTACCCCAAGGCCGTTATTCCGACCCAAACATTCATTGCCCACAATTGCCAACGGGCATTAACCAACTTATTTTACAGGCGCTGAGCGAAAGCAAAGCGGAACGCCCCCAAGATGCAAGCGCACTGCTAACGGCATTTATAGCCAGCAAAAACGACACACCTGAAAGTGGCGAAGGCACAGGTACGTGGGTAGGCGGCACAGAAGGCAATGAGGTAAAGGCCGAGCTAAAGCCACTACAACAAAAAATTGTTACTTACCTTAATGAATACGGTGAAATACCCCCTAAACAAAAAAAGTCGTTATTAGCATTAGCGCAGCTTGCTGCGCTTAGCGAAAACCAGCTTAATGACTTTATACAAAGCCAAATACAACAGCTAAGCAATACCAATACACAACTAGCCGCTTTTATTACCTTTGTGTCGCGCATTAATGCTTTAGCTGCCGAAGGCAAAGCCCTTGATAACGACGACATAACCGACATGGCCGAGGCCAGCCAAGCTGCTACAGGTAAATCAGCAGATGCCCTTGCCGCCATTATTAAAAGCAAATGCAAAGTTGATGGGGCGAAAACTAGTGAAGAAAAAAGTACTCAACCCAAAACACCACACACAGATAAACCCACTGCACCTAAACAACCCGAGCAACCAACAACACCAACCAAACCATCCAACAAAAAATGGCTGGTAGCGGCTGCCGTAGCACTTGCCCTTGGTGGTGGGGGTTACTACGGGTTTACCGAATATCAGGCTGCACAACTAGCCGAAGTGCAAGCGAGGGAAAACCAAGCAAGAGCACGAGCAGTAGCAAGCGAACGTGAAGCACAAATTCTGAATGCACAAACCCAATTACTGCAATTAGGTTATCAGGTTGTACAAAATGGTGAGTTAGACACCCGTACCCAACGAGCCATAGAAGCCTTTGAACAAAACGAAGGGATGATAGTTACTGGCGAAGTAGACGAGGTACTACTAGCAGGGCTGACTAAGGCCATTACCCGTGAAGATACAGATGCATGGGTAACGGCTAGCAATAACAATACCCAAGCAAGTTATCAAACCTACTTAGCCCAATGGCCAACGGGAAGTTATGTAGAACAATCCAATCAAGCCATTGCCGACCTAAAAGCCGCCGCCGAGGCCACAGCCAATGACAGCCGCGCTTGGCAAACCGCACAACAAACTAATAGCATTGCCAGCTACCAAGCTTACCTAACCAACCAGCCCAACGGAGCGTATCGCAACCAAGCACAAAACAACATCAACGCCATTGAGCTAGAGAACAGCAAAGTAGCACTAAGCATTACCACCACACCCGCCGATGCCACTGTTCAAATCATGAACATTGAGCCGCCCTTTCAAAACGGCATGCGTTTAGTACCCGGGCGCTATGAAGTAAAAATCAGTAAAGAGGGTTACACCACCCAATCACACACGGTACGTTTATCGTCAGCCAATAGACGCTTTAACTACACATTGGGGAAGGCATTACCAGAGGCCATTTCGCAACTCACTCGTAACATGGTAACCATACCAGCGGGCAGCTTCAGCATGGGTAGCAATACAACAGACAGAGAAAAACCCATACACAGGGTTAATATTGCGTCATTCAAATTGATGAAAACCGAAGTAACAAAAGGCATGTTCACCGCGTTTATTGACGCTACAGGCTACCAAACAGATGCTGAACGCAATTATGGAGGCGCAGAGGGTTGCGTCACCTATGAGCGGGGAGCAGACCCCGAATGGGCCTATCGTGAAGGTATAAACTGGCGCAATGTAACCATGGAAGGTCACAGGCAAAATAATAGTCACCCCGTAGTATGTGTTAGCCATAACGATGCCAATAAGTTTATTGATTGGTTAAATGCGCTAACAGGGCAACAATTCCGCTTACCAACCGAGGCTGAATGGGAGTATGCAGCACGGGCAGGAAGTACAAACAAATACCACTTTGGTAACAATGAAAGTCAGCTATGTGATTACGCCAATGGCGCAGACCTATCAACAGATTACAGTTGGCGTAACACAAATTGTAACGATGGTTATGGAGAGCAAACTGCGCCGGTAGCATCATTCAAACCTAACGCTTTTGGGTTGTACGACATGCACGGTAATGTGTGGGAGTGGACGCAAGATTGCTGGCACGGCAATTATCAAGGTGCCCCCAGCAATGGCAGCGCTTGGATGAATAGTAATGGTGGGGATTGCAGCCGTGCCGTGCTGCGCGGTGGGTCTTGGGACTACAAACCAGACTACCTGCGTTCGGCTATCCGAAGCAGGAACGAACTTGCGAATCGTAACTTCTTCAACGGCTTTCGGCTTGCCCAGGACACGCCATAGGCGTGGATTATTTTTTGTCGCTTTAGCGACTTTTACCCCAAAGGCGTTAGCCTTTGGGCGATTTTTATTTTTTACAGGGCTGCCATCAGGCCTTCGCCTTGTTGCTGCCGTGCTGCGCGGTGGGTCTTGGAACAACAAACCAGACAACCTGCGTTCGGCTAACCGAAACAGGAACGAACGCGCGAAACGAAACAACAACAACGGCTTTCGGCTTGCCCAGTCCGCTCTATATAATTATCAGAGTTGGTTTGTTTACGGATATACCAAGCGTATTTATAGGGTGTCCATGATGGTAGTCCTTCCCTCGCAGGAAGGGAGCGGAAAATAGTGCTGACAGGGATGTTCCCCTTTTTTAACTAGCTAACAGGGAGTTTACTTTGCAATCACCTCAAATAGTTGAGCAATGTCACCAATGCTTAAAGTGGGTTATTCCCCAGCTAGATAAATTCCCTCGCAATCGAAGATTCACCTTGGGCGAAAGAATAGAAAGCGCCTTACTCGACATTCTTTCACTAGCCACACAAGCTTACTATGCCAACAAGCAAAGAGGTGCATTGCTAATACAAGCAAACCAACAAACAGCAGTACTTCGCCATTTGTGGCGATTAAGCTATGAACTTAAGGTTATTGATAAGCGAAAATATAACTTTGGTAGCGAGCTAATCGAGAACATTGGTCGGCAAGTTGGAGGGTGGCAGCGCTCATGCGACAACTCCCGCTAATTGATGACATATGGACGCAGGTTTGTAATATTAACAATATACATCAAGCGTATCAAAATGCCGCCAAAGGAAAGAGAAGCCGGCCAGACGTAGCCGAATTTAGCTTTAACCTAGAGTCAGAGCTTTGGGTGCTTCGTGAACAGCTAGTTAACTTTACATATTTCCCCGGTAATTACCGCCAATTTGAAATATACGATAAAAAAGCACGAATTATCTCTGTTGCCCCATTTAGAGACAGAGTGATTCATCACGCCTTAATGAATATTCTTGAACCACTTATCGACAAGCAATTTATTAACCATTCATATGCATGCAGAAAAGGGAAAGGAGTGCACCAAGCTGTTGACTACTACCAAGAGCAGTCAAAAAAATATGCTTACGTACTAAAAATGGATATTCAGCGCTACTTTCCTTCAATTAATCATTTCGTGCTGAAAAAACAAATAGCAAACTTATTGGGCACGGGAAATACCTTCGACCTTTTATGCGCAATAATCGACAATGGCAAAGCAAACGCACAGGAAAGTGTTGGACTACCTATCGGAAATCTAACCTCTCAAATACTTGCCAATTTGTACCTAAACGACTTAGACCGCAAATTAGTGGCGACCCCGAACATTAGTTACCTTCGTTATGTAGATGATTTATTTATACTGGGCAACAGTAAAAATCAGTTATGGAGTAGTAAGTTATTAGTAGATAACACTTTAAAGGCGCTAAAGCTAAGGCTGCATAAGAACAAGAGTCACATTTTTTTAACTAAAGAAAAGGTAGATGTACTGGGCTACAAGGTAACACCAGCAAAACGTTGGTTGCGTAATCAAAATGGGTACAGAATGCAGCGCAAATTATTAACGCTTAAAAATAACTATTCAAAAGGAGCGCTAACTACCACTGAACTAAAACAACGTATTGCTAGTTGGATTGGTCACGCCAGTCACGGAGAAACATGGCAACTTCGCAAACGCTTGTTTGAGAATATAGTATTTTCGCGTAGCACTTAATATGTATATTATCTGAAGATAACGGTAGTATGCTTTTGATACAGGAATTCGCAGTAAGGAACGCATAAATGCACTTATTCACTCGCACACCATTAGTATTTGTACTGGCAATGCTTTGTGCATTTCCTACTATGGTTTATGCGCAAAACCCGTGGCAAGTGGTTGTGTTGCCCGAGCCTTCGGCGGATATTACTCAAGACACTCAACCCTTGTATCAAGCAGTGCAGTTAGAACTAAGCCGGCAACTTACTCAGTTAAATCACGATGTTTATCAACCACAGGCCATTGGTGTTGCAAACTGCATAAAAGAAAGTTGCAGTCAGCTTTCTATAAACGACATACGCAAAGCCTCGTTTAGTGCCAAACGTCCGGTGTCGCTAGTGTTGTATTACCACGTTAATGTTACCTCGCGACAACGTACAGCCATTACTGAATACAAGGTTGAAGTAAAAGGGCAATTTGTAGATGTAGACTTAGGCTCGTATCAAGATACATTTAACACCACCAATACCTTTACCGATTTACCGGTAAATTGCCGTCAAGGCTGTTACAACGCATGGCTTGAAGATAAGGCCAACGCCACAGCACAAGACGTGGGTTATGTTTTAGCAGAAAACCTTAGCCTTATTCAGCAATACTACCGTTACACCATTACGTTTTCTACATTTGCGCAAAGTGAATTACAACAGGCTTACAGCAAGCTTGCCAGCAGCGACAGGGCGAAACGTTTAGACTTAATTAACCGGTTCGACAGTGAAGCGCAATTACTGCATAGCATTGGTTCTGCTACGTATCGCTTTGTTACCAACGTAAACGCTAGCCAAGTTCAAGCGGTATTAGTGGACTTTTTCGACACCCAAGGTATTGCTGTGCTACCCAGCTATAACGAACGCACTCGGGTTTACACCTTTACCCGCAGTGGTATGCCTTACACTAGCAGTTATGTAGCGGCTGCCCTTGTGTTGATATTATTATGTTATGTAGTTTACGCCCGCCAGCTTAGGGTAAAACACCAACGGGTGTTAGACACCTACGCCACAGGTAATAACGGCGACCAATGGTTAAACCACTTTAACACTATGCGAACCCCCATGGTGCCTTTTAAATCAGTATGGTTTACGCAGAAAAAACAATGGGAAACCCAGCTACAAGCGTCGGCAAAACACGCCGAAAATGCATGGTTAGCCATAGACAAAGGCAATTACACCCACGCGCGCCAATG
>JALUXV010000510.1 GCA_027013165.1 Alteromonadaceae bacterium
TAAGGCCAGCGTGTTTAAGCGCTTCATTCACCGACTTATATGCGTCAGGAAGCTCCACATATTTGCCTACCATACCAATGTTAACTTCGCCGGTGGGGTTAGACTCAGAATAAAGCACTTGTTCCCATTCAGTAAGATCTGCTTCGTTACATTCAAGACCAAAACGGTCCACAACCAACTGATCCATACCTTGTGCCTTAAGGGCCGCAGGAATGCGATAGATACTGTCTACGTCTTTAAGTGAGATTACCGCTTTGTCGGCAACGTTAGTGAACAGCGCAATTTTAGAACGTTCACTGGTGGGTAGTGCTCCTACTGAGCGGCACACCAAAATGTCAGGTTGAATACCGATTGAACGCAGCTCTTTTACCGAGTGCTGAGTAGGCTTAGTTTTTACTTCGCCAGATGCTGGCAGATATGGAACTAGTGTAAGGTGCATGAACATTGCGCGTTCGCGACCCACTTCTGTGCCAAGCTGACGAATAGCTTCTAAGAAAGGTTGTGATTCGATATCACCTACAGTTCCGCCAACTTCAACAATTGCCACATCGTGGCCTTCAGCACCAGCGATAACACGGCGCTTAATTTCGTTGGTGATATGAGGGATAACCTGAATGGTCGCGCCTAGGTAGTCTCCGCGTCTTTCGCGCTTAAGTACTTCTTCATACACCCGTCCAGTGGTGAAGTTGTTGCGCTTGCTCATGCGGGTACGAATAAAACGTTCGTAGTGACCTAAGTCCAAGTCTGTTTCTGCACCGTCGTCCGTAACGAATACTTCACCGTGTTGGATTGGACTCATAGTACCGGGGTCGACATTAATGTAAGGGTCGAGTTTTAACATGGTAACGGTGAGCCCACGAGCCTCTAAAATTGCAGCCAATGATGCAGCAGCAATACCTTTACCTAGTGATGAAACGACACCACCGGTGACGAAAATATAATTTGTCATGCGAAACCTAAGACGTTGGATATTTGGGTAATAATGCGAGCAGTGAGAGAAGACCACTACAAGCACTTTGGACGGCGTAATAGTATACGCAAAATTCACGGGGCAAACAAATGTGTTTGCCCATGAAATCGCCCCAGATTTATGCTTTTGATAGGCGCTTAAGGGTGTATATGAGGTCTAATGCCTGTCGCGGCGTGAGTTCATCGGGAGATACCTGATCTAAAGCATCGATGACTGGGTGAGGTTTGTCGTTAAAAATAATCTCTGCTTGGCCAGATTGAGTACCGTGACTTTGTACTGATTTCGACACAGGAGCATCAGTTGAGCTTTGTTCCAGCGCTTTTAGTTTGGTTTTTGCCGCGCGAATAACCGTTTGTGGAACGCCTGCGAGCTGGGCAACTTGTAACCCAAAGCTTTTACTTGCTGCGCCCGTCTCTACAGCATGCATGAAGCGAATGGTATCTTCATGTTCAAGGGCATCAAGATGCACGTTGGTTACCTTAGGTAAGCTATCAGGCAGTTCAGTTAGCTCAAAATAGTGAGTGGCGAACAAAGTATAAGCATTGATTGATGACGCTAAATAGCTCGCACAGGCCCATGCCAACGACAGTCCGTCATAAGTGCTAGTACCGCGGCCGATTTCGTCCATCAAAACTAAAGAGTGTTCGGTGGCGTTGTGAAGAATATTGGCTGTTTCTGTCATTTCTACCATGAAGGTAGAGCGGCCAGAGGCTAAATCATCAGAGGCGCCAATACGGGTAAAGATTCTATCGACCTTACCTATCTGAGCATTTTGCGCAGGGACAAAACAGCCAACATACGCAAGTAACACGATAAGCGCGGTTTGGCGCATGTAAGTTGATTTACCGCCCATGTTAGGGCCGGTAATTATTAGCATGCGTTGTTGGTCTGACAGTGTAAGTGGGTTGGCAATAAAAGGCCCTTCCATCACGTTTTCTACCACAGGATGTCGGCCGGCATCATAAGTTATCTCTGTATTTGAGGTTAACGTGGGGCGGTACCAATCAAGAGTTAACGCACGCTCTGCGAAGCAACAAAGTACATCTAGTTTTGCTAATGCTCCGGCAGTATCTATCAGGTTATTCAGCTGAGGCGCAATATGATCAAACAACGCTTCATACAGCTGTTTCTCTAACGCTAAAGCACGGCCCTGACTAGTGAGGACTTTGTCTTCGTGCTCTTTTAGCTCAGGGGTAATAAAGCGTTCCGTGTTTTTGAGTGTTTGTCGGCGAATATAATCTGCTGGTGCACTACCACTCGTGGCCCTGCTCATCTCTATAAAAAAGCCATGTACCTTGTTATAGCCGACTTTTAATGTTGATACGCCAGTGCGCTCACGCTCTCGTTGCTCTAACGCATCAAGGTAATCTGTTGCGCCTTGAGACAATGCGCGAAGCTCATCAAGTTCGCTATTATAACCTTGTGCAATAACACCGCCATCGCGGATCACTACGGGTGGGTTGTCTATAATTGCACTTGTGAGCAGTGCCTGTAATTCAGGGTACTCATTGATCACATGTGCGAGCTGGTTGATGAGTGGTATGTCATACTCTTTTAATGCGCTTTGTAATTCAGGCAGTGTATTTAGCGCATTTCTCAATCGGGCGAAGTCTCTGGGCCTTGCTGAGCGAAGTGCTAGGCGCGCCATGATACGCTCAATGTCACCTATGGTTTTTAACCCGTCTGTAATTGCGTCGAAACCGTTATCCATAAGCACTTGTATAGCGTCTTGACGGCTAGATAGCTCATGCATGTCGGTAATCGGGGCGTGTAAATAGCGCTGCAATAAGCGGCTACCCATTGCAGTGGTAGTGGTATCTATTACGCTAAACAGGGTGTTGTCTTGTCCACCCGAAAGATTGTGGGTGATTTCAAGGTTCCTCCGTGTTGCAGCATCTAATTGCACACGGCTGTCTTGTTGTTCTTTTTGAATACTGCGAATGTGGGGCAGCGTGGTACGCTGTGTATCTTTGACATATTGAAGTACACATCCCGCAGCACCTAAGCCGAGTGTGATGTCAGTAACGCCAAACCCAGTTAGTTCTTTGGTTTGAAACTGTTTATTGAGTTGGCTAGTGGCGGTGTCTTCATCGAACTCCCATTCTGGACGACGGCGCAAGCCTTTTCTGTGTTCGATGGCGTGCATGCAAGCGAAGCTTTCAGGGTAAAGCAGTTCTGCTGGGTTTAATCGCTGAAGCTCGGCTTGTAGTGCCTCGACTGATTCGCACTCAGTCACAATATAGCGCCCGCTAGTAATGTCTAATGCGGATAAGCCGAAGCAGTCTTCATTACCGCAAACCGCCGCAAGCACATTGTCTTGGCGTTCTTCAAGTAAAGCTTCGTCAGTCACAGTACCGGGAGTCACAATGCGCTGTACTTGTCGTTCCACAGGGCCTTTACTCGTGGCTGGATCACCCACCTGTTCGCAAATGGCAACAGATTCTCCCATTTTCACTAAACGGGCTAAGTAGCTTTCTACTGCGTGAAAAGGTACACCTGCCATTGGGATGGGCTCGCCGCCAGACTTTCCTCTCGCGGTTAATGAGATATCGAGTAACTCCGCAGCTTTTTTGGCATCGTCGTAAAACAATTCATAGAAATCGCCCATGCGATAGAAGAGTAAAATAGTGGGGTGCTGCGCCTTAATTGCCAAGTATTGGCGCATCATGGGAGTGTGTGTTTCCAAAAAATGCCTCGTTTGGTTACTGCGTTGATTAGCGGGTTCACAGTGACAAGAATATGCTCATACCAAACTCGCTGTAAACCCATCCTTGGATGCTCCGCCGCAGCATCCCTGCTGCGGAGGGTTTTGTATGAGCATATTCTTCTCACTAGGTTGACGTTAGAACAACAGGCTATTGCCGACTCGAATTTTCAACCTTTGAGAGGGAAGTTGGCGTTTTATAAAACTCGCGGTTAACCCATCCATGGGCGCTCTGCCGCAGCATCCTTGCTGCGGAAGGTTTTATAAAACACCAACTCCCCTCATAAATTGTATTGACGTTTGCGTTGAACCACTAGTAAGAGATTCTATAGATCAAAAATCAAAACGGCATTTTAAGTAATGCCTGATGGGGCAACAAGTATTAATATGTCTTTTAACTATGGATGTGCTGGAGATCGAGTGGTGACGACAAGAACACAATCAGTATTGGCTTTAGGTGAACAGCTACGGCAAAGAGGGTGGACGATTTCTTGTGCTGAATCCTGTACTGGTGGCGGCTTGGCTTATGCCTTTACCAGTGTGTCTGGAAGTTCAGACTGGTTTAATGTGTCTTGGGTGACCTATTCCAATGACGCTAAGCACCAGCAATTAGGCGTACTTAAACAAACCTTAACTCAATATGGTGCTGTGTCTGAACAAACCGTTATTGAGATGGCTCAGGGTGTTGCTGCCAATAGTGGAGCACAAGTAGCTGTGAGTGTAAGTGGTATTGCTGGGCCCGGTGGTGGTAGTGCTGAAAAGCCAGTAGGAACCGTGTGGTTTGGTTTCTCATTTAACGGAAATACCAGTGCAGCAAAAATGCTATTTAGTGGTGATAGAGAAGCGGTGAGAGAGCAAGCTGTCGACTATGTGATTGCTAGGTGTAACGACTTTTTAGCGTGATCTTACTCTCCCGATTCCAAGGCTGTAGGCAAAAGTTTTGGAACCCTTCTATACTCAAGAATTACCTTCATTAACCGGAAAATACTGTGGAGCTTGAGTCTGGGCTTGTTGCCGCTCAAAATGCGCTGGTAGTTAACCCGCCTGTTCGAGAGCCACAGCGGGATGAGGTTAATCGTCAGCAAGAACAAAACCGTCAAACAACGGAGTACCCTCGCACTCAAGTGGTAGTGCGCCAGAGTGCCGAGGCATTTGAGCAAGCCGACCAGTTCCAACGACAAAACAATGTTTCTTACGATCAACAGTCAAATTTCAAAGCACGCCGAGCCCTTGATGCATATGCAAGTTTAGAGCGAGAAGAGCGACGTGAAGAGCTTCAGCTTATATTGGGTGTAGATACCTACGTTTAGCGAAAGCATTCAAAAGTGATCAAAATAAATTTTAATTACTGTATTGAAACTGTATGCCTGTACAGTATAGAATGCATCCACTCGTTGGTAGTATGCCAATCCAAAATTAATTATTACTCCAGAGGATCGCTCCGTGGACAACAACAAATCTAAAGCCTTATCCGCCGCCGTTGGACAAATTGAAAAACAATTTGGTAAAGGAGCCATCATGCGCTTGGGTGATAACCAAGCCATGGATATTGAAGCTATTTCCACTGGTTCACTCACCATTGATATCGCGTTGGGCATAGGTGGCCTTCCTTGTGGTCGTGTTGTTGAAATTTACGGGCCTGAGTCCTCAGGTAAAACAACCCTTACACTTCAAGTTATTGCCGAGGCACAACGTGCTGGTAAAACTTGTGCATTCGTTGACGCCGAGCACGCGCTAGACCCCGTATATGCTGGAAAGTTGGGCGTTAATATTGACGATTTGTTGGTATCTCAGCCAGATACGGGTGAGCAAGCACTAGAAATTTGTGACATGTTAGTTCGCTCTGGTGCGGTTGATGTTGTGATTGTTGACTCAGTTGCGGCGCTAACGCCGAAAGCTGAAATTGAAGGTGATATGGGTGATTCTCACGTGGGTTTGCAAGCGCGTTTGATGTCGCAAGCACTGCGTAAGTTAACGGCTAACATTAAGCGCTCGAACACGCTGTGTATCTTCATCAACCAAATTCGTATGAAGATTGGCGTTATGTTCGGTAACCCTGAAACAACAACGGGTGGTAATGCACTTAAATTCTATTCTTCTGTACGCTTAGATATTCGTCGTATTGGTGCGGTTAAAGAAGGTGACGAAGTCGTAGGTAACGAAACCCGAGTCAAAGTGGTTAAAAACAAAGTTGCGCCGCCGTTCAAGCAAGCTGAATTTATGATTCGCTATGGTGAGGGTATTAGTAAAGAAGCAGAGCTTATCGATTTAGGTGTTAAGCAAAAGCTGGTAGACAAAGCAGGTGCTTGGTACAGCTATAAAGGGGATCGCATTGGTCAAGGTAAAGCTAATGTGATGAAGTTCTTAAAAGAAAACCCTGAAATTGCCAACGAGATTGAACAGAAAATTCGCGCTGAGTTGCTTTTGTCTAAATCACTAAAGGCTGAAGAAGAGTTACCAAGCGATGATGAAGCGGAAGCACCTTAAATAAAAGCTCCGCGTTTTTCTGCGGACAAGTTATAACGATTGAAAGGCCAGTAGTATTAAGACTACTGGCCTTTTTCTTTTCAGAATCAGTAGTTAAGGTCTATAAATAAAAAGATTCAAAGAGTATGTAATAAAAACATACATCATAGGACTAATAGAATAGAGTGTTGTTGATACTAACGACAAAACAGCAAGTTAACGTACGCGCGTTACCTAATTACATAGCGTGACGAGCGTAATATAACTAACGATAGAAAAGGGAATCAAAGATGATAGAAATATCGGGCTTGGCAAAGCGGTTTACCGTAGAAAACCCAAAAAAGCTAAGTGAACAAGAGAAGAAGGACCCGAGATTACAAGGTCGCTATTTTCAATCTGTGCGAGATGTATCATTTACCTGTGAAAAAGGTCAGGTACTTGGGTTACTTGGACCGAACGGTGCGGGTAAAACTACCTCTTTACGCATATTGTCTACGGCACTTACACCTGATGCCGGTAAAGTGAAAATTGCTGGCGAGAATGTACTAGAAAACCCTCTTATCGCCAGAAAGAAAATAGGCTTCTTGTCCAGTTCGACAGGTTTGTACGGGCGTCTTACAGGGCGAGAAAATATCGCTTATTTTGGACAATTGCACGGTATTGAAGATAACGTCATTGCAGCACGAATTTCTGAGATGGCTGACCTTCTCGACATGCATAGCTTTTTAGAGCGTCGTGCTGAAAACTTTTCTTCAGGGATGAAGCAGAAAATATCTATTGCCCGTGCGGTTATTCATGAACCTGAATTGGTTATTTTAGATGAGC